>JANSXW010000150.1 GCA_024742755.1 bacterium | reverse complement strand
CGGCAGCTTCCAGGACGTAGCGATCGAGTTCAGCAACGGTACGGTAGCGGGCGCAGGCTTCGAGCTGTACCAGAACCAGCCAAACCCATTCAAGGGCGAGACGGTGATCGGCTTCAACCTGCCAGAGGCAGCACAGGCGACGATCACCATCAGCGACGTAACAGGCAAGGTACTGAAGCTGTACCGCCACGATGGCTCTAAAGGCTACAACCACATCACGGTGAAGTCTTCTGAGCTTGCGGCGACAGGCGTAGTGCAGTACACGGTCAGCGCCGGCGCGCACAGCGCGACGAAGCGCATGGTGATCGTGGAATAGCAATTTGGGAGTTTAATTACTGATGCAGGGCGCCTGTTGAGCAGGGGCTCTGCTTACTCCTGGATCTAATACTTAATTTTGTGCAAATTTGAATAGCCCCGTACCAGTATTCGGTATGGGGCTTTTTGCTATGAGTTATAAGCATGCAGTGCCACATTTCTGACAGGTGGGTGCAGGGCGCCTGTTGAGTAGGTGCTCTGCTTTATCTTTGGAAGGGATACCTTTTTGCAAAAATGAAAAAGCCTTGTACCGGGATCCTGGTACAAGGCTTTCTTAGTCGTTTAGAGTAGGTTAAAAATAGAAAAGTATCTACCGGATCATGGTGACCAATCCGTCAATCATGAAGGACCGGCGCAGGTCGTCGAGGTAGTTTTGGGCAGCCGCTTTTTGGGGGAACGGGGCAATGACTACTTTTTGGAGCCCGTTGGAATTCATGATGAAAACATTGCTCAACCCTTTGGATTGCAGTTCTTCTACCTGACGGGCGGCATTCTCTGCATTTCGGTAGGAACCGACTTGTACAGCGTAGCCCTGTGTGCCCCGGGGCAGCGTTGTTGCACTAGCGGCTGAGTTGCTGCTGGCGGAAGATGGTTGTGCTGCGCCCGGCGCCCGGCTGGCGAGGGAGCCGCCCACCTGCCCGTAGGATTGAGGCTGATTGCTGGTGTAGCCTCCTTTGACAGTCAGGTTGGCATTATCGCTGTAAGGCTCGGTATAGGTCCTGGCAGACTGAACCGGCTCGTTGTAATAGGTGGTGCTGTTGTTGCTGTAAGCCTGCCCAACCGGTGGCGCAGAATTATAAGCGGAATAGCGGTTAGTGCCTCCCTTCGCTGTGTACCCGGAGGCGTTAGCACTTTGGCTGGCATAGCTGTTCTGGGTAGCTGCTGCCGGGTACTGAGGCTCGTAGGAAGATGAACTGTAAGCGGGCGCACGGTTACGCTGGCTGGCGTAGCTGTCGTAGGATTGGGGCACCGACCGGGCAGGGGTTTGGGCCGTCAGTTGACCGCCTCTTGGGTTTTGATCGGAATGGCCGACCGGTTCTATGCGGACCTGAGCCTTGCCATCTCTGAGCAGCCCGATGTCCATCGCTGCTGCTTTGGAAAGATCGATCATCAGACCCTCTACGAATGGCCCGCGGTCATTGACCCGGACTACGGTAGAGAGGCCATTATCGAGACGGGTTACCTTTAATAAGGTGCCTTTGGGGTACGTTTTGTGCGCAGCGGTGTAGGCTTCCCGCCGGTACACCTCGCCCATAGCGGTAATGCGGCCATGCAGATAGTCGGCATAATAGACCGCTGTGCCGGTCTCGCTGTTGTTGGGGGAAGAAGCGTAACGGCTGCTGTATTGCTGTGCCGATAGGCCTGTAGTCAGGAAAAACAGGCCGAAAATCATGTAGAAGCGCATATGCGTTTTGTTTAGTGGACTTTGTTTTTAACAAACAAGAAGTTGGTTAAGATCATATTAACATTCAAAATCGGCAATAAATTGTTGAGGATCAAGTTTTTTTATACGTTTTATTCCAATTTTAGGGTTTCCTCAGCCGTCTCTTCTCCAAATTCGATCTCCACACTGTATTCCCCCTTGTATAAGTAGGCATTGCCGTCGTCCATGACTTTGATACGGACCGGCTTCTCGTCGGGTTTTCTGTCTTTATTCAGGTTTTTATTATACTCATTCAGAATTTCCTCGTTGATTTTTAAATCATAGGAGAGGTAGTTTAGACCCTTGGAAAGTTGAACCTCAAAATTTTGCAGCTCCAGGCTGTCCTGCGTAAAGATGGTCACTGTAGCCTTACCGGGCCTGTTGGCATAAACCGGAATTTGAGCCTTGGGTATCGTCTGTTCCCAAACTGACTTTTTGCCCCAATTGGGGCGGTACCGGAGTGGATCAGGGGGAAAGGCGTGCAGTGCTTTAGCCATCAGGGTGCTGTCCAGTTGCTGCAGCTCTTTGATGCGCCCAACGTAAATGGACCGGCCGTGCGTGCCCACCACCAATTCTTTGGCCGTATTTTGAATGGCCAGGTCGTGGACGGCTACGGCAGGCAGGTTGTTGTCGAGCAGCATAAAGTGCTTGCCTTTGTCCAGAGAAATATACAAGCCGTGATCTGTGCCCACGTAGAGCAGTTCGGGATGTTCGGGGTCTTCCCGGATGACATTCACGGGCTCCAAAGGCAGGTCCTGCCCAATGCGCTGCCAGGTGCTGCCATAGTCTTCAGAAACGTACAGGTAAGGCGTGAAATCATCCCAGCGGTAGCCATTTAGCGCTACATAAACGCGGCTTTTCTGATGGGCAGAGGCTTGCACCCGGCTCACCCATAAGTCTCCGGGCAGGTTACTGGTTATGTTGGACCAGCTAAAACCGCCGTCCCGGCTCAGGTGCACGAGCCCGTCGTCAGAGCCGGCGTACAGCAGCCCGAATTGCAGGGGGGACTCATGAATGCTGCTGAGTGTGCCGTAGGGGACATCGCCGGTCATGCCTCCCTGCGTGAGGTCTCCGGAAATCTCCTCGAAGTTTTCACCCTGATTCATAGAGCGCAGCATTTTTTGGGCGCCCATGTACAGGATGTCGGGGTTGTGGATGGAAAGGTGGATGGGCGCCTGCCAGTTCCAGCGGTAGGGGCGCTCTCCGAGGTTGGGCTTAGGTGTGATGTAAGTGGTCTTTTCTGTGGACGTGTTGATGCGAAAATAGTTGCCAAACTGGAAGCCGGTGTACACGGTTTGGTTGTCTCTGGGGTCGATGGCGACCTGCATGCCATCGCCGCCCATGATTTCCTTGTAGGGATACTGCCCGGTGGAGTGCCAGCGGTCGCTTGCTTCATAATTGCTCGGGCCCATCCAAACCCCATTGTCCTGCAGCCCGCCATAAATGCGGTAGGGCTTTGCATCATCAACGGCAACGGTATAAAACTGGCCGACTGCCGGGCTGTTGCATTTGACCCAGTGAGCGCCGTTGTCGTAGGAGATGTTAATACCACCGTCGTTGCCCAGGATAAGGTGCTCCGGCCGGTTGGGATTAATCCAAAGGGCGTGGTGATCGGCATGTACGTTGTCCTGCATAATATTGGTCCAGGTCTTTCCCCCATCATCGGAGCGCAGCACGGGGACGCCCATCACGAAAATTTGGTTGTGGTCCTGTGGGGCGACCCGTATTTGCCCAAAGTAATAACCGTAGGAGTTGTAGACTTGATCAATATAGTCATCGTGCGTTTTGCTCCAGGTGCGCCCGCCGTTGTCAGAGCGGTAGACTTCCAGCCCGATGACTGGGGTATCAAAGAGCAGGGAGTTGGCATCCTCTACGTAGGCAACGAGGTCCTGCGGGGTGATTTCGTCCTTTGTGACCATTTCCAATACCGTCTCCAGGCTGTATTTTTTGGGAAACCCATTGCTGCGCAGGTAGTCCTTGATTTGATAGGGCGGTAGTTCCAGAAAAGCTTCTTTGGTCATAGTTCGCAGCTCCGCCTTCGTCAGTTCGTCCTCTTTTTGTTTTGCGGGGCGGCGGCCGTAGTTGTCAATAGCGGCATAAAGTATCATGTTGCCATCTGCTTGTACCATATCAAGACCGATGCGCCCGGTGCCTTCACCGGTTGGGAATCCGCTGTTGATGTTCGTCAGGCGGGCCCAGGTATCGCCTCCGTCCGTACTTTTGTAAATGGCTGATTCCGCACCGGACTCGACGAAGTTCCAGGCGCGCCGCTCCCGTTGCCAGGTGGCAGCGTAGAGCACGTCTGGGTTGCCCGGCTCCATGATCAGGTCAACCACACCGGTTTCCGGTCCGGCATAGAGAGTGCGGGCCCAGGATTTGCCACCATCAGAAGTTTTGTACAGCCCGCGCTCGGGGTTGGAAGAGTAGAGGTGCCCAAGGGCGGCCACCCATGCGGTATTGGGGTCATCGGGGTGCAGGAGGATGCGGCCAATGTGGTGGGTTTCCGGCAGGCCCAGGTGCGTCCAGGTTTTTCCCTCATCGGTACTTTTGTAAATGCCGGTGCCTGCGTAGGAAGAGCGGCTGGAGTTGACCTCTCCGGTGCCCACCCAGATGGTGCCGGTTTCCCAGTCCACCGCGATGTCGCCAATGGTCATGACCACTTCTTTCTCAAACAAAGGGGTGAAGGACAAGCCGTTGTTTTCTGTTTTCCAAAGCCCGCCCGAGGCATAGGCAACGTAGAAATGCGTGGGGTCTTCCTCCCAAACGTCAATATCGGCCACACGCCCGCTCATCACGGTCGGGCCCACATTGCGGAACGCTATGGCATTGGCGATGGAAGCGTCCCGGAGGGCCTGCCGCTGGGCATAGCTTTGGATACGCGGTTGAGCAGGCGTGGCGGGGACGGGGTTTTGTGCAGATAGCCCGTGCAGGGCAAAAAAGCAAAGCATGAATAGGGTAAACCGCATGTTTTAGGCGAAAGATAAGTAAAATCTCTGCATTCAGACATAAATCAAAATACCCCGGACAACTAAGGCTGACCGGGGTAAGTGTCGGGTGAATGATCTACAAGAACGGATTACACGCGTGGAATGTCCTCCTTTTTGTCCGGCAGGTTTTCAAAGTGCTCCATGCCTTCAATATCCAGGTGGAGGTCATTGAGGTCGCTGAACTTCAGCAGGCCTTCCAGGCTAAGCAGGATGAAGTTGTCCTGCCCGTGAACGGTCAGCAGGACGTTGGTGACTTTTTTATTTTCCTCCCGGATGTAAAGCCCCACATCTTCGTTGCCTTCGCGCACCCGGAAGAGCTCTTCGAAGCCGTTTTTGCGCATGTTCCTGAGCAGCTTCTGGTATTCTTTTGGGGTGACGAGGTTGCCATCGTCCATCGTCAGGATGCGCAGCTGGGTGATTTTATCAATGATTTTTTCTGCGCCTTCTGCTTCCTCTGCATTGATTTTCAGCTTGAGGAGCCAGCCCTGTATGTCAATATGGCTGACCTGTTCCTGGTCTTTGTACTGATCATAAAACTCAGAGATGAAATGAGTCTGGCTCATGCCAAATACCGGGATCAGGGCCAACAGGCACAATAGAATGAAATCTCGCATAGTATTGAATGGTTTCGGGTGATTGAAATACGGGGTTAAACCCTTGGGATAGCAGGGGCAGGCTTTGGTGGTTCCGCCTCTTCCTGTTCTTCTTTCTGCTCGCCCATTTTGATGAAGTAGTTGATGAGGTCTGAAATCTCAGAGTATTTAATCCGGGATTTCATATCCATAAATACAAAGCCATCTTCATCGCGGACCAGGAGCAATAGGTTTTTGATCTTTTTTCGGTTGTCCCGTGCCATGATCCGGACGGAAGAGCCATCGCTGTCCACCTGCAACAGGTCTTCGTACCCATTTTCCTGAATGTTGCTGACAAAGGCCTTGAGTTCAGATTCCGGCAGGGCTGCTCCTTTTTCGGAAGCCAGCATTCGGAACTTGCCAATTTTGCGGGCATAGCGCAGGGCTACTTTCGTTTCCTCGTCTTTCACACTGTTGTAGACAATGCCTCCGCCCAGCCACATGACCCAGCCAGGCAGCTTGAAGTTGACCACTCCGGGCTGCTTTTTATGGGTTTGGTAAAACTGAGCTGTCGTTTTGGGGCTGCTGCAGGAGGAAAAAGCAAAAACTGCTGCACAAAAAATAAGAATGGGCAGTCTCATGGCGATCGGGTTTGTGGTGGAGTAAACAGCAATGGCGGGGTACAAGACCCCAACCAATGCTTGGATAGACTAATTTACTGTTTCTGCTCGGCAGGCTCTTCGTTGTCGTCAAACTCATTGATGAGCCTGGAGATTTTCTCCATATCGATTTTGCCTACAAAGCTCATGAGTACGAATTCTTCCCCACCGCCGACCAGCAGCAGGAGCTCTTCCATGGTGCCTGCGGCATCTTCCCTGACCAGGAAGTCGACGTTTTGCTCGTCGGCATTACGGACGGTCATGAGGATTTCGTATTCGGTGGTATTGATCTTCTGCTTGGCTTCCTTGTAAAAGCCGGCACCATTTTCCTCTGCGACGAGGATTCGGATACCCTTGAGGTCAGAGGCCAGGTCAATAATGGCAGCGGTCTCGTTGTCGTCCATTTCCATAGATTCCACATCCAGCTGCCCGAACATGCTCATCAGTTTGGAGCTGATGTAAACCACGGTGAAGCGGTCATCGTCGAGGTATTGCTGAAAGTACTTATCAATGGCATTAGCGTTGGAGGTCTGCGCAGAGGCGATACTGACGATGCCCAGCATCAAGGCGGTAAAAATCCACTTTGAGGTCTTCATGATTCAAAATTTAGGGATAAACAATCGGATGAGTAGAGGTTGGTTATTCAAAAAAGCGGCTGATCTCTCTGAGGTTGCGCTCAAAGCCCTGAGCAGCCACATCTGTGCCCTGATTGAGTTCTAAGGAGGCCCGTTTGAGTGCGCTGCTGGTAATGGCAAACGCCTGTTCGGGGTCTTCCACTTCGTATTTGGACCAGTCGACACCTGCGACTTCCTGATGTTGGCTGGGCTGATAGCCTTCGTACATCCAAAAAGCACCGATGGCAAAGGCTACGGCGGCTGCTACCCGCCATACCCACGTTCTGGCAGAAAGGTGGCGGACTTTCGCTTCCTGAGGCTGCAGTTGCGCCAGCAATTTGGCATCAAAGGCATCGCCCAGTTCCGGGGCCGTATTTTGCTCCAGGTACCCAAACAAGGGGCGGTACCCCTTCAGGTCTTCCGGCAGGTCTGTGCGCTGAAAGGCGTGCCGAAGTTGGGCTTCTTCTTCAAGGCTGGTCTGCCCTTCAAAGTAGCGGTCGAGTAATTGCCGTATCAATTGGTGGTCCATAAGGCGGTTAATTTATTTCGGATGCTCTTCCGAGCTCTGAAAATGTTCGTTTTTACTTGTGCCAGTGGCATCTCCAGGGTGTCAGAGATTTCCTGATAGGTAAATCCATCCACATCCCGGAGCTGCATAGCCATTCTTTGGTTTTCGGGCAGTTCCTGCATCAGTTTCTGAATTTGCAGGTAGCTGTCCGAGAGTTCCGCTTGCTGATCGGGCGTATGTGCTGAGCTGCTCAGCCCGTAGGCACCGTCCAGCCCTTCATTTTGGTTGAACCGAAGGCGGCGCTTGTCGATCGACCGGTTTTTGGTCAGCTGCATGCACCAGGCTTCGATGTTGCGGACGGTACTCAGCTCCCGGCGTTGTTCCCAGACTTTGATCAGGGTTTCCTGCACCACATCTTCTGCCTCCTGTGGGTTAGCCGTTATGCGAAGGGCTACCCGGTAGAGTTTATTTTTGATGGGCAGTATGTCTGACTTGAAAGTTTCCAGGTTCATTACGCTCTCTAAGTAGTCTAACTTCTTTTGTTTCCGTCTCTAAGCTGCGTTCACTAAGGTGACGGCAGGGGTTAACGGAAAGTTACAGCCGGGCCGGGAAAAATATAAAGTTAATATAAAGTCAACCTTTGGCACACCGTATAGAGTTGTTATGAGACGTTGTACCTTTGCGCAACGCAGAAATTCTATTTGTGAATCTATGAAGATTGTCGACCGCTTACTGGTAAAGAGTTTTATCCCGCCTTTCATCGTGACGTTCATGATTGCGATGTTTGTTTTGGTGATGCAGGTGCTGTGGCTGTACATCGACGACATAGCGGGCAAAGGGCTGGGGCTGTTTCTCATCCTGGAACTGATGGGCTACAAAAGCCTTTCCCTGGTGCCGATGGCCCTGCCGCTGGCGGTGCTGATTTCCTCCGTGATGGTGATGGGCAACATGGCGGAGCGGTACGAGCTGTCGAGCTTTAAGTCAGCCGGGGTATCGCTGGCCCGGATCATGCGCCCCATGATTGGTTTTGGTTTCTTTGCGGTTTTGGTCTCCTTTTTCTGTTCCAACAACCTCATCCCGGTGGCCAACCTTAAGTTTGGCTCTCGTATGTACGATATTCAGAAACAAAAACCGGCGCTGCGGCTGGAGGCTGGCATTTTCAATGACGACTTTGACGGGTACGCCATCCACATCGGCAATAAGCCGGGCGATGGGAAGCGCATAGAAGATGTACTGATCTATGACCACACCGATGCCAACAAAGGCAAGCTGTCACAGATTATTGCCAGTGAAGGGGAAATGTATGCGACTGAGGATGGGAGCTACTTCATGATGAACCTGCACGATGGCCATCAGTACATGGAAGGGGACCCAACGGGTTCGGGCAACAGCCGGTCCTACCCATTTGTGCGTACCAATTTCAAAAGCTGGTACAAGGTCTTTGACCTGAGTGAGTTCAACCTCAACCGGACTAACGAAGACCTTTTCAAGTCCAACCGCAGTATGCTCACAAGCGGTCAGCTGGCCGATGCCGCAGACTCGCTGGCGCAAAAAATCCGGCGCCGGGAAGTGGGCATCTCCAATCAGTTCAGTTCCTACTTTGATCTACTGGAGCTGGACAGCACTTTTCTGGACAATCCGGATGAAGAGGATAAGCTTGCCGCAGCGGAAGCCGAACGCATCAGAGCCGAAGAGGAAGAACTGGAAGCCAAAGCGAGTGAGGCCGTAGAGGAACAAACAGAAGTTCCTGATTCCACCGAGGCTGAGGCGCCTGCCGAAAATACTGAAACCGACAGCGAACAGCCGGCATTCCAACCCGATGAAAAAATCAACCGCAAGCCCGTTAAGTCCTTTGAAGGGCGGCCTGTTAACCAGGTTATTGAGAAACCGATTGAGGAATATGAGAGCATTCTGATGTTGTTCACAGAATCAGAACGCCTGAGGCTGGTCAACAAGTCCAAGTCCTTTATCCGCAGTATTCAGGCGCACGCCGAATCCGCCACCCGCTCCATCGACCGGCTGAAGGAAAGCCGCGTAAAACACATCTATGAGCTCCATACCAAGTACAGTATGGCGCTGGTGTGCTTTATTTTTGTGTTCATTGGTGCACCTATGGGGGCGATTGTCCGCAAAGGTGGTTTTGGGTATCCCATTCTGATATCGATCATCTTCTTTATGATCTTTATTGTGCTGACTATCTTCTGCCGAAAAATTGCAGAGACCTTCGTCCTGCCTGCCGCCGCAGCTGCCTGGGTGCCCTGCGCAGTGCTGTTTCCCATAGGAGTACTGCTGACCCGCAAGGCGATGAATGACAGCAAACTGGTCAATATCGATCAGTACGCCAATTTCTTCAAAGCCATCATCAACCTATTCAAAAAACGAAAAGCCGAGCATGACCCCGCTGTCTGATTTATGGCGAACGAACCGCTGGTTTTTTTCTGGTATGGTTCAATTTCTTTTATTTGGAGCTGTCTTGCTATTCCTGATGGAAACCGGCGCTTTCGTCTGGTTTTTCAGCCGGCACCGCAGCGGGTTGCTGGACGTTCTGTTTGTGAACGGCACTAAGCTTGGTGAGCCCATTGGGTTTATCCTGGCCGGCCTGGCCCTGTTGTTTATCAAGTTCCGGCACGTCATAGCCCTGCCCTTGCTGGGTTTTAGTGTGTCAGCCATTTCATACGCATCCAAGTCCTTTTTTGCGCATGACCGCCCCTTCGCCTATTTTGAGAAGCTGGGCATTGCCGGGCAGCTCAACCTGGTGGAAGGCATCAAGGTGCACTCCGGTGCGACCAGTTTCCCCAGCGGGCATACGATGGCTGGATTTGCCCTTTTTGCCTTTATGGCGTTCTGTGCACCAAATAAAAAGACCACTGGTGCTATATTCTTTCTGCTGGCGCTTATCGTGGGCTTGTCCCGGATCTACCTTACCCAGCACTTTTTTAAAGATGTTTACCTGGGCGCATTTATGGGCGTTGTGATTGCGATGTTTTGGTACTATGCTCAGTACCTGCCAAAGAGGAGCTGGCTGGACAAAAGCCTTAAATTGCCCGGGCGGGGAACTTCCTGGCACGGGTAAGGGTTCTTTCGGAAACTCACATCGCATGCCTGATCTGAATTTGCCCACATTGGAAACCGGGCGGGTCCTCCTTCGTACGCTTAATCCGGGCCACTTCAAAAAGCTGATTGCCCGATTCGATGATTCAACCCTTTGCGCAGCACTAGGCTTGCCAAACGAGGAGGTGTATAAGGGGATCAAAGAACGGTACATCACCTTTGGGCTGGACAATGAGCGCCTGGGCATGCACAACTGGCTATTGTACCGCAAGGATACCGGTAAGTTCATCGGTGACTTTTCCTACCATATCATATGCAAACGGCACCGGCGGGGGGAGATTGGCTACGGCTTGTTCGAGACGGAAGACCGGGGGCAGGGATTTATGCAGGAGTTGCTGCCTTTAACCCTCCGGTTTGGCTTTGAGGAACTTGGGCTGGAGCGCATCGAAGCCCTCACTGCGGTTGACAACTGGGCTTCCATGAGCTTGTTGCGCAAGTTCGGGTTCCGGAGAGAAGGCTACGCGCGCCGGCATTACCGGTGGCAGGGGAAGAATACGGATTCCTTCAGCTTCTCGCTTTTGCCGGAAGATTTTAAGCCTGAACCAGTGCTGACGCCCATCGAAAAGTTAGTCCGTGGCTTTGAGCGGCAAGCCATACCGGAAGAAGGCTGGACGCATGAGGCGCACCTGAAGGTAGCGCTTTGGTACTTATATCACAACGGAGAAGATGAGGCACTTTGCCGGATGCGAAATGGCATCATCGCCTACAATCTCTATCTCGGGCATCAAAATACGCCCGAAGCAGGTTATCACGAAACCCTGACTGTATTCTGGATTGCCGTACTGAAGCAGTTCCTGGAAGCGCATTCGCATCTGAATTATGAGGAGGCTTCAAGGGCGTTCCTGCAGGCCCCTCAGTCGGCATCCGGCTATCCCAAAGCTTTCTACAGTGAAAAGCTGCTGGAATCGGTCCGGGCAAGGTCACGGTGGGTGGCACCGGATTTGCGGCCCCTGTAAAGAAAAAGAGCGCATCAGTTACTGAAAACGGATGCGCCCTTTGCTACTTTACTTTGTCGTAGCTATTTCTCCGGATTTAATCCGTCTCATGTAATCTTTGTAGGCCCGCATCACGTTTGGCATAAGCACATAAAGCCCCATCACGTTCGGGAAGCACATCGCGAAGATCATCGCATCCCCAAAGTCAAATACGCTTTTGGCAGAGATGGCGGAACCAATCACCACAAAGGCACAGAAAATCGCTTTGTAAATCAACTCATTGGTTTTGTTCTCACCGAAGAGGTAAGTCCACGCTTTCAGGCCGTAGTAAGACCAGCTGATCATCGTAGACAGGGCAAAAAGGATAACTGCCACAGAAAGAATAGGCGGGAACCAGGCCATCACCGTTTCAAAAGCAGAAGAAGTGAGGGTGATGCCGTCCAGGTCGCCGTTTTGGTCGCTCAGGAAAGCCTGCTCTGCGCCAATGCCGCCGTAGTTGGTAATGACAATAACCAGAGCGGTCATCGTACAAATCACAACGGTGTCAATAAAGGGCTCAAGAAGCGCCACCACACCTTCCGAGATCGGCTCGTCGGTGCGCACTGCAGAGTGGGCGATGGATGCAGAGCCCACACCCGCTTCGTTGGAGAACGCTGCCCGCCGGAAGCCCTGAATCAGCACGCCGATGAAGCCACCGTAGAGGGCATCTGAGTTGAAGGCGCCGCCAATGATTTCACCAAATGCAGCAGGGATGTCTGCATAGTGGTAGCCAAGAACTACGATAGCGCCCAGCACATAAATGCCCACCATGAAGGGGACAATCTTGTCAGTTACCCGGGCGATGGACTTAATGCCACCGATGATGATAATGGCTACAATGACCGCCATAACTGCGCCGAACATCCAGGAACTGTCTGCGATAAAACTCTCCTTTCCGCCGGTTACGTCGATGAATTGCTGTGCAGCCTGATTGACCTGCACCATATTGCCACCACCAAATGAACCACCAATACAGGCGATCGCAAAAAGCACGGCCAGGACCTTACCGATTACGCCCATGGCAGGCCCTTTTTCCTTAAAGCCTTTATCGAGATAGTACATGGGGCCACCGGAGACGGAGCCATCCACGTTATAATTCCGGTACATCACACCGAGGGAGCACTCCACAAATTTGGAGGTCATCCCGAATATGCCGGCCACGATCATCCAGAAGGTGGCACCGGGCCCGCCCACAGATACTGCGATGGCTACGCCGGCAATGTTCCCGATCCCCACTGTACCCGAAAGGGCCGCGGTAAGTGCCTGGAAGTGAGAAACTTCCCCTGCATCATTCGGGTCGTCGTACTTGCCGCGTACCACGTTGATGGCGTGACCAAAAGCCCTGATATTCACAAAGCCAGTATAAATCGTAAAAATGAGTGCGCCGGCGATGAGCCAGACAAGCACAAAAGGTATGGTAAAGCCCGCTACCGTAATGGGGACGAATACGACGCTCTCCACCACCTGGGTGAGCGGCTCCATCACGGAGTTGATTTTGTCGTCAATAGTTGAGCCACCATCTTGCGCCCAGATTGCAAAAGGGGCAAAAAGGCTGAGAATAAAAAAGAGAAGTTTCTTCATGGTTGTGAGTGATTTGCCTTAGCCGGAGATCCATTTGATTAAGGAGCAGCTCAGGCATCTTGCTTGCAGGTGTAAAGTTTGGTTTAAAGTCGTTATCGGTATCTACAAGAAGTTTTTTGAAGCACTTAGTTTAATAATGCCGACTAAGGTATTCGATTATTTTTACTTATTCAAAAGATCAAGCTGAATATTTGGCAGTGCCCAAACCGGTGCACGCTATGTTCTGAGGATGTATTATATTGTGGATAGGAATCAGTCAGCAGCTTTGCAGCTGTCCTGGACAGTGCGCTGGCTTACTACGTTAAAAGCACCAACTAAATTGCAACAGCAACCGACAGATCAGGAGTTACTGGATTTGCTGAATCAGGGGGATGAGAGCGGCATTGAGTTGATTTTCAGGCATTACTACGCCTACATTTGCAAGGCGGTGTATAAAATCATTCCGGATAGCAATCTCGTGGAGGACCTGGCGCAGGATGTGTTTTATGAGCTTTGGCGGAAGCGGGACCGCCTTCAGGTCACCTCATCGCTGAAGGGCTATTTGCGGCGGGCAGCGGTGAACAAAGCGCTTAACTTCGTCCGCGATCAGCGCATAAAATTCACAGAAGAAGAGCAGGCGCCTGTGCAAAAGAGTACAGAAGCTACGGCTCCGGAACTGATGGCTGCGGAGCACCTGCAGTCGAGGATAGATGCGGCCATTGATGCACTGCCGGAACGGTGCCGTATTGTGTTCGTGCTCAGCAGGTTTGAGGACATGAGCTACCGGGAAATCGCCGAACACCTGGAGATATCGCCTAAGACCGTCGAAAATCAGATGGCCAAGGCCTTAAAAATGCTGCGGGAAATGCTGGAGGCCGACCGTAAGAAGTAAGCCTGCAATCCCTGCGGAATATGCCGTTTGGGCGGACAGATGACATTTTGAGCATTATTCTAAAAAAGGAAAATAATAGATAGGGGAGGGCGGTTATGCCTGTGTCCTATTGACGAATGAATCAAATGAGAATGAAATTATCACAATATATATCATTGTTTCACCGGCAGCGAACCGGTCAGTTGCGGCCGGAAGATCAGGAGGCCCTTCGCCATCAGCAGGACCCCATGCTGCATCAGGAGCTGGAAGATTTGTGGTCAGAGAGCCTGTCTTACAAATCTGGCTATGAGCCGGATGTCGATAAAGGTTTTGACCGCCTAAAGTCCCGCATGGAAGCGGACCGGGCCCGGGAAGCCAAAGCGGTGCCGCTTCGGCCCAGTCCCCGCGCCTGGATGAAAGTGGCAGCGGCTATCGCTTTGGTTGTTGCGGCCGGGGCTTACTGGCTCATCAATCCGTGGGGGCAGCCGAAGGGGCTCGTCTATACCACCGGGCCCGCTGAGCAATTGCAGGTCGAACTGCCGGATGCTTCCGTGATCTACCTCAACGAACAATCCTATCTGAGTTTCGAAGCATCAGAAGGACAAAGAAAAGTCTCCCTTACCGGAGAAGCCTATTTTAAGGTCGCCTCTGACCCGGACCACCCTTTCGTGATCCATGCCAATGGTGTGCGCACCACCGTTTTGGGCACGGCTTTTAACCTGCGTGCTTATCCGGATGAACCCACTGTGGAGGTCGAAGTGTCAGAAGGGCGGGTCCGTATGGAAAATGCACAGGCTGCCCAGCAGGTAGAGCTCCGCCCGAATGAGCGGGGCGTATTTAGCACCAATGAACAGAAGCTGGTCAAAAAGCCGGCTCCCGAGCTCAATGCACAGGGGTGGCACAGCCAGGAAATGGTCTTCCGGGACGCAGAGCTTGCCAATGCCTTGCGGGAAATCGGTCGGTACTACAAAGTAGAGTTCAGGCTTGGCAATGCGGAGCTTAAACACTGTGCTTTATCCACCGAAATCAAAGGCGACCCGCTAACCGATTTCCTCCAGGTGCTGGAAACCATCTACGGGCTCGATGTAGAGCAGATTGATGGCGACACTTACCAACTTAATGGCGGGCGCTGCCGGTAAGGTTATGCTATAGGTTCAAGCAGCCGAAGCTCGACCCGGCGGTTGCGCAGCCTGCCGGTTTGTGTATCGTTGGAATTGCGGGGATATTTTTCGCCCATGCCCCGGGAGTTGAGCCGTTTCGGGGAAATGCCCTTTTGCTTGAGGTATTCCGCTACCGCTCTCGATCGTTTTTCTGATAAAGACAAGTTGGTTGCCGCTGAGCCTATATTATCGGTATGCCCGATGATGTCCAGCTGCATATCCGGATGGGCTTTCATGATCCGGGCCAGTTCATCCAGCTCTTGGTGAGAGGCCGGCGTCAGTTGTGCACCACCGGACTCAAACTGAATGTGGTCCAGGGTGATAAAGCGCCCGCGCATCAGTTCCTTTAGCTTTTGCCCCTGCAGTTCCAGTGTGGGCAGTTCTTCCACCAGCTCAAATTCCAGCTTTTCAAAGCAGACAGCCTGCCGGTTGTTGTAATTGCCGGTGGCGGAGGTCACGCCCCAGTACACCTTGTCTTTGCCCCTAAAGATCGTTCTGACCAGGTCACGCTTTAGCGAAATCACTTCCTCGCCGTCAATACGGACACTCAGGGTTTGGGTGTTTGCAGCCCAGTTGATGTTTAGGTCATGCTCCCGGCAGTCTTCGATGTTGGGGATGCGGTTGGGCCCGGCCAGGTTGAAACCGTGGTTGACACTGCCATCTCTGAGGATCGCCACATGGTCTTGCCAGGGGTCGCCCAGGTGTTCATTTTGCCAGGTGTCAATTTCGATGCCAATCGCAGGGTTCAGCCCCGCAAAGCCCATGCCTTCCCCCCGGTAGCCGGTCCGCTCGGCGTAGGGGTGGAAAACGAAAACCATGCCATCCGCACCATCCCGGTCCTTACACCCGAGCATAACCCTCAACTGCATGTCAAAGGAAGACTTGAGGCTGATGGCTTTCCTGTACCAAATCGATCCGGAGGACCACTGATAATCGGGGGTTAGGATAATGCAATTGTCGCCCGATTGGCGGGCGTCCCCATCAAGCCTGAAATCAGTAATTTGGGGAACCTGAGCACGCAACAGAAAAAGGGGGCTACACACAAATAACAGGAAGGTGTAAAGGGCAAGGTGTTTCATAGCTATCGGGTTTTGCGAAAACGAATATGTTGTCAAAACGCGATATTGCCTGCTTTGGTTTCTCAAAGCCCGATTTTAGCAGGGGATGCTTCCGGGGCAAGAAAAGCAGCCTGTCTGATGATCTCTTTCAGACTATGTTTGGAGCGGGTTCGTCATGAAAATCAAGGAATTGTGGTTCTGGCTAAATCTTTTTTAGCGCGTTTGGCGGGCCAAATAAGCTAAAAAAGATAACGCCAGAGCCTGCCCCGCATTTCAGCGGGGTTCATAAGT
>JANSXW010000118.1 GCA_024742755.1 bacterium | reverse complement strand
TTTTAGCGGCGTTTCTTCAACCACCCAATAACTGATCAACACTATGCTCATTCAACTCGTCGACTGGCTCGGCAATTCCATGGGAGACTTTTCAGGTGCAGGCTTGTTCCGGTACATCACGTTCCGGGCGGGCGCGGCTGCGGTTTTATCCCTGATCATCTCTATGGTTTTTGGTGGCCGCATCATCAACTACCTGCGCTATCTGCAAGTAGGGGAGACGGTGCGCGACCTGGGGCTGGCTGGTCAGCTGAGCAAGCAAGGTACGCCGACGATGGGGGGCATTATTATCATCATGGCCATTCTGATCCCCTGTCTGCTGCTGGCCGACCTGAGCAATGTTTATGTGGTGCTCATGATCGTCAGTACAGTTTGGATGGCTACGATCGGGTTTATTGATGACTATATTAAGGTGTTCCGCAAAAATAAGGAAGGCCTGCGTGGTACCTTCAAAGTCTTGGGACAGATTGGACTGGGGCTCTTGATTGCCCTTACGATGATCCTCAGTGAAGACATCGTGGTCCGTCTGGAAGTAGACGAAGCAGCAGAGCTGGGCTATACCGAAATGGTGGGGGATACGATCCACGTCCCAGCAGACCTGGCGTACGTTGGGCCTGCGGAGAAGGGAGATTACAAAGCCAACCTGACCAATGTCCCTTTCCTTAAAGGCAATCGCCTGGATTATGCCTGGCTAATGCCGATTCAGGAGCCTTCTGCCTCGCGTTGGGTATGGCTGTTGTTTGTACCGCTGGTCATTTTTGTGGTTACTGCGGTTTCCAACGCTGCCAACCTTACGGACGGGCTGGACGGGCTGGCGACGGGTGTTTCCGGTATCATTGGTGCAGCACTCGGCATCTTTGCCTACGTTTCGGGCAATGCCATCGCCGCCAACTACCTGAATATCCTGCACTTGCCGGGCACCGGAGAGCTGGTGATTTTTGCCGCCTGCTTTGTGGGGGCGACCCTTGGCTTTTTGTGGTACAACTCCTTCCCCGCTCAGATTTTCATGGGCGATACCGGAAGTTTGACCCTGGGCGGCATCATCGCTGCCATGGCCATCATCCTTCGTAAAGAGCTGCTGATCCCGCTGCTGTGTGGTATTTTCCTAGTGGAAAACCTATCGGTAGTGCTGCAGGTAAGCTATTTCAAATACACCAAGCGCAAATACGGCGAAGGCCGGCGCATATTCCTGATGTCCCCCCTGCATCACCACTATCAGAAAAAAGGCATGCCGGAAGTGAAAATCGTCACCCGTTTCTGGATCATTGGCATCCTGCTGGCGGTACTGACCATCATCACGCTGAAAATCCGGTAGTCACCAACACACCCTGTAATCGAACAAATATGCACCAGAATCACCTTAGCCGTGGTTCTGGTTTCGGTATATCACCGGGAAACGCTGAAATATGAAAAACATCGTCATACTCGGAGCCGGCGAAAGCGGCGTAGGCGCTGCCCTGCTGGCCCAACAAAACAGGCACCATGTCTTTGTCTCCGACCGCGGGGGCATTGCAGAAAAATACAAGCGTGAGCTGGAAAGCCACGGCATTGCATACGAAGAAGGGCAACACACCCGGGAGCGTATCCTGCAGGCCGGCGAGGTGATCAAAAGCCCGGGCATTCCCGATCACGTACCCCTGATAAAGGAACTGGTAGGCAAAGGCATACCGGTTATTGCTGAAATTGAATACGCGGCCCGCTACCACCAATCCAAAGTGATAGGGATTACGGGCAGCAACGGAAAAACCACCACCACCCGCCTGGCTTTTCACCTCCTGCAAACCGCAGGGTTTGATGTGGAAATGGGCGGTAATGTCGGCAAAAGCTTTGCCCGCTGCCTCACGGAGCGCCACCGGGCGTACTACGTGCTGGAGCTGAGCAGCTTTCAGCTGGATGGCATCGTGGATTTTCGGCCGGATATCGGGATGGTCCTCAATATCTCGCCGGACCACCTCGACCGCTACGATTACAAAATGGAAAACTACATCCGGTCTAAATTCCGGATTTCCATGAATCAGCGGGCGGACGATGTCTTCCTGTATCAGGCGGAGAATGAGCACATCGCTGCTTTTCTGCCGGAGCATGACATTCGGGCGGAAGCGCTGCCGATGCTTAGGGCAGCCCTGACGGAAAGCGGCTTTAACGCTGGCGGTCATCATTTTGACCTACGGCCCACTAAGCTTAGGGGCGAACACAATGCCTTTAACGCATTGTTTGCCACTACGGCAGCTCTGCGTTGGGGGGCGGCACCGGAGGCCATACAGCAAGGGCTGGAAACCTTCACCCCGGTACCGCACCGTATGGAAGTGGTTGGCAACTATAAGGGTGTGGAGTACATCAACGACAGCAAAGCCACCAACGTGGATGCGGTCTACTACGCACTCGACGCCATGCCAAAGGGTGTGGTTTGGATTGCCGGTGGGCAAGACAAAGGCAACGATTATGCGCCCCTGCTGCCACTCGTCCGGGAAAAAGTCCGGGCCATGGTGGCGCTGGGCATTGACAATACGAAACTGAAAGCCACTTTCGGGGGCCTGGTGGACACTTTTGTGGAGACCCGGTCGGCAGAAGAGGCGGTCGAACAGGCCGCAAGACTGGCAAAGAGCGGAGAAAAAGTCCTCCTTTCGCCAGCGTGCGCCAGCTTCGATTTATTTAAAAATTACGAACAACGGGGCGAACTGTTCAAAGCAGCCGTCCGGCAACTGAAATAAAAAGAAAAAGCATGTCGCTAGCAACGAGAATATATGCAGAGCTTCGGGGAGATCGCGCCATTTGGGCGGTGATTGCCCTGTTGTCGCTTTTCTCGGTCATGGCGGTGTACAGCTCAACGGGCACATTGGCTTACCGGGAGATGGGCGGCAACACGGAGTCCTTTCTCGTCAAGCACTTTCTAATCGTAGTGGGCGGGCTGTTCCTGACCTACCTGGCGCACCTGATGCACTACATGAAGTATTCCCGTTCAGCGCCTGTGCTTTTGCTGATTTCGGTCCCACTGCTGATCTACACCATCGCTTTTGGTGCCGATATCAATGATGCACGCCGTTGGATTGAAGTGCCCTTCGTAGGGGTGACTTTCCAAACGTCCGACTTTGCCAAGCTGGCTTTGATCATCTACCTGGCCCGTATGATTGGGTCGAAGCAGGATTACATCAAAGACTTTCAGTCGGCTTTTGTACCGATCATTGTACCGGTACTCATTATTTGCGGGCTGATTGCGCCGGCGGATTTGTCGACCGCTATCCTACTCTTCTTCACAAGCATTATGATGATGTTTGTGGGCAGGGTCGCCTTACAGTATATCGCACTGCTGTTGTTGTTGGGCATTGTGGTGTTTGCGATGCTGGTGCTGCTTGGGGAGTTTTTCCCTGATGTGGTCCGTTCCGATACCTGGGTCAACCGGGTGCGGGAATACATGGACAACCCGGATGGTGGTTATCAGGTGCAACAAGCCAAAATTGCTATGGCCAATGGTGAATTCCTGGGCCTGGGGCCGGGGAACAGTATTCAAAGGAATTACCTGCCTTCCCCGTATTCCGACTTCATCTACGCTATCATCGTGGAGGAGTACGGCATCCTTGGTGGCTTTGCCATCATCGGCCTTTATGTCGCCCTGTTCTTCCGGTCTACCCGTTTGGTGACCAAGAGCCCTAAAGCCTTTGGTGCGATGCTGGTCATCGGGCTGAGCATCAGTTTGGTGCTGCAGGCATTCATCAATATCGCGGTTTCGGTCCACCTTGTACCCGTTACAGGGGTGACGCTGCCGATGGTCAGTATGGGCGGTACGTCGATTTTGTTCACTTGTATCTCCTTCGGGATGATATTGAGTGTGAGCAAGTATATTGAGACGGTTGATGGGGGAGGTTAGGGTTTAGGGGTGAGAGGTTAGGGTTTAGTGAGCAAGAGCATTGAAAAAGCCTGGTCGGAGACGAGGGCTGATCATAAGGAATAAATTATTAAATGTGGCAACAGAAAAAGAAACGCCAGGGGATAACTCCCAACGCTCGACTCCCAGGATTATCATATCCGGAGGCGGGACCGGTGGCCACATTTTCCCCGCTATTGCCATCGCTGATGCGGTAAAAGCAATAGCACCGGAAGCAGACATCCGGTTTGTAGGGGCGAAAGGAAAAATGGAGATGGAGAAAGTCCCTAAAGCGGGCTATCCCATCAAAGGGCTGTGGATCAGCGGATTCCAGCGGAAATTGACATTACGGAACCTGAGTTTTCCCTTTAAGCTCATCAGCAGTTTGTGGCGGTCGCGGCAGATTGTCCGGCGGTTTCGGCCACAGGTGGCAGTGGGCGTGGGCGGGTACGCAAGCGGGCCTTTATTACAGGTCGCGAACAGCCGGGGTATTCCCACCCTGTTGCAAGAGCAAAATTCCTTTCCGGGCATCACCAACCGGTTGCTGGGTGGGAAAGCGGACAAGATTTGCGTGGCTTACGAAGGTATGGAGCGTTTTTTTCCGGCGGAGAAGCTACTGCTCACCGGCAATCCGGTAAGAGCGCAGTTGCAAAACCTTCGCAACAGCCGGGAGGAAGGCGCAAAACACTTCGGATTCGATCCGGCGAAGCCCATACTGTTCGTTTTTGGAGGAAGCCTGGGCGCAAGGTCGATCAACGAAGCGATGGCAGCCAATGCCGAAGCGCTGAAAGCCCGGCCGGATGTACAGGTGCTCTGGCAAGTAGGCAAGCTTTACGAAGCCACCTACACCACCTGCGAAACGGCGCAACTGCCCAATGTGAAAGCACAGGCTTTCATAGATGGTATGGACCTGGCCTATGCGATGGCAGACGTTATCGTAGCCCGGTCCGGTGCCCTGACGATCTCAGAATTGCAATTTGCCGGCAAACCGGCGATTTTCATACCCTCCCCAAACGTGGCGGAGGACCATCAAAGCAAAAATGCACAGGCCCTGGTCAGCAAGGATGCCGCACTGATGATCCCGGATGCAGCAGCCAACGACCGAATCCTGAAGGATGCCATCGCTTTGATTGATGATGAGGAAAGGCGCCAAACGCTGAGCGCCAACATCAAAAAACTGGCACAACCGGATGCGGCGGAGCGGATTGCCCGCGAAGTGCTCCGGCTGGCCCAATCGGCAAAGCCATAACCGATGGACTTGAAAAGCATACAAACCGTGTACTTCATCGGAGTGGGAGGGATTGGCATGAGCGCCATCGCCCGCTACTTCAACGGCAGAGGTGCCAAAGTACTCGGATACGATAAAACCTCAACCGAGCTGACCAGAACGCTGGCAGCAGAAGGCATTGACATACATTACGAAGAGGACGTCTCCCGTATTCCGGAGGGCGTTGACCTGGTGGTCTACACCCCGGCAGTCCCCGACTCGCATGCGGAGCTGGAATATTTCCGGCAGCAGGGCACGCCCATCAAAAAGCGGGCGGAAGTACTGGGCATCATCAGCCGGGGCATGAAAGCGGTCGCCATTGCAGGCACGCATGGTAAGACTACGACGACCACGCTGACGACCTACCTCCTCCGGGAGTGTGGGATCGACTGCACGGCGTTTCTCGGCGGCATTGCCCTGGATTTTGAAACCAACTTCGTGGAAGGGCAGTCCGAATGGGTCGTAGTGGAAGCCGATGAATACGACCGGTCTTTCCTGCACCTGAGCCCTAATATTGCTGTGGTCCTTTCTATGGATGCGGACCACCTCGATATTTACGGCGACCGGGCGTCTTTGCACGAGACCGGATTCCGGGCGTTTGCCAAAAAACTGGAGCCGGGCGGTAAGCTGTATTTGCAGCACCGCTGGGCAGCAGAGATGGGGGATGTGCCCGGACTGGAGCTTTTCGGAGTGGAAGGCGGCAGCTACCGCGCAGACAACATCCGCGTGGAAGACGGCTACTTCACCTTTGACTACCAAAGCCCGGCGCACCGGCTGGAAGGGCTTCAACTGAGCCTGCCCGGGCGGCACAACGTCGAAAATGCAACGGCCGCCATCACGGTAGCTTTGCAGCTGGGAGGCAAAGGAGCCGATATCCGGCGGGCCTTGCGCAGTTTCCGGGGCATCCGGCGGCGATTTGAATTTTTGCACCGCAGCGAAGGCTGGGCCTATATCGATGATTATGCCCATCATCCGGAGGAACTGCAGGCCGCAATCGGAGCAGCAAAAGAGTTGTTCCCGGACCGTGAAGTGACCGGCATTTTTCAACCACACCTGTTCTCGCGTACGCGGGACTTTGTGGATGGATTCGCCCGGGCGCTGGAGCAGCTTGATGAAATCTGGCTGATGGATATCTACCCGGCCCGCGAAGCACCGATTCCCGGTGTGGACAGTGCCTGGTTGTTTGACAAAATAGACCACCCCCGCAAGCATTTGGTGCAGGCGGAGGAGGTGCTCCCGCTGGTGAAGGAGCGGCAGCCCAAAGTGCTGCTCACCCTCGGTGCCGGTGATATTGATTTACTCAGAAACCCTCTGAAGGACTACTTCGGGGGAAAAGCATAAAGAAATGGCGATACCGCTACTACAAAATATGGACCCTAAAACACAGCGGATGCTTCGGCGCATCGGTTGGGTGGCCCTCTTTTTGGGGGTGCTGGTGATCTATATTTCGGCGGTGGAGCAGAAAGGCGGCAGTGCGGTAAAGGATATTAAGGTCAATATTGAGCTATTGCCTGATGGCAACAGCCTTTTGGCTGAATCTGACGTCCTTGCCACTATCGAACGTGCTTTTGACAAGCCACTGAAAGGGCAGTCGCTGTCAGATATTAACATGGAACGGCTGGAGCAGGTACTGGAGGCAGAGCCCTTTATTTTGGACGCAGAGGCCTACGTGAACGCCGGTAACTATATCGTCATTGACATCAACCCCAGAGAGCCGATCCTGCGGGTGATTGACAATAACGGGTACAATTACTACCTGGACCGGGACGGCATACAAATGCCGCTTTCGGACCATTTCACCGCAAAAGTGCTGGTGGCTACCGGTAGTCTGCCGACTTACAATGAGACCTTCCTGGAGCGCAAGCGCAACCGGCTGAAGGAAGCCTTTTTACTGGCACAGCTCATTCTCAGTGATCCGTTTCTGGCGCCTTTGTCAGAACAGATCTACTTCGACAGCCGCGGGAAGATCACCCTGGTGCCGAAGATTGGCAGTGACCGTATTGAATTTGGAAGCTTTGAAGACGCCCGCAGCAAGCTGCGTCGGATAAAGATATTTTATAAAGAAGTGCTGCCCTACACCGGGTGGCGTACTTACAATGAGATTAGTGTTGCCTATGATGACCAGGTGGTCGGGCGCAAGTAATTTGAAAACGAAAACTACAGTTAAATGATACCCATGAGTGAGACCAATGTAAACAAATCGGAAATCATTGTTGCGCTCGATATCGGGACAACAAAAATCTGTGCCATCGCGGGCCGACGGGATGAGCATGGCAAAATTGAGGTACTTGGCTTTGGCAAAGTCGCCTCCGAGGGCGTACTGCGCGGCGTAGTGTCGAATATCGAAAAGACCGTCAAAGCTATTGCCGAGGCGGTGAACATGGCGCAGCGTACCGCCGGGCAGACCTTCAAAGTCGTACATGTAGGTATCGCCGGGCAGCACATCAAGAGCCTGCAGCACCGGGGTATCCTCACCCGTGACTCTGACCATACCGAAATCAGCCGCCGGGATATCGACCGGCTGATCAGCGATATGTTCAAGCTGGTACTGCCGCCCGGCGACAAAATTTTGCATGTGATCCCACAGGAATACACGGTGGATAACGAGCAGGGGATTACCGATCCTATTGGTATGTCCGGTATCCGTCTGGAAGCCAACTTCCACATTATTACCGGTCAGATTTCGGCATCCAACAACATTCACCGCTGTGTGGAGCGCACCGGGCTGAAAGTAGCGAATATGACGCTTGAGCCGATTGCTTCCGCTTCAGCGGTGCTGAGTGAGGAAGAAAAGGAGGCCGGCGTGGCACTTGTAGACATCGGTGGCGGCACCACGGATATTACGATCTTCCAGGAAGGCATTATCCGGCATACCGCAGTTATTCCGTTTGGGGGCAACGTGATCACCAAAGACATCAAGGAAGGCTGCACCGTGATGAAGCCACAGGCGGAGAAACTGAAAGTGAAGTTTGGCTCTGCACTGGCGGAGGAAGTATACGACAACCGGATCATCTCCATTCCCGGCCTGCGCGGTCAGGACCACAAGGAGATTTCTGAGAAGAACCTCGCGCGCATCATTCAGGCACGGGTGGAGGAAATCCTGGACTATGTGATCTGGGAAATCCGCCGTTCCGGCTTTGAGCGCAAGCTTATTGGCGGCATCGTGCTGACCGGTGGTGGCGCATTGCTCAACCACATTGATAAGCTTTCGGAGTACCACACGGGCATGAGTACCCGCATTGGCACACCGGTGGAGCATCTGGCGCACGGGTACCACGAGCACCTGAGCAGCCCGATTTATTCTACGGGTGTGGGCTTGCTCATAAAGGGGCTGGATGACCTGGAAGCAGGGCTCATCCCGGCACAAGTCGAAGAACCTGCCGAAGATGAAGAAGTCACGGTAGAGAAAGAACCGGCAGGCAGCAACTGGTACGATCAGCTTTTCAAGCGCACGAAAGAGTGGTTTGAGGCTGAGCCGGACAATGAATTCTAGTCCTGGTCCCATTAGCCAGCAAGCAAACCTTGTTCCGGAGCAGGAGGGACGCCTGAGGCCGGAACAGGGCGCAACAAACAACAAACGAACGCTGATACTTCAATTAACCATGTTGGGTCCACGCAAAGCGCAGCAGGAAAGCCCAGCAAAACAAAAAAAAACAAGCAGTTATGGTATTTGATTTGCCAAAAGATGAAAGCCCGATTATAAAAGTACTGGGCGTGGGTGGCGGCGGCAGCAACGCCGTGACGCACATGTTCCGGCAGGGCATCGTAGGGGTTGACTTTGCGATTTGCAATACCGACTCACAAGCTATGGAACTCAGCCCGGTGACGACCCGCATTCAGCTGGGGCCCAACCTGACCGAGGGCCGGGGTGCTGGTTCCAAGCCCAATATTGGTAAAATGGCCTGTGAAGAATCCATTGAAGCCGTCAAAGCTTACCTGGAGAACAACTGCCGCATGCTCTTTATCACAGCGGGCATGGGCGGCGGCACAGGTACAGGGGCAGCTCCGATCATTGCCAAAACAGCTAAGGAAATGGATATCCTGACGGTGGGTATCGTTACGCTGCCCTTTACTTTTGAGGGTCGCCGCCGTACCTCTCAGGGGTTTGAAGGGCTGGAAGAGCTCAAAAAGAACGTGGACACCCTCATCGTCATCTCCAATGATAAGCTGCGGCAAATTCATGGCAACCTGTCGATCTCTGATGCATTTGCGGAAGCGGACGACATCCTGACAACGGCAGCCAAGGGCATTGCGGAGATCATCACCGTACCGGGCTACGTAAACGTAGACTTCGAGGATGTCAACACCGTTATGCGCGAAAGCGGCGTGGCCATCATGGGCACCGCCTCCGCTGAAGGGGAAGACCGTGCCAAGCGGGCCGTGGACGATGCGCTGCATTCTCCGCTGCTTGAGGACAACGACATCCGTGGGGCACAGCATATCCTGCTCAATATCACTTCCGGCACGAAGGAGGTCACAATGGATGAGATCTTTGAGATCACCGAGTTCGTGCAGGAGGAAGCCGGATACGGTACAGACCTGATCTGGGGTAACTGCTATGACGAAGAACTGGGCGAGAAGATCAGCGTAACGGTTATCGCTACCGGTTTTGAGCACAACAAGCAGAAAAAGGCGAACAAAGTGGCGGATGACAAGGTGATCGTTGCGCTGGACGAGGATCAGCCTAAACCTGTTGAGGACCAGCCAAAAAAAAAGGGCCTGGCCGATATTGGGTATGAGCCTTCCGGCAACGGACGGCACACAGTAGAGTTTGATGATGTGCGCGAAACCATCGCGAAGTACCAAAGCCGTGGCCGGTATTCTTACGATGAGCCCTATGTGAATGCAGAAGGTGGCGAAGCATCTGATGAAGACCGGGACAAGTTCCTCGAAAGAGAGCGTAAACGCCGCGAACGGCTGCGCAATAACCGCGTAAAGCTGAGCAACCCGCAGGCGATCATCGAGCTGGAAAATGAACCGGCCTACCTGCGCCGGGGCGTGAATCTGGATAATGTGCCGGATTCCAAGGAAACCTCACATTCCACCTGGAGCATCAACGACGATGATGAGCTGGAGGTCCGTGGCGGCAATTCCTTCCTTCACGATAATGTGGATTAGGCAGAGGCCTGATTTTCAAGATACTTTTGCTTTCGTCGGCGGCTTGACTCAAATGGGTTGAGCCGCTTTTTTGTTGAAGTTTTTTGCGGCAAACTCTAAACAAAATATTGATTTTAGAGTTATACCATTGAATTTTGAATCAAAACCAATGGATAACCGAAAAATAAAATTAGCGCTTACGGTAGGCATCCTGAATCAGACAGGGCAGGGCAACACTTTGCAGCTGGTAAGGCGGCTCATGAATAAATTCCGCACTGAGGTCGGCGAATTTCTCGGTTTGCGCCAATTGGAAGATCAGGTACTTAACCGGTCGCACACACTGCACTCCTTCGCATTGGATTTTGAGCACTACACCCTCAATCTGGATATTGTAAACAACCGCACAGATAATACAGAGTCCATCAACAGGTTGGAATTCTCCACTCCAACATCTATGATTGCGGCTTAGAAAATATGATATAGTAGTTTTTTACGGCGCAAGCCCGATTGCATAGGGTGGCTTGCGCTATTTTTTTGGCCGGATTCCAGTGATTGGCGGTGTAAAACTGGTGGATTGAGGCGTAAATACCTTACAGACCACTAGTGCGACTAGACCGAATTTCTTGCTGGTTTTCTTGCCCTGAAGCCCTTGCAAATGCTGTACTTTAAATGGTCAGGTATTTACGGCTCAATTCACTAGCTCCTTGCATAGCATTGGAAGATGGAGTGTCAGAAGATATTCTCCTGGAACCCTCGTCCTGCCTTCCGCCGCTTTAGGGGTAACTATTTCTCTTTTTTATCGTAACAATGGAAAAACTGTATCGCTTGTTTTAGCCACTTTGGCGGTATTTGTCCTACAGAAAGCAGCGTAATGGTGCAACCACTTATGAAAACGAGGCTTTCCCTGAAACATTCTGTCATTGTTTGAGAAAATCATATATTTACTCAAAATATGCCCCGGTATAAGTAAACTATGAACTACAAGCAGGAAGAAATAGATGGTCTGGAACGGCGTTGCACAATTATGCAGCGGAAGATCTCCCTGCTTGAAGAAGAGCTCCTCCTTGCCATTGATGCCGCTGCAAAGTTCAAAATTGAGTACGAACTGAGTGAGCTAAAGCCTAAGCTGGCTGCTGCCAAACGAGAGCTTGAAGACTTGCTTACTGTGAAGCCGTCCGTTGAGAAATCCTTTTCTAAAAAGCCCCCGGCGAAGTTGCATGACCATCACCGGCTCACTTGCGACCGGCAGGAGCAGGACACACAGTTTAAGGGGATTAAGCGGGCACGGGAACATCAGGTTAACTTCCTTTACATCTATGGCTTCGACCGGCATGAGCATGAGGCGCTGGTCGAACGCTTTGCCTATGAGCTGCGTGGCGTAATGAAGGATTATCTTAACCCAAACCTCCGTGCACGTTGTAAAGTAGAGCAGGTGGAGACCATCTACCTGGAACTCAATGACAATATCGAAGCCTACAAAATAGAGGTGCTTTCCCAGTTGTTCACCGTTTTTGGTGTCGATACCAATACCTGCGGCCCAATGCTGCAGCGCGACCTGAATTACCTCTGGCAGCATAGTGCCCGGTTGCAAAGCCTGCAGGCGCAGGATTATGTCTGCTGCTACCTGATGATCCCCGAAATGGATTGGAACAAGGAGATCACCCCACAGGTGGTGACCTGGTTCATTGATGAATTTTGTGGTTCCACCCTTCCGGCAGAGGCCCCCGGCTTCTTTTTCTTTTTGGGTGTTGAGTTCGAAGAAGAGGACAGTGAGGTGAAAGGGGAAGTGAAAACGGCGATCCGGACCGGCGGCAGCCGCGTACAAATTCTTCCGGAGTTGAACAGCCTCGAAGAAAAAGACCTCAAACAATGGTTTAACCGTTACAAAAAACGACTCCCCCGCCGCACAAAGCATACGGACTACTTCAAAACAGAGGATATCTATTATATGGACGACGTTGTGGTCGAGCTGCAGCGACTGATTGACACGATAAACCACCCCACATCATGAAAATACTGAACCGAAAGTTTTCCCGTACCGCCTTCGACCCGGAAGGGTATATCCTGCAGGATGACCTGCGCAGTGCCGTGGAAGTGGCCATTGCCCTCGGGCAGCCACTGTTGCTTACCGGGGAGCCGGGGACAGGTAAAACCCTGCTGGCTTCTAAAATCGCTCATGAGCTGAGCAAAGCACCTGACAGTACCTTTCGCCCCAAGCCGCTGGTGTTCAATACCAAGACGACTTCCACCGCCCGCGACTTGTTTTATACCTATGATGCGGTCTCTCATTTCCAAACGGCCAACATCAAGCGGCAGGACAATGAAGCGGCTCCTGGTACAGCGGATTTTATTGAATTGCAGGCGCTGGGGCGGGCTATTGCAGGCACCAATCCCGGAGCGGTAGATACCAGTCAATTCAAGACTGCATTGCCCGAAAAGCCAGAAAGCGCGGTGGTGCTGGTCGATGAGATTGACAAAGCGCCCCGTGACTTTACGAATGATATTCTCAACGAGATTGAGGCATATACCTTCCGGATTAAGGAGCAGGACAACTATGAGGTGTCCGCAGGCTCTTCTGAACAGGTGGTCGTTATCATGACATCTAACTCAGAGAAAAACCTGCCGGATGCCTTCCTGCGCCGCTGTGTTTTTTTTCATATTGAGTTCCCCAAATCAGATAAGCTGCTACAGATTGCGCAGTCCCAATTGAGCGGGAGTACCGGTTACACGGAAGAGGCGCTTAAAGACCTGATCGGCATTTTTGAGCAGATACGAGGGGCTGCTGTGCGCAAATCGCCAGCCACAGCCGAGTTGATTGCCTGGCTGCGTATCCTGGAATTGCAAAAATATATGGAGCAAGGGCGTAAAAAACAGCAGGAAATGCTGCTCCACAACCTTTCCGTACTGGTGAAGACCAAGGAAGACCTGGAAGCGGTGCAGGTCTATTTAAAGGAACAGCATTAGCACATCATAAACTAACCCCCCCAGAGCAAAACATCTTTTGAACCAACCACCACCAAATACCAATCCACTGCCCCTTGAGTCCCTGATTCAGCGGCTGGAAGCTTCGGGCTACAAGATAAGCCCCCGGCAGCGCCTGCAGCTGTGGCGTATCCTGGAGCAGTTTGGTGCGAAGGAGCTAAACCGGGCGGATCGGCTCAAATACCGGATGGCGCCGGTGCTGGTGACCAATGCGGAGGAGCAACAGGCTTTTTATGCCCTCTTCGATCAGTTTTTGGAAGAAAGCCGGAAATACGAGCCGCCTCCTGTACCCGAATCCCCGCCCCGATGGTGGGAAAGGTTGTCCCGGAGTGCGTGGATCGCTTTGCTTGGAGCGTTGTTGCTGCTCTCAGGAGGAGGGCTGTGGTACGTGCTTGCCAACAGAGCGGAGCAGGCGCCCCGACTGCTCAAGGTGAGCCACGATCCGGTGATTACGCTGGGGAAATCCTTCCGTGCGGACAATCAAAGCGGGGGATATGATACGACAGCGACCCGGTTCAGGTGGGAATTACAAGATGCGGTTACTGGCAGTGTAGAGGATACGTATGACGATCCGGTCCGCTGGATATTCCGAATGGATACCATTAGCGGCAGTTACAACAAAAAGCTGTTGTTGATTGCAGCAGAGGAAGAAAATCAAGATACCTTTTCCGCATCGGTCAAAGTGGTGTGCGCCACCCCTCCGGATGCCCGCTTTGAAGTGCCGGACAGTGCTGAAGTCATGGAGCGCCTAAGTTTTCAGCCGACCGCAGCTAAACAGGAAGGCTACCGGTACGAATGGAAGTTTGGTGACGGGGAAACAGCAGAGGGCTACTCCGTACGGCACCGGTATGAAAAAGCCGGTGGTTATACCGTTCGGCTCCGTATTGTTGACACCCGAACTAAAGCCTTCTGTGAGAGCACTGCCCAACAAGACCTGTCCGTAGGAAAACTTAATGCTTTCCTGGCTTTTCTGCCGGTAACGCAGGATGAGCGGGTGCCAATGGGATGGTATTTTTCTAAAGGGACCTGGTGGGCTCTAATCGCTATTCTGGCACTTGCCGTCTGGTTTTGGGGGCGTTGGTTGTTCCAAAAGCCTCCGCCACCTCCCGCACCGGAAGACAAGTCTGCAGCCCTGAAAGCCCGCTTTGCGCACGCGGATCAGCCGCCTTACGAAATTCCGTTCCGCGCTCAGGACGAATTGCTGCGCCCGGGGCCGGAGCTGTACCGCCTGGCCCGTATTCTGCGGCTGCGGCAGGAGGGCATCCGGCAGGAACTGGATTTACCAGCTACCATCCAACAGACGATTGAGGGGGGCGGCTTTCCGGCGGTGCAATTCCGGCGCACCACTGTGCCACCCAACTATCTTTTCCTGATCGACGAGCAAGCGCCCAACAGCCATCAGGCGCAATTGTACCGCTATCTGCTGGATTTCCTGAAGGAGCAGGATGTCCATGTGGCGGCATTCTGGTACAATAAGCTGCCCGACCGCTTTTGGAATGCCCACCACCCCAAGGGCTTGCGCCTGGAGCAGTTGCAGCGCTTGTACCCTCACCACCGCCTTTTGGTGCTTGGCAATGCCCATGCTCTGCTGGACCCTACCGCTGAGGAAGAACACCGGGTCCGCCCTGAGCTATCCGGCACCTACCGGCGCTGGAAGAGCCGTTTGCTGCTCACGCCCTTGTCTGCCAATGACTGGACTTACCGGGAAGCCGTCCTCTACGACCTGATGGCGGTCTTCCCAAGTGATACCACAGGCGTGCAGGCTGCGATGGCCTATCTGGAAGAAGACCACGATGAGGAAGACGAGCGCGCCATGCCTGGTTTCAACCAATGGCAGGCTGCTCATAATCAGCCACCACTGCCCCCGGAGGCCAACTACCGGCGTTGGAACCGCTTGTCTACCTACAAAGCTTACTTTGCAGACCACCCTGAAGTCTTCACCTGGTTCAAAGCCGCATTGGTCTACCCACAGCCTGCCTGGCCCCTCACCCTGGCGATCGGAAAGGCCATCGGCGCCCCGGTCACCTTCGACAATATGCTGCTATTGTCCCGCCTGCCCGCGTTGCAGGGGCACCCCATTCAGCCCCGGCTGAGGCTGAAGCTGCTGGCGGACCTCGACAAAGATACGGAGCGCAAAGCCCGCGCCGCTCTGGCAGAAGAACTGGAAGCTGTAGCCCCGGCTGTAGAAGGCGGGCATGCCAATTACAAGCTTCAGGTGCAACTGGCGATGCAGAATGTCCTGATTGACCCTGAGGATGCTCAGCACCGGGAAGCCCTTTTCCATCTGCTGGAAGGGCACGCCCTGAATAAGCATCAGCAGGCAGAACTGGAAGAAGCGCTGAACCGCACCACGGGCCGCAATGAAAAGCTGAGCACCTTCCTGAAACCGCCATCAGTTGAGCGCCCTAAATCCAGGTTGGGCCGCCGACTGCTGAGTGCCGATTTCTACCGCGCCCTGACCGCCACAACCATCCTGCTGTTAATGGGCACGATCATCGGTTACTTCAACGGCTATGTGGATCGCAGCGGTACCGAAAGCTCCATCTATAACCCTTTTTGGGAACAGCGCCCGCAACCTGACAGCGCCCTGATTTACCACAACCGTGCGGTAATGGGCTGGGACAGCCTGCGGGAAGCAAAAGAGCTGCCGCTTGCGCAGGATTTGGAGCCTCTTCTGGCCGGGTTCCGCCGTGCCCGTGACTTGCGCAATGGCGCTTACCCCCTGGCAAAAGCTAATGCAGGCTTGACGCTCTACCATCAGGGGCTGCTCGATTACCACCGCTTTTTGCAGGAGCGGGACGAGGCCTTCCTCAACACCGCTGCCGCGTATTTTGAGCAGGTGGATACGCTGCCCGCTGCCCGGCATGCGCTGGGATTGATTGATTTCTACCGTGAGGACCGTGCTGCTGCCCGGCGGGCTCTAAACGTACTACCTGCCAGATTTTTTGAAGACTGGTCACTGGAGCCGAATCTGCTGACGCTGCTGTATCCGCAGAACGAAGATGGCGTGCCGCTTGCCGAGTGCCTGACGCCTCCCGGGATAGAGCTGCTAAATGGTACAGATATCTGTCGTGGAGCAGTCTTCCAGCTCCGTGTAGTCCCCTCCGGACAATCGGTGGAAGCATACCTGATTAGGTGGGGAGACGGACTGGTGGATACCTTGCTGCAGGAAGACACGATCGGGCACCGCTATGAGATTGGCGCAGGGCAACTGGAAGTGGAAGTATTAGCCTTCGGCAGGTGCGGAAACGGGCAGCTCGGCTACCAAAAACGGACCCAAACCATTGAATTGCGCATGCCTCCCCGGATCATCAGCGGAGGGTTTGACTCCATTACGGTCTGCCCGCCTTACCAGTTCTCTCCACGTCCGGAAGTACAGGGTGCTGCAGCGTTTTTCTGGGATTTTGGAAACGGGCAGCAAAGTCAACAGGAACGTCCGGTCGTAACGTATTCAGAGCCCGGTACGTACACAGTAACCCTAAAGACCACCAATGCCTGCGGGACAGCTGAAGCCCTATGGCAAAACACCCTGACGATACAGCCACCTTCCGCCTGTACCGATGAAGATAAGCTTTTTCTCTTTGAAGAGGGCACAACCGGCCTGTATGGCTACCGTAACATACGAGGGGAAGTAGTCATCCCTGCCCAGTACAACCTGGCCAGCGAATTTGAAAGCAACAACGAAGCCGAAGTCGCCAAAAACGGCCGCCTCTTCCGTATCGACCCCACCGGTCGCTGCGTGGGCGGCGACTGCCCCCTGCGCCGGTACCGCGGCCGCATCATGGGCAGCCTGTCGGAAGCGCCAATCGCCAATGCCTCTATACGCATCCCTAATCTGCCAGATGCCAACTTGGAGACGGATGCACAGGGCTACTACACTTTCGAGCTTTCCGAAGACACTTCCCCTGCCAACTGGGAGGCGCAGGTGATGAGCAGTGATAGGCCGATTGGTTCTTTTCAGTTGCAAATCACAGACCCGGAAGCTGACCCGGTAGTACTGGCCACTTACACCCTTGAACAAACCGTATCGAACGACCCTCCTCCCGAAGCGGATACCGACGGCGACGGCGTCCCCAATACCACCGACCGCTGCCCTGAAGAAGCCGGTCCTGCCGCCCTGCGCGGCTGCCCGGACCGGGATGGGGATGGTATACCGGATATTGATGACCGCTGCCCGGATGAGGCTGGGGTGGAGGAGCTACAGGGGTGCCCGCCACCCGCCGCAGCCACGCAGGGCGAAGTCGGGCCGGAGATGGTGCGCGTACCCGGCGGCACCTTCACCATGGGCTGCGAGAGCGCTGAGCGGGATGGGGATTGCTATGATAGTGAAAGCCCCGCCCATGAAGTAACGGTAGATGCCTTTTATATGGGGGTGCATGAGGTGACCAATGCTCAGTTTGCCGCCTTTCTAAATGCAGAAGGTAATCAAGAGGAGGGTGGGACAGAATGGTACGAAATCGGCAGTAGTTATGCTAAGATCAAAGAAACAAGCGATGGCGTATTTGAGGTGGAAGAAGGCTCTGAGCGCCATCCGGTTTTGGAGGTAAGCTGGTACGGTGCCCGTGCCTACGCCGCCTGGCTGAGCGAGCAGACCGGCCAGAACTACCGCCTGCCCACGGAAGCGGAATGGGAATATGCGGCCCGGGGAGGGGAAGCAGGCGCGAAGGATAAATTTTTATACAGCGGCAGTAACGATATTGACGCGGTAGCTTGGTATAATGGCAATAGCGGTAGCCGCACGCACGAGGTGGGGCAGAAGCAGCCGAACCAACTGGGGCTGTATGATATGAGTGGGAATGTCTGGGAGTGGTGCGAGGATGATTGGCATGGTGACTATAATGGTGCACCGAGGGATGGTCGGGCTTGGGTGGACAGTCCAAGGGCTTCGCGCCGTGTGAACCGCGGCGGTGGTTGGAACTTCAACCCGCAGTTCTGCCGTGCCGCCAATCGCTACCGTTACGGGCCGGCGTACCGCGACTACAGCGTTGGCTTCCGTCTCGCCCTCTAGTTTGGAGGCAGTTTCCAACTTGTGGGCTCAAGTCCAGCCGGGTATCCGAGAAATGGCGCTAAGCCATTTCAAGGGAAATGTGATTGGTCGGTCAGCGCGGCGGGCAAGGGCCAAAAGGCGGGGCAGCGTTAAGCCCCCGCCGTTGGCACTTGGGCGCTGAGCTGACCAGCGTTTGGAGAGCAAATACAAAACAAACGGATCATGCAAGTAAAAGTATTTACTATCCCTGTACTGAGCGGCGAGCGGGAGAATGAAGAATTGAATGCCTTCCTGCGGAGTAAGCGGGTGCTACAGGAAGAGCACTACTTGGTGGAAAGCGAGGGCGGCCCGCTGTGGTGTTTTTGCATCAAGTATTTGGAAGTCGGTGAAACGCCGGCCAAAAGTAGGGCTGAAAGGGTAGATTACCGGGAGGTTTTGGATGCAGAAGGTTTCCAGCGCTATTCAGCATTTCGGGAAATTCGCAAGAAGATTGCGGAGGAAGATGGCTTGAAAGTATTCCAAGTTTTTACAAATCGGGAGCTCGCCGAGCTGGCTAAGCTAGAAGGGCTAACAGTAGAAGCAATGAACAAGGTACCCGGTATAGGTAAAAAGAAATTGGAGCGTTTTGCGGAACGCTTCATCAAATACCCTGCCGATGAAAAGGGCTAATGGATTGTTGGTGCAGATTATTGAACCAGACAACTTGCGCTTGGCAGCGTGGAAGGCAGCCAAGGGTAAGCGCTATGCGCAGGCGGTTTTAGCTTATCATGCCAATTTAGAGACCAATCTCATGCTGCTGCGTGGTCAGATAATAAGCGGGCAAGTAGAGGTGGGTGATTACAATTATTTCAAAGTTTATGAGCCAAAAGAACGGCAAATTTGCGCTAGTGCCTTCAGCGAGCAGGTGCTGCATCACGCATTGATGAATGTGTGTCATGACCGATTCGACCGGGCACAAATACACGACAGCTATGCCAGCCGGAAAGGGAAGGGCAATTACGCTGCTTTGCAGCGGGCCAAACATTTCAGCCATAGGCACACTTGGTTCTTGAAGCTGGATGTGCGGAAGTTTTTTGAGAGTGTGCACCACGATGTAATTCGGCAACAGTTAGCTCGCCTATTCAAGGAACAGGGCTTGCTGGAAATATTCGACGCTGTCCTCGGCAGCTACGAGGTGCAACCCAATCGTGGTGTGCCGATCGGCAACCTGACAAGCCAGTATTTTGCCAATCATTACTTGGCTGGGCTGGATCATTTCGTCAAAGAAGAGCTGCGCATCAAGGCCTACGTCCGCTACATGGACGATATGGTGCTGTGGCACCGGGATAAGGCAGTGCTCAAAGCGGTACTGCGAGAGATAGAGGATTATTTGCAAACCCGCCTACGTTGCGAACTCAAGCCTCCGCTGATGAACCGGTGCGAGCGTGGGCTACCGTTCCTGGGCTACCGGGTTTTCCCGCACCATTTGCGTCTACTGCAAAAGAGCAAAGTCCGTTTTATTCGGAAGATGAAGCGCATTGAGAAGAATTACCGGAGCGGCGCCTGGAGTGAGGAAGCCTGCGCGCGCCATGCTTGGCCGCTCGTCGCATTTACGGAACATGCTGATGCAAAGGTATTCAGAAAAGAGGTACTTTTATCCTTACAAGGTCAGTCATCGTAGGGCATCGAACCGTGTGAACCGCGGCGGTAGTTGGAACAACAACCCGCAGAACTGCCGTGCCGCCAATCGCAACAATAACAGGCCAGCGAACCGCAACAACAACGTTGGCTTCCGTCTCGCCCTCTAGCTCACAAGTAAGCTGGATAGCTGCTGATGAACAGATGGCTGCCCTGTCCCGCAAGGGCGAAAAGGTGGCACTGTGCCATTTGTAGCAGCAGTATTGGTAGCCCGTGGATGGTGAAGGTTCTGCTGCTACTTTTTTGAAGGTAGGAACAGGTTCGATTCCTGAAAAAGATTGACAGCTTCAGGGGGAGTTGGAATAGGAAGTCCACCCCCCAGCCCCCGCCGGCGGGGGAGAGGCGTTGCCTATGGTGTGGGAGATTGGGAGTGAAGCGGGCGCTTCGCTTTTGGACACAAAGCCAAGAGGCGCGCTGCCCTGCATGTCGTGTAGGAAGCGTGAAACCCTGTGTTCAGCTCTCAACACCCCACCCCCCCGCGCAACGCCTGTCCCCCTCTGGAGGGGGTAAGGGGGAGGAGCCAGTGTCAAAATCTCGTCCAATTCCTAAAAAAGGTTGTCAAAATTGTAATTGTAAGAAGTCCACCCCCCAGCCCCCGCCAGCGGGGGAGACGCATTGCCTGTGGTGTTGGGAATGGAGAGCAAAGTCTTCGCTTTGAGCTTGGTCAATAGGGCATGGAGGCGTTGCTCTGCACGTCACGTAGGAAGCGTGAAAGCACTACGTTTAGCTCTCAACGCCCC
>JANSXW010000431.1 GCA_024742755.1 bacterium | reverse complement strand
TACTTCAGCTCAACTTCAGCACCGGCGCCTTCCAGTGCTTCCTTGATTTTTTCAGCCTCTTCCTTAGGCACACCTTCTTTGATGGTACCAGGAGCGCCGTCAACCAGTTCTTTCGCTTCTTTCAGACCGACGCCAAGCAAGCCTTTGACTTCCTTAACGACTTTCAGTTTGCCTGCGCCAGCAGACTTCAGGATTACGTCGAACTCAGTCTTTTCTTCAGCAGCTGCACCGCCTTCGGCTGCGCCGCCACCTGCAGCAACTGCAACAGCTGCAGCAGCAGGCTCAATGCCGTATTCCTCTTTCAGGATGGTTGCCAGTTCGTTGACCTCCTTTACAGTGAGGTTGACCAGCTGTTCTGCAAATTCTTTCAGATCTGCCATTGTAAGATAATTTTTGAAGTAGTGTACGTTTAAAAATATATTGTGCGTACAGCTTGGAAGCCGTATGGATTGGGCGGCCCCGCCGGGGGCTGCCAGGTTGAATTACGCCGCGCGCTCTTCCAGTGCCTTGAGCAGACCAGCAATGGTCTGACCTCCGGACTTGAGGGAGCCGATAACATTCTTCGCAGGAGACTGCAGCAGTGTAATAACTTCTGCCAACAGATCTTCCTTCGACTTGAGGCTTGCCAGTGCTTCGAGCTGATCGTCGCCGATGTAAACATCAGATTCGATGTAAGCTGCTTTAAGCGTAGGCTTCTCGCTATCTTTGCGGAACTCCTTGATCAGTTTAGCAGGTGCATTTGCAGTTTCTGTAAAAAGGATTGCAGTGTGCCCTTTCAATGCCTGATGAAGTTCTTCGTAATTCTTTTCCCCGGAAGCAGCTTCGAAGGCTTTCTTGATGAGGGAGTTCTTCACAACCTTCATCTCCACGCCTTTCTCGAAGCACATGCCGCGGAACTTATTGATTTGTTCTACCGTAAGCGTAGAAGAATCTGCGAGGTAAAAGTATTCTACCCCGGATAGTTTCTCCTTCAACGCCTCAATGGTAGCTGTCTTTTCTGCTCTAGTCATTGCT
>JANSXW010000434.1 GCA_024742755.1 bacterium | reverse complement strand
GTGCAGGGCATGCAGTTTGACCGCGGCTACCTTTCGCCTTACTTCGCCACCAATACAGAGCAGATGGTGACCGAGTACGACAATCCGTACATTCTGATCCACGACAAGAAGATTTCCAATGTCAAGGATATCCTACCGGTGCTGGAGGCCGCTTCGAGAGAGAACAAGCCACTGCTGATCATTGCGGAAGACATTGAGGGCACAGCGCTGAGCACCCTTGTTGTCAACCGCCTGCGCGGCACCCTTCAGGTGGTAGCAGTGAAAGCGCCAGGCTTTGGCGACCGCCGCAAAGCTATGCTTGAGGACATTGCCGTACTGACCGGTGGCACCGTCATCAGCGAAGAGCGCGGCTACAAGCTGGAGAACACCACCCTCGACCTCCTCGGGCAGTGCGAGAAGATCAAGGTGGACAAGGACAACACCACGATTGTGGGCGGCAGCGGCACGGAAGACCTGATCCGGGCCCGTGTCAATCAGATCCGGCAGCAAATTGAGCAGACCACGTCTGACTACGACCGCGAGAAGCTGCAGGAGCGCCTGGCGAAACTGGCTGGCGGCGTGGCTGTGCTGCACGTAGGCGCTGCCACAGAGGTGGAAATGAAGGAGAAGAAAGACCGCGTAGACGACGCCCTGCATGCGACCCGGGCAGCCATTGAAGAAGGCATTGTGCCTGGCGGTGGCGTATCTCTGGTCCGCGCCATCGGTGCCCTGCGGCAGGTGAAGTTTGACAATGAGGATGAGTTTATCGGCGCCAGCATTGTGAGCAAAGCCCTCGAGGCACCGATCCGCACCATTGCTGAGAATGCAGGTGTGGAGGGCAGCGTGGTGCTGCAGCGCGTGCTCGACGGTGAGGGGCCCTTCGGGTACAACGCCCGCACCGGCAACTACGAAGACCTCAAGCAAGCCGGCGTCATCGACCCTGCCAAGGTTTCCCGCATTGCGATTGAGAACGCCGCTTCCATTGCCGGTATGGTCCTGATGACCGAATGCACCATCAATGATGCT
>JANSXW010000061.1 GCA_024742755.1 bacterium | reverse complement strand
TTGCCTCATGGGTTCGTTGTTTCAATATTAATCCGAAACGAACATAAGACAAAATTCTGGCACTCTGGTTGGTTGGAAAACCTGATTTGGACAAAAGGCTTGCAGAAAGACGGCTTATTCTTCCCGGATCAGGGCTGAAACACGCATGGAGCGCAGGGCCGGGGGCAGGGCAGCGAGCAGCCCGATTGTTACCACCGTTACGGCCACCGTTACAAAATCCATCAACCGCAGGCTGATGGGGTAGGCTTCAACAATAAAGTTGCCGGGCACGGTAATAAGGCCGATGTACTTTTGAGCGGCGTAAAGCCCGAGTGCAAGCACGGTGCCAATGCCGAGCCCCAGGAGGCTGAGCAGCACGCCCTCCGCCAGGAAAATATCGCGTATGGTCGTTTTAAGGGCCCCCATAGAGCGGAGAATGGCAATATCCGGCTGCTTTTCCAGTACAATCATCCACAGGGCCCCGATCATATTGAAGGAAACCAGGAGCAGCATCAGGCTGGCGATGGCGTAGCTGAGCCACTTCTCGATCTGCATCAGCTTCAGAAAAGCGGCCTCCTGCTCAAAGCGGTCTTTGACCTCGTAGTCTTCGCCAAGCAAAGTGGCAATTTGGGCAACTGCATCTCTGGAATCCACGCCCTCCTGCAGGCGGATTTCAATAGCGCTGACCTCATCGGCATCCGCTTCCAGCAGGCCACGCGCAAAGCTGATCGGCGCAAGCACGTATTCATTGTTGAACTCGTGCTGAATGACAAAGGTGCCGCCCGGATAAATGTACCGGCGGCGGAAAGGCTGAAGCTGCCGGCTGAACATGCCCCGGCTTTGGCTCCTCCGGGGCATGTACACACCCAGTTCGGTGAAGGGGTCGCCAACGTTGACGTTGAGTTTGTCCCGCATGCCCAGGCCGAGTATGGCAAAGTCTTTTTCTCCGTCTTTCAACCGGTAGGTGCCTTCCCGAACGGTGGTGTCAATACCCACTACTTTTTCGTAGTTGGGAGCCACGCCCTTCAGGGTGCCGAAATCCTGATTGTCTTTGTACTCGAAAAAGGCGACTTCCTCCAGGGAAGTGGTGACAGCGGCGACCTCCTCCAGTGCCAGCAGTTCTTCCAGCATTACCGTATCTGCTGCGAAGGTCTTGCCTTGCGCAGGGGTGACTTTTACATCCGGGTTGAAGTTGCTGTACATCGTCGCGATCAGGTCTTCAAACCCATTAAATACGGAAAGCACAAGGATAAGCGCCGCTGACCCTACTGCAATACCAAGCACCGCAATACCCGTGATGATATTGATGGCATTGGTTGATTTTTTAGCAAGCAGGTAGCGGCGGGCAATCCGTATGGAAAACTGCATATTAATGTTGATTACTAGCGTTCTGTAGGGCGGGTGGGCAAATTGGGGGTCTTGATGGTCCGGAGCATGCCGCGCTGTTCCTCGATCATCACGTTATGCTCGTTGTTCATATACTCGTACTCTTTGATCAGCTTTTGAATGTCGGCAGTCATCTCTTCAAAGTCTGCAATACGGTTTTCCACGGGGTATCCTTCCACTTTTAGCCGTTCCAGCAAATCATCGTGCTTTTTCAGCACCTCTGCCTGATGCCCGAAGAAGCCCTCGTGCTTTTCCAGCAGCTTTTCGTGGTTTTCCCGAAGCTGTGTATGCAGGGAGTCTTTGCCTATTTTATTGGGCTGACTGTCATACTGCTCCCGCAGGGCCGTGTATTCCCCTTTGGTCTGATCAAAGCTGTTGCGGTAGTACTTGAGAGAGGTGCGTGCCTCCTCGTACTGCTTTTTCAGCTCTTCAAACTTAACCTCCTGCTCATTGGTGCAGGCAGTAAATGCAATGGCGATAAGTGCCAGCAAAAATGAAATTCGTGTCAGGTTCATGGTATGCATAAGGTTGTTAATTGAAATCTTCTTCTCCTTCCTGTAAAACATCTGCGGGTTCCGGGCAGCCGTCGGGCCGTGTGGTGGTCAGGTATAAGTCAATGGAGGAACCTTTGACGACCATCTGGCCGGGAACAAACTCAGGCTCCTGCCGGTAGACAAAAGCGCTGCTTTCCGCCCCCTCTGCCCCGGAGGTTTGCCCGAGGGTCAGGTTGGATGTGGTCAGCAGGAACCTGGCTTCGTCAAATCGCTTGCAGATCAGGTCCGGTAGGGCTACTTCATTGGTAATGCGCTCTGTGATGACGAACTCAAGTGTCGAGCCACGCGGTACTTTAACCCCCCGGCGCAGCATATCATCTGTGATTTTGAGCCCGTTGTGGAAAAAGTGCAGCACGGTATTTTCCTCCTGTTTGTTGTCGAATATCCGCTCCTGAATCCGGGCTTTCACATCAATGCGTTTGAGCTTGGTCCGGTATTGTTCGAAATTGTACCCGGCGCGCATAAGCGTGGGCAGCAAAACGGAGTCCGCCTGCGCCCGGTATTTGCTCACGTAGATGGTCCGGCCTTCCTTGGCCCGCTGATTGGGCATAGGGTCCTGCTGGTAAATGGTATTGGGGCGTTTATTGCTGTCAAAAAAGGAATCAATAGCGACAATCCGGAAATTCTGCTTTTCCGCTTTGCGCATGGCGTCCCGCATATCCATGCCCGTATAGTCGGGGACCTGAATCGACTCCCCGTGTCGGGTGTAGATCTTAAGGGACCAGCGCACGATGTAAATAGAGCCGAAGACCATCAGCAGGATACCGGCAAAGTTGCGCAGAAAAACAGGGGACTTCAAAAACTGCCAGGTTTCCTTCATGTATTTTTTAGCCTTAGCTTTTACCTGCTCTACCAGTGGGCTGGACGCCCCGGTAGCAGTGCGTTGGCCATTGGAGGGGTCCGGAGTGGCAGACTTGGTATCCTCATTCATAGTGATCGGATTGTGAATCGGTTGAGCTGAGGCCTTGGCTTCAGCCGGTATGTGTTGAATATCGGTTTCGGGGGTATGCAAAGCGCCGCTGATCACTTGGCCTAGCAATGCTGCAGGCGTTTGTCCTGCCGCAGCAATCTGTACGCCAAACAGGCTGTGCGGGGTGACCGGTGGCTGCAGGTTGATATCAAAAATACAAACCTCAGGTGCTTTACCGTCCTGCAAATGTACAAAAGCATCGAGATTGGCAGGGCTTTTCAGGTCGAGGAGGCGTACCGCTTTTTCCAACTGTTGCTGAATACTCCAGGTCAGCCCTTCGTCGGAGGCAAAACGTGCCGGCGTATGGCTGTATTTTGCAGCCTGTTCATACTTTTCAACGGAGCGCAGAATGTGCCCGCCGGGCCGTACTTCTGAAATGGGCAGCCAGTTGTAGGAGGCGCGGCCTTCATTAGGTGGTGCCGGGAAGACGTGTGCACTGATCTCCATAAGATAGTGCCCGACCTTGCGGGAGATTTGAGGCGCTGCGGCCATCGCCTGCTTTTGCGGGAAAAGCGTCCCCGGAGAAAGCCGCAGTACCCGACGGGCTTCCTGCCCATCCTCCGGGCTCGCCCTGAAAAGCAGGCGTGTGTAAGCCTGTAGTTCTGCGCGGGTGGACAGCAACTGTACCGCTGAGCTGTATTGCCCGTCCAAAGGCCGCACGATCATAGGGTAGCCCACCTGGTTTTCGAGACGGTTCAGCGCTCCCGCCATGTCTTTTTCGTATTCTGCCTGGGTTAGTCTGAGCTGATTGGGGACGGCAATACCGTTTCGGTCCAGGGTCCGCAGCAATTGGTATTTATCCCCACAGAGCCGGGCAGCCTGACTGGTTGCGCCATTGTGGGGCAGCTTTAATTTTGCCAGTTGGTCCAGCAGCGCGATAGGTGCATCAGTGGAGGCAGGCAGCGTAAGCCACACATACCTGGCAATGGCCGGCCATTGGCTGACCGGGCAGGGCTCTGCCGTTTTGGGGTACGCCCGGTTGCTGTGCCTTGCCGTGAAGGCCTGCAGGGCATCGTCCAGTTGGGGCGGTGTGCCCGGATGGCTGCACAACTGGTGAAGTTCCGGCATCGACGCGGTCAGAAAAGCCTGAAGCGGCAATCGGAAGTAACGAATACCGGTATCCGTGACCGTTTGCCAGATGGGAATCGGCCGAAAGCCCTGCATCCCGTCCAGCCACTGAAAGGCCTCCCGTGCGCTTTCCAGCGACAGCCCGCCTCCGTAGCCAAAGCCGCCACAGACCAGGGCGATACCCGTTTCTTCTGCGGGCTCAATGGGGGGGAGCGGGGCTGTGCCGGGAGCATGCTCCAGCCCGGCTTGTATGAGGAGCGTCAGGGCCTGTCCGGGAGGGAGGCCCAGTTGCCCGAACCCGGCCCAAACCGGTGCTTCGAGGTTCCAGTCTGGCTGACTGCTGATGCGATCGATGATGAACTGCCCGTCCGGCAGGCTGTAGCCACTGATTTGGGCGAAAGCCCGGAGTTGCAGGCGCTGAAACACTTCAGTAACCAGCTGAGGGATATGGTCCAGGAATCCCGCGTTGGCATACACTTCGGGGACCTGAGGGGGCAAGACCAGCAGTCCGCTTCCGGGAGCCGCCAGCACGCTGCAGGTGAAAGGAATGCCCTGAGGCACCTGTTCAATGAGGACCTTTTCCTGTAAGCTCTTCCGGTGGCTGCGCAGCCGGAATTCAGTAACTGAAGGTTGGCCTGCCGCAGTATTGAGGTACTCGAAAAGTTGCTGAGGGGCATCTATGACGATCTTTTCCTCCGCAGTCTGTACTTCTACCGGAAAGCCCGTTCCGTCCTCTAAGTCACCCAGCAGGCGAATGGTTTCCCGGCGTTCAAAATTGTTGCTGTCGCGCCATTCTGCAGCCGGCAGGATTTCTTCAAAAAAGGCCCGGTTTATAGCGAGTTCAAACCGCTCAAGGTCATCGGGGTGCTCAAGCTGGGTCTGCCCGGCAAGGGTGGGGATATCGCCGGGGCGGACCCATACCGGGTATTGGAGTTCGGTGGTTACGCGCTGGTGCAAGGTGCCGGAAGCGTGCCCGGTCCATTCTTCCTGTTCTATAGCGATCGCCGGGGCGGTGGAAAAGTCATGAAGGTCGAGCAAATCCCGCAGGCGGGTCCGGTCAGACGTATAACGGCAGGCCGCTGGCGAAAAGCCGTTGTAGGGCAGGCCGAGTGCTTCGAGTTGCTCCTGAAGCTGCCCGTCTTCGGCAAAAGCCCCCTGCATGGCAATCCAGGCGAAATCAACAATAGCTGGCAGATCAGCCCACGACAGAGGCTTTTCCAGGTGGAGCCATTCCGGTGTTGCAGGCAGGGATTCCTGGCTGAGGGAAAAGCCATCGGGCAGCGCCTGATTGGCAGCAAGTAAATCCCTGATGCTTGCCGCGTTGAGCGCCGCAGGCTGCATCTGCAGGAGCTGTCCGCGGGCATCGATCAGCAGGGGGACCGGTTCAAAAAGCGAACGGTCCAGCAAGGCATAAACCGACCGGGCGTTCGGCAGGGAACGATCGCGCTCGCGGGAGGGGCCACCAAACAGAATGCCTATTTTCATACGGCGTTGTGGGTTTTCGGCTGTAAAGGTAAGGAAGTCTGTCAGAATATCAGGTGTGTAGCTCAGGCGTAGAATGCTTATGTTTGCAGCTCAAACGGGCATTTATGAACCGAGAAATCCTACGGCTGGCCATTCCCAACATCATCAGCAACATATCGGTGCCGCTTCTGAGCAGCGTGGATACCGCACTGATGGGGCGCATGTCCGAGCTGCATATCGGAGCAGTGGGCATCGGGGCCATGCTGTTCAACTTTATTTACTGGAATTTTGGTTTCCTGCGCATGGGCACAACCGGCCTGACGGCTCAGGCGTACGGGCAGCAGTCGGATGAAGCAGTGGCCCATATCCTGGGGCGCGCGCTATTGGTTGTGTTTGGTGTGGCGACCTTGCTGTTGCTGTTGCAATGGCCTTTGGGCGAAGCAGGCATACAGCTGATGAATACGGAAGACCGGCAGGCAGGCCTGGTCCGGCAGTACTTTTTCATCCGGATTTGGGCGGCGCCTGCTACCCTCGGGCTCTACGCTTTGATGGGCTGGTTCTTTGGTTTGCAAAATGCCATATTCCCCCTGGTGCTGACCATCATTATCAACGCGGCCAACATCCTGCTAAGCGTGTATCTCGTGGAGTACCGCGATATGGGCGTGGCCGGCGTGGCTTACGGCACACTGATTGCTCAGTACATCGGGCTGGTCGCCGCTTTAGGGTTGGCATTTTACCGCTATGGGCACCTGCTGGGGCACTTTCGGCTGCGGGCCATCAGCCAATGGGAAAAGCTGCTCGGTTTTCTGCGTATCAATGCCGATATTTTTATCCGTACGCTCTGCCTGACCGGGGTCTTCGGGTTCTTCTACTCGCAATCTTCCGGGCAGGGCGAAATGGTACTGGCTGTGAACACCATCCTGCTGCAATACCTCAACTGGATGTCTTACGGCGTAGACGGCTTTGCGTATGCGTCGGAAAGCCTGGTGGGCAAATACAAAGGTGCGGCAGATAACCCCAAAACCCGGCAGGCTGTCAAGCTTTCCTTTGCCTGGGGTATGGGGCTGGCGGCTTTGTTTAGCCTGGGGTATGGGCTGGGGGGCAATGCGCTGCTCCGGTTGTTTACCAATCAGGCGGACGTGATCCTCGCTGCTCAGCCTTTTCTCTTTTGGATGGTGCTCTTCCCGTTGCTGGGGACTCCGAGTTACATTTGGGATGGCGTATACATTGGGCTTACCGCTTCCAAAGCTATGCGGAACAGTATGCTGCTGGCATTTGTTACGTTCCTGCTGGCCTATGCAGTGGCACGCGGGTATGGCAATCATGGCCTCTGGCTGGCGATGCTCGTCTTCCTGCTGGCAAGGGGCGGGTTTCAGCATTGGCTGTACCAACGCAAAGGGCTGGCACTGAACTGATTCATCATGACCATCAAGATAGCGAAACCCGATAAGGAACCGGAAATTTTCTACTCCATTCAGGGCGAGGGGAAAAATATGGGGCAGCCCAGTATTTTCGTCCGCACCTCCCTGTGCAACCTGCATTGCAGCTGGTGCGATACCGATTACACCTGGAACTGGGAGGGCACCCGTTTCACCCACGATAACGATGTGCTGCCTGGTTACCGAAAATTCAAAAAGCAGGACGTAATCGCTGAAATGACACTGGAAGAAGTAGTGGAAGCCATACAACAGTACCCCTGCAAAAACGTGATCCTCACCGGAGGCGAGCCGATGCTGCAGCAGCCTGCACTTGCCGCGCTGATGCAGGCGCTTGGCCAAGACTACTGGTTTGAGGTGGAAACCAACGGGACATTATTGCCGGATCCTGACTTTGAGGCGGCGGTCCATCAGTATAATGTTTCCCCCAAGCTGTCGAATTCCAACAACAGCCAAAAGCTACGGGAGCGGCCAAAGGTATACCGGTATTTCGCTCAGAGCGACAAAGCCCACTTCAAGTTTGTGGTGGCCAACCCCGCAGAATTGGAGGAGGTACAGGGTTTAATCCAACGCTATGCCATCAAGCCTTCCCGGGTCTATCTGATGCCGGAAGGGACCAGCACGGAGCGGCTGGCTGAAAAGCAGGCTTGGCTGGTGGAGGCCTGTAAGGCGCACGGTTTCAACTTCACAAGCCGGCTGCACATCTTCATTTACGGCAACAAGCGCGGGGTCTGAAAACAGCGAAGGGCAACCCCGCCGGGATTGCCCTTCACCATTTTTCGCATCAGGGGGTTAACCCTTCAGACAGGTTATTTCCGGATGATCAGCTTCTTTGTGAGCTGTCCGTTAGCCGTGCGCAGGCTTACGGCATAGATACCGCCTGGCAGGTCTGCGGTTTCCAGGCGCATCTGACGGGCGCCACTTGGGAAGCGTACCTGCTGCAGCAGTTGCCCCTGCAGGTTGAAGAGCAGCACCTCAGCTTGCTGCTCCACCGGGCGGTCCAGTTGCAGGGTCACCTCATCACGGGTAGGGTTGGGGAAGAGCGAGAGGTCGTTGCTCAGCCCTTCTTCCCAGGTGTTCACTACCGCACCTTCATCGATTACGATGTTGAAGGTTTCGGTGCCGATAAAGCCGCCGTCCGGATTCTCAAGTACGAAGACGAACTCATCCATGTCGGTATCGCTGCCATCATGTACATAGACGAGGTTGAGCGACTCGATGGTCTCCTGTGTGAAGTGGCCATTGACGGCCAGTTCAAAGCCACCGCGGAACAGTTGCCCATGCTCTGGCAGGGTGATGAGGCGGTACTTCAGTTGTGCCGGCCCGTAAGTGTCATCATTAGCGCTAAGCTCTGCTGTGGTAATCGTATTGCCACCGCCCGGAGGTACATTCAGCGGCTCATTGGTCAGCAGGCTTGGTTTAGCGGGTTCAGCTGTGGCACAGAATTCGATAGACCAGCTTTCGATGGCGCCACCGCCGCCACTGCCTACGGCTTCAACTTTCAGTTGCCACTCACCGGCAGTGCCTTCTCCGTCAAAGTCAGCCAGGCTGCCTTCCGGCTTAGCGATCTGGCCTGTCAGTGGCGGGCAGTTGATGCCAAAGGGCGCTTCATCATCAAAGCCTAGGCGGATCAGGCCTGTACTCAGGCAGTTCTGATCGAAGAGGAGGACCTCCGTGTTTTCCGGGCTGATCAGCGATACTTTCAGGTTGTTGACTGGCTGATAGGAGATTTCCACATCAGAAAGGTTGATATCACTGATGGTTCCGTTTTCCAGGATATCCAAGCGAGAGATCTTGACATTGGCATTAGAGCTAATGTTGATCGGCAGGTCGGAAGCCGCATAGTCTTCACAGGAAATGCTGGCAGTCCGGAAAACAAAAGGGTCCAGCCATTCGCCGGGGCCACACTCTTCGCTGACCGGGCGGATACGCCAGTAGAAAAACTGATTGTTTTCGAAAATGATATCATCAAGTATAAAGTCCGTAGTTACCAAAATATCATTTTCGGCATAGATCACCTCATCTCCAAAGGCCGGGCTCGTAGCCAGCTCAAAATCATAACGGTCGGCATCCGGCACTTCATTCCAGCTAAAAGGCGTGGACAAGACAATATCTGCTGAGCCATTGGCAGGCGAAAGCATTTCAAGCCCGGAGAAATCATTGGAAATCGTGGACAAATTCAGGAACCGTACCGCGGGTGCAAGGCTGTCCGTTACACCTGTAATCTCCAGATTGTAAGTGTCCTCTACGAAAGTCCCCCAGTCAATGGTGAGCGTGGTAGTGCTACCGGGCATCACCGGGTTGTCACTAAAGGCTACCGTTGCTTCAGTGGGCAGGTCACCATCTAAGGACAGCGTAATGGGCTGGTCAAAGCCGAGAATAGCTTCGGTGCTGATGTCGATGGTGGTCACTTCAGGCAGGCAAATCGGGCTTACGGACTCAGGAGTGAGTGTAAGTGCGAAACCAGGTGCCGTTGCAGGCGCAATTTCGAAGTCCGTGTTAGAAATATCAAAGAAAATATTGTCAGCAGCTTCCACCCGGATGCGGGCGTCAGAGGAAACGGCATCAGGGACAGTAATGAAAGCGCTGCCATCGTTGGGCGTGCCTTCCAGCAAAGTGAAAGGATAAGTCTGCCCGCCGTCCACGGAGAGTTTGATGTCAACATGGTAGCAGCGCACCCGGTTGTTGTCGGTGTTGGCTACATCCCAGCGCACTTCCTGATAATCGCCAACGGTCCAGACTACTGTGTCGGAGTTGGGAATCTGAACGCGGAATGGGCCGGCGGTTTCATCCGATTTGAAAGCGACGGCTGCCCATACCGCATTTCCACCCTGCGGGTTGTTGTCCCGTACGGTACAGCGGAAGGTCAGGTTACGCCCGTAATCAGGCAGGATTTCGGTATTGTCGAAGTTGTTGCTGATGATTTTATTGAGCCGTGGGAAAACCCGGGTTGGGGACTCTACCGGTGAGAAGGACCGGAACAGCGGGCTGTCTCCCTGAGGGTTGCCCAGGCCAACATCGTTAGGGCCGAGGTTGTACTGTTCCCAGCAGTAGGTAATGGCATCCCCATCAGGGTCTGAACCCATTGCAGTCAGTTCAAAAGGCGTGCTGAGCGGGATCCAGAAGCCATCCTCAAGTGGAATTTCAACGGTCGGCTCTGCATTGGTGGTTGGCGTCTTCGTAGGGCAGTTATCTCCGTTGCCCTCACGGGTGTAGTTGAAAATTTGCTGCAGTGACCCGGTGTGGTAGTGGTCATCGGTCATGTCAGTGATGTTGTCATCCGGAGCACAAATACCCGCATACGCCATAATGGTGCTGCCGCTGCCGGGCTCAAATGCGGTGGCAGCTGTTACGTTTTGGCAGCTGTTCATCGTGTGGGTTGCACTAAACTGATGCCCCACCTCGTGCGCGATGATGTCAATCACGAACGGGTCGCCCTCTGGCAGGGTAATCCCCGATACACCATTGGCTTTGTTGGTATTGCAGGCAGAGCTCAGGGAAGCTACGCCATTGCCTACGAAATCGTTGTGCACATTGAGTACGTGCCCGATATCGTAATTGGGCAGCCCGATGTTGGAATTGATGGCGATGCCCACCTGGCTCAGCAACTCTGAAGTATTCCCATTGGATAGGTTGTCTGTTGCAGGATCGGTAAAGATGATCAGATCGTTATTCTCTATGAGCTCCAGCCGGATAGAAGCGTCCCGTTCCAGGACTTGGTTCAACCGGTTGACTTTGAGTACGATAGCTTCCAGTGCATCCTCTTTTGTACCTCCGTGGTACTGCGTGTATTCACCGGTAGCGGCTACTGCAAACCGGTAGGTGCGAAGGGTTGCCTGCATCAGCAGGCCGCGTTCGCTGGCCTGCTCATCATCAGCATGGCCCGCCTCTGCGGCGTGGTCTTCCACCTCGCAGGTGAAACCCTGGTACAATGCCGGATTAGGGTTTTCTCTGGTGGCATACGTGATGTAAGCCGGGCCGGCCTGATCAATGTAAATGCGGCCATGATCCGAAAAAATGGTTGCATAAAAGCCCTTGTTCGGGCCAAAGCCCAACCGGATAGACTCGCGTGGGTTTTCAGGGTTCCACCCCCGGAAGGTCTTAATGGCCGGATAGCGCTGTGCCAGCCCCGGTGCCATGACCGGCGTTTCCACGACACTGAATGCCTTCAGGCTGCCATCTGGCATGGGCATCATCAGCTCAACCGGCGATTCATCTGTGAACTCAGCTGGCGCTGCCCGCAACGCTGTTCTGATACCCTGTAAGTTGAGGTCGAAGGCCTCGTAGTGGTCAACTTTGTATTGCCGTTCCTGCAGGGGTTGCTGCAGCGCTGACCGCGATTCAAGGACGGTCCAGAAATTCTGCTGCCCGATGGCTGAAAACAGTACAGACAGCAGAAGCAGATAAGTAAGCGTAAATCTCATTTTTAATGTTTTTTCAATTGAATAGACAAATTCAAAGCGTAGCAGTTCTCAGAGGAGTGGAAAAGTAACAGTATTTGTTCTTTTGATCAGGGCCGGAGCCGTATATTATTCACCGGGCAGCGCATAAACTGCCCGGTGTTTTTTTGTGCTACTGTACCGCTATTTTGCGGCTGACGATGCCCTGCTGTGTTTGTATGTTGAGGAAGTAAATCCCGCCGGGCAGCTGGCTAATGTCAAGTTCCAGGTTGCCGCTGACACTATTGAAAGCCTGCTGTGCAAGCATTTGCCCCTGCAGGTTGAGCAACCGTAGCGCCACAGGCCCTTCCACTGCCTGCCCGAACGCGACATTCAGCCGGTCGCTTGCCGGGTTGGGGAAGACTCTGAGCGTTTGGTCCAGTTGCTGGTCAGAAGTGCCCACCGTAGCGTCCTCGTCAATTTGAATGTTAAAGGTCTGGGTCGGGATCCATCCGCCCTCCGGGTTTTCCACAATGAACGTGAACCCATCGGTTTCCGTATCACTGCCATTGTGGGCATAAGTCAGGTTGAAGGCATTGATGGTCTGCTGCGTAAACACATCACCTACGCCAAGCAGGTCGCCACCACGGAAAAGCTGTCCGTTTTGGGGCAAAGTAATAATGGTGTACGTTAGGTCCTGCGCAGCGTTTTCACTATCCTGTACTTCAAGCTCGTTCACCGTGATGGTGTTGCCGCCAGCAGGAGGCACGGACAGGACTTCATTCCGGATGACAGTAGGTGAAGATGGCGTTACCGCAGCACAGAATTCCAGCCCCCATTTTTCCAGTGCGCCCCCACCGGTACCTTGCTGAAGGATTTCAATTTCCAGCGCCCATTCCCCAAAGGTGTCCTCTCCGTCAAAGGCGGAAAGAGGCTCATGCGGCTTCACCGGAATGGTGGTGATAGGAGGGCAGGCGATGGAATTCGGGGCTTCATCATCAAAGGAGGCCCGCAGCAGCGGAGAACCGAAGCAGGATTGGTCGAACAGGACCACTCTGGTCAGTGCCGGGCTCATAACGGTTACCCTAAGCACATTGACCATTTGGTAGGGAATTTCCAGGTTGTCGATGTTGATGTCGCTGATTGTGCCGCTTTCTGTAACGAAAATTTTTGAAGTCCGTACGCCCGGGTTATTGGAAAGGGTTACAGGTAAGTCGACCGGCAGGTTGTTGACACAATCAACGGTGGAAGTCCGGAAAGCGGTAGGTTCAAGATAATCGCCCGGGCCACAATCGTTCTCCGGGCGTATCCGCCAGAAGTACAGCTCGTTTTGCTCAAAAAAACCGTCTGGCTGGTAAGCGGCTTCGGTGAGCCCGAAAGCCTCTTCAAAGATCGTCCCTTCCTCAAAAGCAGGACTGGTAGCAATCTGGATATCATAACGGTCGGCACTGGGGACATCCTGCCAGCTGAAATCTGTGCTGAAAACAATACCAGACTGCCCATCAACGGGGGTGAGCATCTCAAGCGCTGAATAGTCGCTGGACAAAGTGATTACCCTAATCTCCCGCAGGGAAGTATCAACACCGGGGACCACGGCCTGAACCATCAGGTTGATGGTATCTCTTCCTTCGTTTGGCGCAATATCCAGATTCAGGAATGCAGATTCGCCCGCCGTAACGGTATTTGAGGTAAAGCCTGCAGAGGAGCCAGCGGGCAGTTCGCCGATAAGGCTCAGCGTAAGGGTGCTGTCAAAATCAAGGATGGAAGTGGTGCTCACCTCTATGCTCAGCGCCTCGCCGGGCAGGCATACCAACGGGAAGGTTGCAGGCGATACGCTCATTGCGTAGCCCGGTTCCATAGCAGGCTCAATAACGAAGTCAAAGTCGTTGATGTCGAAGAAAATATTGTCAGATGCCTTGATTTTGATCCGGGCATCGTTGGTTGACAGGTCTGGCACATCTACAAAAGCAGAGCCATCGTTTGGCGTAGCTTCCAATAGGGTGTATGGGTACGTGAACCCACCGTCTACGGACAGCAACACATCTACGTACTGGCAGTTTACCCGTGGGTTGGTGGTGTTGGCAACATCCCAGGTCACCTCACGGTACTCCCCGCCGGTCCAGCTTAGCCCTGTTTCATTTCCGGTGAGCACTACAAATGGCCCGGCTGTTTCGTCTGAACGGAACGCAACGGGTTGCCAGATAGCAGACCCGTGGTTGACGTTATTGTCGCGTACGACGAATTGAAAAGTCAAATCACGGCTGTAAGTCGGCAATACTTCGGTATTATCGAAATCGTTATTGATAATCTTGTCCATTCTGGGGAACACCCGGGTATTTCCATTAGCTGATGGAGGGAAGGAACGGAAAAGCGGTGCATTGCCCATAGGTTCGCCTATAGGTGAAACGGGGCCAAGGTCAAATTGCTCCCAGATGTAAGTCAGGTTGTCTCCGTCTTCATCCGTAGCCGTCGCACTGAGTTCAAACGGGGTGGAAACGGGGATGAAGAACCCGTCCTCGTAGGGCATTTGAATCTCCGGCTCATGGTTCTCAGTAATGGTTTCCGTGCCACAGGTAGCACCCGTGCCCATTCTTGAATACCCAATGAGGTCTTCAAGGGAGCCCACATTGTAATAAGGATCGCGGAAAGCGATATTTTGGTTGCCACAAGCGCCGGCATAAGACATGATGGTGGTTCCGCTGCCCGGCTCGTAAGCGTTGGCAGAGGACAACTGCTCCAGGTTGCCGGGGCAATTGCTCCAACTGTGGCCCACAGAGAATTGGTGGCCGATTTCGTGAGCCAGGGTGCCCTGTGCAGTAAAAACGAGGTTGCTGGAAGAAAAGCAGGTGACGGCTCTTCCTTTACTGGGGGTGCAAACGCCGCCACCGGCTACGCCGCCAACATCGGTACAGCCTCCTGTGAAGATGTGGCCAATGTCATAACTGTTGAGCCCAATGGCACCATTTAAGTACCCGGCAATTTGGTCCAGGAGTACAAGGCCCTGGTTCGCGCTGTTGAAGGGGTCAGTGCCAGGGTTAAGGTGAATGAGTTGGTCATTATTAGGTACGAGTTCCATGCTGACGGAGCCTTCGGTTTGAAGGACTTCATTCAGTCTGTTGATTATGGTTGCATAGGCACCAAGGACATCATCCATCGTACCCCCCTGATTTTGGGCAAACTCACCGGTACAGGCAGCTGCCAGGCGGTAAGTTCTAAGCGGGAGGCTGGCACCGGAGAAGCTGCGGAAGGATAAAGCTTCCGGATTGCCGCTCTGATGTTCTTCGCCAAAGTGCTCCTCGTGCATTTGATCATTAAACCCACATGAAGCATCTGGAAAGGCCTCAGGGGCTACATCCTTTTTGCTGTAGAAGACGTAATGCCGGACCTGCCCGGATGCGTAAGGCTCAATATAAAATCTGCCCTCCGGGGTTTTGATGCCCACGGTGAGCCCCTTGTTCGTTACCTCAAAACGGGCAGAGACGAAGGGGTGGTTTTTGCTTATAGCGGTGTATGCTTTGATATGAGGGTACTTCGCCGCCAGTTCAGGTGCCATGATCCGGGACTCCACCACCTCGAATGGCGCTGCGGTGCCATCCGGAAGGGGCAGTTCCACCTCAGCCGGGTTATGTTGCGCAGCAGCTGTGAAGGCAAGAGGAGCATCGGCAATTTGCCGGACAAAGGATGCGTAGTCCAGAGCCAGGGTACGGTATTGCTTTGCCGGGATAGCGACTTCAGCTTCCGGGGCAAGCAGGATGCCCTGTTCATTGGTTTCCGTCCACAAGCCGGACTGCGCTTCCAAAAAAGATAGTGCAAAAAAGCAAAGAAGAATCGTAAAAATGGGTTTCATACTTCTACAGTTATGCTGTCATGGCCTATATCAAAACAAGGGGTATAGCCTTATGGAAAAAGAAGTACCGGGCAACGCTCAGCCACCCGGTACATTTAAATTCGTTTATTGTACAGACACTTTTCTGCTGACCAGCCCTTTTTCCGTCTGAACGGTAAGGAGGTAAATGCCTTTTGGAAGTTGATCAACATGCAGCGTAACGGTGCCGCTGATGCTATTGTATGCCTGTTGAGTGAGGACCTGTCCCTGCAAATTGATCAATTGCAACGCTACGCTGCCTTCTACAGCTTGCCCAAACGCTACATTCAATACATCCCGGGTGGGGTTAGGGAATACCTTAAGCGTTTCGTCGAGCCGCTGATCCAGGGTGCTGACTGTCGCATTTTCATCAATCTGTATGCTGAAAGTCTGCGTGGGGATCCATCCGCCCTCCGGGTTTTCCACAACGAAAGTGAACCCATCTGTTTCTGTATCGCTGCCATCGTGTACATACGTCAGGTTGAAGGCGTTGATGGTCTGCTGCGTAAATTCATCACCTACGCCAAGCAGTTCGCCGCCACGGAAAAGCTGGCCGTTTTCAGGAAGCGTGACAATCGTATACTCAAGGTCTTGCGGCGCACTTTCACCATCCTGTACCTCCAGTTCATTTACCGTGATGGTGTTGCCGCCACCGGGGGGCACAGCCAGGACTTCGTTCCGGATGACAGTAGGAGAGGAAGGTGTGATGGCGGCACAGAATTCCAGCCCCCATTTTTCCAGTGCGCCACCGCCTGTGCCTTGCTGAAGGATCTCAATTTCCAGCGTCCATTCCCCAAACGTGTCCTCTCCGTCAAAAGCAGAGAGCGGCTCATGCGGCTTCACCGGAATGGTCGTAATAGGAGGGCAGGCAATCGGGTTCGGGGCTTCGTCATCGAAAGAAGCCCGAAGCAATGGAGAGCCGAAGCAGGATTGGTCAAACAGGACCACTCTGGTCGAAGCCGGGCTAATAATGGTCACCTTCAATACGTTGACTGTTTGATAGGGGATCTCCAGCTCATCTATGTTGATGTCACTGATGGTGCCACTTTCCGTAACGAAAATCTTTGAAGTCCGCACCCCAGGGTTGTTGGAGAGGTTAACGGGCAGGTCTACCGGCAGGTTGTTTTCACAGTCCACACTGGAAGTCCGGAAAGCAATAGGGTCCAGGTATTCCCCCAAGCCACAGTCGTTTTCCGGGCGTATTCGCCAGAAGTACAGTTGGTTCTGCTCAAAGAAACCGTCCGGCTGGTAGGTTGCTGCGGTGAGCCCGAAAGCCTCCTCAAAAATGGTCTCTTCCTCAAAAGTGGGGCTCGTTGCAATCTGAATATCATAACGGTCGGCGCTGGAAACGTCCATCCAGCTGAAATCTGTACTGAAAACGATGCCGGATTCGCCATCAACGGGCGTGAGCATTTCAAGCTCCGAATAATCGCTGGACAAGGTGATCACCCGAATTTCCCGGAAGGAAGTATCCACACCGGGAATCATCGCCTGCACAAGAAGGTCAAGGGTATCTCTGCCCTGGCTGGGAGCGATGTCCAGGTTCAGGAAGGTTGAAGCGCCTACGGCTAGTGTATCGGAGGTGAAGGTAGCAGAAGAGCCCGCCGGTAGCTCGCCTACAAGGCTTAGCATCAGGGTCGTATCGAATCCAAGGATAGCACTGGTGCTGATTTCGATGCTCAGCGCTTCGCTTGGCAGGCATACCAATGGGAACGTAGCCGGTGCCACACTCATGGCGTAGCCCGGCTCGGTAGCTGCCTCAATCGTAAAGTCAAAGTCGTTGATATCGAAGAAAATATTATCAGAGGCCTGTATGCGGATACGGGCGTCTTCGGTGGCGATGTCTGGTACATCTACAAAAGCCGAGCCATCGTTTGGCGTTGCTTCCAGCAGGGTGTACGGATAGGTGAAACCACCATCCACCGAGAGCAGCACATCTACATACTGGCAGTTGACGCGCGCGTTGGTGGTGTTGGCCACATCCCAGGTCACTTCGCGGTAGTCTCCTCCGGTCCAGCTGAACCCGTTTTCATTGCCGGTCAGGACCACAAAAGGGCCGGCCGTTTCGTCTGCCTTGAATGCGACAGGTTGCCAAACGGCGGAACCGTGGTTGACGTTGTTGTCGCGTACGACAAACTGGAAGGTCATATCCCGGCTGTACGTGGGGAGTACCTCGGAAGCATCATAGTTGTTATTGATAATCTTATTGAGGCGAGGGAAGGTCCTGGTGTGGCCTGAGGGTGAAGGCGCGAAAGTCCGGAAAAGCGGCGCATTGCCAAAGGGCTCGCCAATTGGAGATACCGGTCCGAGGTCAAACTGCTCCCATACGTAGGTCAGGTTGTCTCCGTCTTCATCGGTAGCCGATGCACTCAATACAAACGGCGTGGAGATGGGGATGAAGAAGCCATCCTCATAGTCCATCTGTATGACGGGCTCGTGGTTGTCCGTAATGGTTTCTGTTCCGCAGGTAGACCCGGTACCCTGTCGTGAAAAACCAATGAAGTCTTCCAGAGAGCCGATGTTGTAATAGTCGTCATTGTTGGTGACAATATTCTGGTTGCCACAAGAGCCGGCGTAAGACATAATGGTGCTGCCACTGCCTGGCTCGTAGGCATTGGAACTGGACAGCTGCTCCAGGATGCCCGGGCAGTTATTCCAGCTGTGGCCAGCAGAGAACTGATGGCCAACCTCGTGCGTAACAATCCGGTCCACGATGGCGACGACGTTGCTAAAGGAAAAGCAGGTCACGCCCCGTCCTTTGCCGGGCGTGCATACTGCACCACTCACGACACCGCCTACGTCCGTACAGCCACCGGTGAAAATGTGGCCGATATCAAAGTTGTTCAACCCAACCGCGCCATTCAGGAAGTCCTGATTTTGGCCAAGCAGGGCACCTCCCATGTTTGCGTTGTTGAAAGGGTCTGTGCCGGGGTCAAGGTGGATCAGTTCATCATTATCGGGGATGAGCTCCATCGTTACGGAGACTTCTGACTGGAAAACCTCATTCATCCGGTTGAGGGCCACAGCGTAAGCACTCATGACATCATCGAGTGTGCCGCCCTGCCCCTGCGCGAACTCCCCTGTGCAGACCAGTGCCATGCGGTAGGTGCGCAATGGCAGTGCTGCACCTGTAGTGCTGCGGAAGGATAGTTCTTCTGACTCCCGGGTACGCTCCTGATGGGCTTCAGCCATCATCTCTTCAGCGTGGTTGTCAAAGCCACAAGTGAGCTCAGGCATTTCTTCCAGCTGCTGATGGCGTTTGTAGTAGCTGATGAAGTACCGGTTCTGATGAGAAGCATAAGGCTCCACATGCACACGGCCCTCAGGGGTATTGATCCCTGCGCTGATCCCTTTGGTCGTGACCTCGAAGCGTGCCGTAACGAGCGGGCGGTCCTTGCTGATGGCAGTGTAAGCTTTGATGTAGGGGTACTTTGCGGCCAGCTCAGGTGCCATGATTCTTGACTCTGCCACTTCAAACGTCTCAATCGTGCCATCCGGAAGCGGGAGTGCAATTTCAGCAGGCGCATTTTGGGCCGCTGCTGTGAATGCAAGCGGCGCATCGGCAAGCTGTTGAACAAAAGGCTCATATTCCAGTGCCAATGTGCGGTATTGGGTTGCGGTGATCGCAACTTCAGACTCCACAGGGAGCATGATGCGTTGTTCGCTAACGTCTGTCCAAAAACTGGACTGTGCCCCGGCAAAGCCCAGGGCGAAAAAACTAAGGAGAAAAGTAAACAATGATTTCATAATTCTACAGTTGTTCTGCATTGACCTTGATCAATAAATTCAGGGCCCGGCCTGATGATATAATTGCTGCACGTTGTCCGGCGCAGTTTCGTCTTACTTTCAGTGGGTTGTTTTGAGGGCTTCTTAAATAAGGGCGCTCCCGGTGTGCCGGCCTCAGAATAAGTACGGCTCATTGGGAAAGTCCCGGTTTCAGGCAATAAAGTTTGGCAATCAGCGGGCTGCTTCCTAATGAATAGACACAAATTTACTAGTATTCACCTATTCCTGTAAAGAAGATGTCAATATTGTTTGTCGGCATATGGCGGTCGTTGGTAGAAAAGAGGCACTTTCAGGCGTTTTCCTCCTCCAGTTCCACCCATTGGCCACTTAGCGGAAAGTGGATCAGGCAACGGACCCGGGGCTGCCCAAGTACAGCCTTGATGCCACGCATCGCCAGAAAGGCCCAGCCACCCATTTTGCGTTGCGCCACAGTACCCAGTTTTTTGCGGTCGTTCTGGTCATGCCGAAGGTGCTGTATGATGATGGCTTCATCGGGATTCAGGATCAGGTGGTGCAGGTAATCCTGAAAAAGCCGGCCCTTGTAAAAGAAATGCAATGGGTACTGCCGGTAGTGGCCCTGGGGCCGGAATTGACGGTCGAGGCCCTTGTGCCAGGCATCGGCTTGCTGCAATATCGTACGGGCAGGCAGGTGCTCCAGCTCGTACCGTTGGAGGAACCGCAGTGCAGCGTCCGTCCGGCGGGCCGTATCGTGGTGCGGCTGATCGGCAAACAAAAAAGCGGTGACTGCGCGCAGTGCGGCGATGCGGTCTTCTCCCTCAGACAAAGGCAGGGGCGTAGCATAGGCATAAGCCGGCAGCGGGTGTACCCGGGCGTCTTCCACCTGATCCTGCGGGAAGAGATAGTCAAAATACCCATGCTCACCTGGCCCGGGAGGCGGGCTGAGGAAAGTTATGGCTTCAGCAGTGTCTGTTCCGGCGGGTTCAAAGCTTCTCTCATAGGTAAAAATCTCTGCTTCGATGTTAATAAATTCATCTGCCCAGCTCCACGGGGTTTCCACATTGCCGGGCTCAAGGGTGGGGTGGGCTTCCTCTCCGGCGTGCCAGGTCCGGTTGAGCCATTTGGCCGGGCTTTCGCGGGTGGGGAAAATAAGGTAGTCCCGCGCGCGGGTTATGCCCACATAGAGCAGCCGGGCTTCTTCTGCAAGGGCCTGCTTTCGGGCTCTGGCACTGGCCGGGCTGCTTTGCAGTTGCTCGTCCCAATAGGTGTTTTTGTACTGTTTGTCGTATGGGTTTACCCAATACCGAAGCCAGCGCCCGCCGAGCACGTTGTCGAGGTCCACCTGATCGGTCTCCGAGATGATGTCTATGCCCCAGGGATCGGCTCTGAGGTTGTTTTCCAGGTCGTGGCAAATGACAACCGGCCATTCCAGCCCTTTGCTGCGGTGGTAGGTCAGCACGTTCACCGCATCGGGCCCTTCACCGGAACCCTGCAGGTCGTTCCCATCTTTTTCCAGCGCATTCAGCCAGAGCAGGAAGCCACCGGTAGAAGCCGCCGAGTGCATCCGGTTGCAGGCCGATTCGTACTGAAGGGCGTATTGCCGCAGCACGTCTACGTTGCTCAAACGCTGACGGGTATTCCCCCAGCGGGCAACGGTACGCCTGACCTGCAGCCGCTCCATAAGCAAATCCAGGGTTTCCGCGCTGGAAAGCTCCAGGGTATTTTTGCGCAGGCCTTTTAACTGTTGGATGATTTCGGATTCTGACTCCCAGGGTTGGAGCCCTTTCTCCCGGGCTTCCCGGGCCGCGACGTAACTGAGCCGGCTTTCAACGATCGCTTCCAGGTCATGGCTGCCATAAAGCATTAGTATTTCCGCTACCGATAAGTCGTCGTAGGGGTTGATCAGGTATTTCAGGCAAGCCAGGATATAGCGCGCCTCTGCCGTACGCAGTAGCCCGGCTCTTGAGATGGCCGCTTTGAGGCCGGCCTTGTGCAGGGCTTCCGCCATGGCCTGGCAATTGTTGTTGGACCGGCAAAGGATTGCCACATCGCCGGGGCGTACCTGCCGGGGCGGGCCACCTGATTTCGGGACGGTATAGTGCCCTTTGTCCAACCACTCCCGCAGGGTGTCGGCCAGGCAGTTTTCCATCCACGGGCGGCCGGGGGCGCGTTTGCCTTCCTCCTGCATAAAATGCCAGTGGATCAGCGGATAGCCCAGCTCGGCAGGTTCGGGCCCATCGTTATTGCAGTCTGGGTTGTGGGTGCCATCCCGGCAGCGCTTAGCCTTCAGGGCAACCTGCTTCTGAGGAAGGTCAGGGAAGGCTTTGGTGAACAGGGCGTTGGTAGTGTTGACAATCAATTCGCGGGATCGCCAGGAGAACTCCTGAATATCCCTGGGGTCAATGCCGCCCTGCTGCTGAATGATGGCTTGCATCAGCTCCGGGTCTGCCCCCCTGAAGCCGTAGATCGATTGCTTGGGGTCACCCACCCATACAGAGTAGCGGGCAATGCGGGAGAGTTTTAGGAAAATTTCAAGCTGAATGGGGCTGGTATCCTGGAACTCGTCGACCATCAAAAGGTCAATCTCTGCTTTTAGGACGGCTTTGATCGTGGGCTGGTCCAAAAGCTGATTGACCAGTGTTTCCATGTCGGTGTAGTCGATCAGCCCCCGTTTTTTCTTGTATTGGTCAAACTCCTCAATGGCTGCCTGCGCCAGGTCGAACAGGAGGTACGTGAAGTCCTTTATGTCGCGGTGGAACCCGGGGTGCTGATAGTGCTGGTAGGCGAATTCCAAGAGATCTTCAGTATCCTCCCGGCTTTTGGCGCCCACGCCGAGCTTCGATATTTTGGCCCACTCATGCCAGAACAGGTGCCCGCGGTTTTCTAAAGTGCGTTGCATACCCTTGAGGGTACTTACCGCGCTTTGCGTCTTTTTGGTGTGGTCCTCATTGTGCTCCAGCCTGGAGATGGTGGCCTGAAGCAAGGTGCGCAACCGGTCTTCATAGCTTTCACCCTGCAGCGGTTTGGGGTCGCCGAGGAGGGCAAGGAAAGTCTGTACGGATTTGGCCTTGCTCTCCGTTATAACCTCCGCCGGGAAATTATTGGAGCGGATGATCTCAGTGAGCTGTTTGAGCACATGGCGCCAGTCGCTATAGCTTTGGGCCGTCAGGCCGAGCCGTTCGCTCAGGGCTTCCATCTGGTCTACCCGCTCCTCCGTCAGTACGGTTGCCAGCGATTGGTTGAAAAGCTGCTGCTGATCCTCATCGGCGATAATATCTACCTGTGGAGAAACACCTGCCTCAAAAGCAAACCGCTGCAACAACCGGACGCCCAGGCTATGGACGGTCCCGATCATGGCATTGCTCAGCTGATCCGCTTCGGCAGTCCGGCCCTTGGCCAGCAGGCTGACGCGTACCCGTTCCTGCAGCTCTGCGGCGGCCTTATTGGTGAAGGTCGTAGCGATAATGCCACTGGCGCGAACCTCTTTTTCCAGAAGTGCTGTCATTTCCTGCGTAAGGCGATAGGTCTTGCCACTGCCTGCGCCGGCGGAGATAATGCGTAAATTCATAAAAATTCGTTTGCCTGCTGCTTTTTTGCCTGGACGGGATCAAGATAGCGCGATCAAAGAGAAATAAAAAACCGGGCAGGAAAACATCGTGATTTCCTGCCCGGGATGCTGTTGATGGAGTGAAATTTAGTTGCCGGGGTCGGCGTCACCGTTGATGTCTCCCATCTTTATGCCGATGAAGTCTGCATCGGTCACACCGGTTGAAGGCAATTCATCGATATTAATGGCGGTTGGTAAGGCTTCCAGCCACGGGTTTTGCGGGTTGGGGAAACTATAGTCTGCCGTCAGGAATTTCCAGCTTGGGCTGTTGCCCAGGGAGCTGACCTGCCCCAGTATCGCCCGCCGTATGCCAATCATGTCGAGAATGGTTATCGAACTGGTGTTGTTGATATCTGCAGCCAGGTAGTTGTAAGGGTCACTAAAGGGCTGAATGCCAAGGATGTGCTGATTGATAAGGATCAGGTCGAAGGTGGATACGCCGTTGAAGGGCTGTTCATCCAGGCTGACTGTCACGGAATAAGGCAGCCCGGCTTCGAGGTGGATAAAGCCAAATTCTCCGTTGTTGTCCGTCAGCGTGCTGCCGTTCGCGCTGCCGCTGAGGGTTACGATTGCGCCCACGATGGGTTCGCCGGTCTTCGTGCGGACCTGCCCGCGAATCAAGCCTTCGATGACAATCGGTACGCTTACCCGGGCCAGCCCGTAGTGGTTAGGCCGTGCGGCATCTTCCAGCTGCCCACCGATGAGGAAGGTGTTTTCATCCAGCACCAACGCGGTACGAATGCGCTGCGTTTCAAAGCCTTCCTCATCGAGTGTCTCAAGGAGCAGCCCGTTGTTTTCCAGCAGGACCATTTGCGGGATGGGGGTATTCCCGATGGAATCCACAGGGCCAACCGCGAGAATGCTTTCATTGGCGAGCAGCCCGACAAAGGCAGGGGCGCCTTCCTCTTCTTCGGTTGCTGAGCTAAAGAAGCCAGGCAAGCCGAAGGCAGGGTCAGGTTGTCCATTCGGCAGCAGCCGGGTCAGGCAGGAGTCCGGCCCGACCGCAAACTGCCCGGCTAGCAGCAATGCTCCGTCAGGCTGCTCTGCAAAGCTGAGCTGGCAGTCGCCGGTGCAAACCAGATTGGCCGGTGCATTGAAAGTGGGATCATGCTGCAGGCTGGCGGTGAGTTGCAGCAAGGCAGAGGCAGCCCCTCCGTCCAGGCTGACATTTTTCCCGCCAATCAGAATGCGGCCGTCGGCCCGCCGGAACAGCCCACCGGCTTCCCCGCTGATCCGGTCAGAAAAGGCTTCATTCAGCGTGCCATTGAAGTTGTACAGGGCAAAATTTTGGGCGACGATCCCCGGATCGAATACCGTAAAGTCGCCACCGGTCAGGACTTGTCCGCCGGGCAGCGGCAGGATGTGCAGAATGTCGCCCAGTGGGAGCGGGCTGACGGTGAAGGCGGGGTCAATAGACCCGCTTGGCGCAAGCCGGAGCAGAGGGGACTGCCCCATGCTGTTGCCTGTGGCATTGTTGGTGCCACCCAGCAGCATACGCCCTTCGGTATCCACCGCCACCGTATTGATGGTATTCCGGTAACTGATATTCGGGCTGTTGAAAGCGGGGTCAATACTGCCGTCACTCAGCATCAGGCGGGCGATGTTGACGCTATGCATGTCTCCGACCATCGCAAAATCGCCACCTATGCAGACGCGGTTGTCATCGTAGCGGGCAATGGAGTTGATACGGCCCGGCCGTTCGAGCATGGCGTCAAAAGCGAGGTCCGGAATGCCCTGTTCGTCAAAATGAGCCAGGCCCAGCATTGGCTGCCCGTTGAAGGCACTGAAGTTGCCACCGATAACATAGCTGCCATCCTGATAAAAGGCCAACTGCCGGATGACGCCATCTGCTCCGGCACCAAAATTGTAGTAGTCTAAGCCTGCGTTGGGCACATACCGGTGTACGGCGTTGGTGTTATTAAACTCACCGGCAATCATGATGTCGCCATCCGGAGAAAGCGCCAGTGCCATAGGAATGCCGAAGATGTCGCTCCAGTTGTTGATGCTGCCATCCACATTGAGGACCACCACCGCGTACCGGACCAGAAAGGTGCTTGAGGTCAGTACAATACGCCCCAGATTATCCAGGGCGATATCCCGGATAGAGGTCATGAAGTTGTTGACGCCCGGGAGGTCAGAAGAAAAGGTGAAGTTGTTGACAGGCTGCCCGTTGTAGGTCCGGTAGCTGATGTACCCTTCCGGCCCGTTGGGGCCACCGACAATCGTGCCGCCAATGGCAAAACGCCCGTTCACCTGCGTGATCAGGTCACTCACGAAAATAGTGGTGCCGGGGTTCAATGGGATGATCTGGTTCAGGCTGCCATTCGTATTCAACCGCACCAGCCCCTGAGCCTGCATGCCATCGAAAATGGTAAAGGCACCGCCCACGAGAATGGTGCCATTAAACTCAACTTCAATATCGTTGATGGTGCCGGCAGGCATGGTTCCGGCCTGAAAACTCAGGTCCTGGCTGCCATCAGTATTTAGCCTTAGGATGTGGAGCTCATCCGTACTGGAGTCCGTGAAGGAGCCGCCGATGATCACTTTGCCATCCGGCTGAATGGCCAGTGCGGTAACCGAGAAAGGAATGCTGGCCTGAAAGGACTGGTCCAGCGTGCCATCCGGATTAAAACGGGCTACACTTGATTCTTCAATCCGGTTGGCCATGGTGAAGGAACCGGCAGCAATAAATTTGCCATCGGGGAGAAGCCGGAGCTTTTCTACATCACCGGGCCGCGTGATCAGAGGGGAAAAATCAGGGTCAATTGTTTGCGCTGCGGCCGAAAATTGCAGCAGCATGCCGGCGAGTGCCAGGCAAAGGATTCGATGTACCATTGGGATTATGTTTGTTGTTCACAATTATTCATTTATCCCCGAAGAGACCAATGAAAGGAAAGGCAGGCAACCAACGGCTGCTTACCGGAATGGGGGGAGGTGTTTTTCGAATCCGATTCTCAAAAAAGGTGTGCTGAGGCAGTAGCTGACGTCAAGCTGAGGGTATTCAGATCGACCAATACTGTAGAGGAAATTTGTGCTTAAAGGCCTAAAAATACGAAAACTATGAATTTAGTGGTCACTCTGAGGGTTAAAACTTATTGCGCCACATCATGCTTTCGACGGGCTTTTCGGTGCGTTCCGTGTACTTGGCGTTTTCTTTCTTGTTGTAATAATTTTGAATGCTGCCTTCCACCTGAAAGTATATCAGTTGCCCGATAGGCATGCCGGCATAGACCCTGACAGGGTGGGTGCAGGAAATCTCAAGCGTCCAGGTATTGCAAAAGCCAACGTCGCCTTTTCCTGCCGTAGCATGGATGTCGATGCCGAGGCGGCCTACACTGGATTTGCCCTCCAGGAAAGGGACCGAGTTGTGCGTCTCGGTATACTCTTCGGTAACGCCCAGGTACAGGGTGTTGGGGTGGAGGACAAAGCCGGTTTCCGGTATCTCCAGGTACTCAATCCGGTTGTGCCGCCTTGCGTCGAGGATATGATCTTTGTAAATGGCCAGCGTTTTGCCCAGGTGCACATCATAGGAGTTGGTGCCCAGGCAATCGGGGCGAAAGGGTTCAATGACAATCTCTCCCTGCTCAATACTTTCCAGAATACGGGTATCAGATAAGATCATGGCCTGCTGTAGTCTCAATGGTTAGCCCGCTAAGGTATTGGATTTTTCCGGCATGGTCTGCGGTTGCACCTGATTTATTGAATGCGGGCTGTAAAATCCACAGTACACATGAAAAAAATATCAATCTATACAATTTAGGGCAGGGGCGGCTGCGTTACTGTACCTCGAAACACGACTTTTTGGAAAACCTAATTCGCGTTTTCTTTTCGAACACCCAAAATTTGACGACGCTATGAAAAAGGCAATTTTGCTTTTTGCCCTGTTTGCAGTGAGCCTGCAGTTGACCGCTCAGGTTATTCCTTATCAGGAGCTGTCCCGTCCGGAACAAAAGCCGGGCACAGACCTCAAAATTTACTTCGAAACGGCCCACGACCTGATTGTTGTCCGGGATGGCTACATTTCCCATCAATCCAAAATTTACCACGAAAGCACGCCGGGAGGCTACAGCGCTCAGCCCGTGCAGTACAGTGCTCAAACTGTGCTTGAGGGCATCCCGCTGAATGGCAATCAGCTGCTGGCCCTCAAAGACCGGATCAAAAATGCCGGATTGCTGGGGTTGAACGGAAACGCCTTCGGTGCACCGGCCCATCAAAACGGAGAGGATCACATTATCCGGGTGGAAGTGGACGGGCAAAAGCGCAACCTGATTTACCGCCGCAACGCCAGTTTTCCCAATGCGCCCGGCCCATTCAATCAGGTCAGCGAGTACCTGTGGTGGCTGGTAACGGAAGTGGAGCAGTAGGACCGTTTTATTGCGGCAACCGGCCGAAGAGCTCAGGCAACTGTTCTTCGGCCGGTTTATTATTGGGTGTAAAGCCGGTATGCCCTTCGCCGCCAAGGGTAGGGTAGCTCGGGTATTTCCACCAAAGCACGCCCCGGCACCAGTCTGTGGACCTGGCGAGGGCCTGGGTGACGACCTGGTAGCACCGGAGCTGGGCGGAACCTGAGTACGCTTCGCCTTGTCCGTCAAGATGCGGCTGCTGCCATGGAGTTGTGGTGCTGGTGAACCCGATTTCCGTAAGGGCCAAAGGGCGCTCAAAGCTTTTGGAAACCGCCCGGGCCCTCTGAAGTACTTCCTCAAACCGTTCAGACAACTCAGCCTCTGATGGGTTTTTGGCTTCGCTCAGCGGGTAGTAACAATTCAGCCCGATCAGGTCAAGCTCGTCCCAAAAGGCCAGCCCTTCAAACTCAGGCCCCCAGTTGGCAGCATAAGTCAGGCGGCCACTGTAGACCGCCCGGACAGCTTGAATGACTTCCCGCCAGTCATCTGGCCGGGCGATGGTTGCCTGCGCAAATTCCACACCGACGCAAAAGACGTCAGCTTCATAGACCTCCGCCATCAGTGCATAGTGCACAATCCAGCGGGTGTAGTGCCGGAAGAAGGCCTCCCAGTCCGTTTCGCTGCCCATTTTGACATCGCCGGGCCAGTGGCCGCCACCCATCCATATTTGTGGCTTAAGTACGGTTTGCAGGCCCAGCCGGCGGGCGTAGACCAGGTCGCGGATGACGCTCTCGTCGTTTTCAGTGCCCGCACGGCTCATGATGGACAGGGGCTGAGGCTCATTGGGGGAGCGCATGTAGGAATAGGGTACGATAGCCACAGCATTGGCGCCCAGATTGAACTGTTCCTCCAGCATCCCGGCGGCGAGCTTCGATCCGTAGCCATTGTAAATGGCATAGCCTTCGTGCGCAAAGTTGAAGCCTTTCAGGTAGGGGGTGGTGCTTGTCTTCCGGAGTTCGGGCATGATTGCATTTTCCGAAAGGTAGTCCTGCCAGTGATGCTCCATGGAAAGCAATGTAGCTGCATCGGGCTGCCAGTGGGCATAGTTTTCCAGAAAAGTGGCTTTTCCCCATCGCTGCAACAGAAAGTCACAAAAGGCCGCCGCAGCAAGCTGCCGGAGAAAGGGCGATTGGTGCTCGTCGGCCCGGAATGCTTCCAGTTCGGTGAGTGCAGGCAATAGCCCGGCAGGTCCCAAGCGGCGCTTCCAGTGAGCTGTGCCTTGTTTCTGCCAATAGGGGTTAAAGGTAAGCGCAAGCCCTGCTTCAAGTATCGGAGATTGGGGTGCCCCCAGTATTTTCCGGAGCAGGTATTGATTTTGAGGCCCGAGCCAGTAGGTGGCGTAAACCGGATCCGCTATGGCGTCTATCCTGTTCTCCTCGATGCTGACTTGCAAAGGGGCCGTGTTGTTCATGGCCATCCCTTTGGCCTCCATGCCAGGGAAACCGTGAACCGGCATGGGAGCCCCATTCCAACTTGTGCCGCAAAAGGCCAAAACAGCGGCTGCCTGTTGGTCGCAGGCGGTCGCAAACGACCGGAAATGCCCAATATCCGTGCTGTCGCCGTGCCAGTGGTATTCAAAACAAGCGGCAGAAGGTGGTGCCAAATCAGTGGAAGCAGCCTGGAATTGCTGCTCGGCCACCGGAGTCCAGTTTTTGGGGTGGTACTTTCCACACCGGATGCGGTAAGGGCCCTGATAGACCTCATACTGCCATCCTCCCCAGCCAAAAGCCGAAAAGCCTTCCCTGATTCGCTGATTCAGAGCTTCCCTGAGCTGCCTTTCGTCCTTGGCAGTGGCCAGGAACAGCGGGAAGGACGGGTCGCGTGGATTGGGGTAAAAAGAGAGGAAGGCCACAGCGTTTTCCGGAATAGCCTGGCCATTGAGCAGTACCGATGGAGGCTGAAAGCGGAGAGCCGGGCGGAGCGGGGTGTTGCAAATCCAGGGGTTGTTTTCCGGGGTGCCGATCAGAAAAAGGCTGCCCTTCAGGTCTTCCGGTTTGGCTTGTGCAGCGCTTACCATGCGGACTTCAAAAGGGCCCAATGCCTCGGAAAGTGCATTCAGGGTGGAGTCCATGGAAGCCGGATAGACTACCGTGATCGCCTTGGACTGCCAAAGGTGGTGCCTTAGGGTATCCAGGTGTGGGAGGTTGGGAACGGAAGCTTTTGCGGCCACTTGCTTAGGGTCGGAACACTGAAAGCTCAGGGCTACAATAAGGCTGCAGCAAGCGAGCGTGCGGAGTCGTTTCATGCGTCGGTGGCATTAGCAGCAGGGCTGACCTCCCATATGATCAGGCTACGGTCGTCGCTGGCAGAAATCAGGTAGTTTTGATAAGGTGTCCAGAAAAGGCGGTTGACGGAATTGAGGTGCCCCTTGTCCCGGATGGTTTCCAGCACTTTGAGCAGTTCAAAAGATTTGGCATCCCATATTTTCAGGGTTTTGTCCCGGCTGCCGGTGGCGAACCAGCGCTCACAGGGGCTGAACACGATGCTGTTGATGGTAAACCAATGGGCGGGCTTTTCGTCTACACACTTAGGGGGGGCATCTAACTGCCAGACCTTCAGGTGCGCATCGCGGCCACCGCTGAGCAGGTAAGCACCATCAGGATGGTAGGCCAGTGAAAAGACGGAGTTGTTGTGGGCCTCTTTAATATGGTGGCGTATGGACAGGGTTTGCGCATCCAAAAGATAGATGCCATTATCGCTGCACCCTACTGCAATTTCTTTCTGATCCGGTGAGATGGCAAGGCTTCTGAGGCTCTGATTGGAGAGTTGCAAGCTTTCCATTGCCTTGCCCGTTGCCCGGTCCCATTTGGTCAGCATGCCCTGTCCGCCTGCGGTAAGGATGTAGTTTCCCAGCGCTTCGATAGCGAAAACACCCTTTTGGTGGTGCGCGACATTTCGGGTTTTTTCCGGGTTTTCCAAATCTACCCAATGCACACCGCCATTCATGTTGCCTGCAATCATCATATTGCGTTCCGGAAGGTGGAGAATAGAGAAGACCTGGGTTTCGACCTTTGCTATAAGCCTGCCGTTTTCCGGCTCATCTAAATTCCAGCGGACAATCCATCCATCGCCTGCTCCGGAGAGGAATGTATTCGGTGCCTGGTCTTCGCCCAGGGCAAAAACAGAGGCATTATGGCCGGTGAGTTGAGCAATTTTTGCAACTTTAAGTCGAGGCATAGATCAGCAGGGTTTTGAATAAAAAAACAGAATACGTACTTTTTTTGTTGCTGTAAAGTCGGTAAAGCACAGTTTGTTAAGTTATGCCCCTAAGTTTGCATCATGGTATTGAGCCGGTTGGCGAAATCGGCATTTGGGACATTGAAGAGCCCGAGGATTGGTTTCTGAGTCGTCTTGATTTGAAGGCTCCGGAGGCTGCTCAATTCCACAAGCTGAAGGGGCGCAGAAGGCTGGAATGGCTGGCCGCCCGGCAATTGGTCCATCAGATGTCAGGCAGGGGGGAGCGGGCATTGTTCCAAAAAGATGAACACGGCAAGCCTTATTTAGAGGATTCTCCTTTTCAAATCTCCATTAGCCATTCTCACGACAAAGCTGCCGCCATTGCAGCGCCGTACGTGGTAGGGATAGATATACAATACTGGGTGCCCAAGATAGAACGGCTGGCCAAGCGGTTTTTAAATGCTGCGGAATTAGCCCACCTGGCCACTGACTCTGAGGAGCGCTTGTTTCAGCTGCACGTGCTTTGGGGCGCTAAGGAGTCTTTGTACAAGGCCTATGGCCGCCGGCAGCTTGACTTCTGTCAGCATATGGCGGTTGGGCCAGTGAATGGCGGAGGCCGGGAAGGAAAAGTCAGGGGGCGGGTCAGCAAAGCGGCATATCAGCAGCAGTTTTCCATTACTTACCAGTCTGTTGGTTCGTATATTTTAGTTTATGCTGTTGCAGAGCCACGAACAAGCCATGCAAAACGCTGACAGAAGGAAGGCATTGGCATAATGTCGGGAAAGGGACTTGCTATTATGCATTTTCGCCTTAACAACGCTGGCTTATATTGGTAAGCTTTTACCTTTAGCGGCCGCTTTTTCCCCGACGCATCAAGTCTTATTAAACTGTTCGCCCCGGACATCAATGACACCACGTCATCGCTGCTCTCAAAGAAGTCAGGCCTAAGGACTTGGAAAAACTTGTATTTTTGCGTACATTTATTTCACATCTGCCTTTTATAAACATTTTCGATAGCCTGTTTATAAGTCCCCCCTTTGAGTAATCTCGATAAACAAGGGCTACCTTGCAGCACTTGAATGTGTGTACTTGTTGCTGCGTTAGTGTTATGAAATTTCCCATGAACAGGGAGTTTGAAAAGGGTGTAATGCCCGTTTCAAACTCTAAAAAAAAACGCTATGACGAGTATTAAGACACTCATAGCCGATGATCATCCTATTTTTTTGGAAGGCTTAAAGTGCATACTTCGGCAAGAGGCATTCAGCTTCCTGGAAGTCATTGATGTGGCTACCAATGGAGTTGAGGCCTATCAAAAAGTCAGGCAGCAAACCCCGGACCTGTTACTCATAGATATGAATATGCCGGAGATGGATGGCCTCGAGGTGATCAAACGCCTGAGAAAAGAAGGTACGGAGATACAAATATTGGTCTTGAGCATGTATGATCAGCCCCGGTTGGTCCGAACAGCTTTTAAGGCAGGCGCAGATGCTTACCTGCTTAAAAACAAGGCGCCGGGAGAGTTGAAAAAAGCCCTGTCCGCGCTCCGGAAAAAAGAAACCTATTTTGGGAGTGGCGTATTTCTTAATGAGACCGGCCGCCGTAAGCGATTTAAAGCTTCCGGAGCCGCTTATGAACGCTCAGATCAGTATGTCAATCAGCATTTGCTTACCAAAAGAGAGCTTGAAATCCTGAACCTGATTGCAGAAGCGCACAGCAACAAGGAAATCGGCAAACGGCTTTTTATTAGCGATCAGACAGTTGGGGTCCACAGAAAGAATATTATGCGTAAATTAGGGGTGACGAATACGGCCGGCTTAATAAAAGTGGCCCATGACCACGCCTTGATTTGAGATTTACCCTATTTAGGGTATAAAAGTTTCTGCTTAAAGTTTTATATTTGTAATTGAATTAAATTGCATTTGATAGAATCGTCTGAAAAGTTAAGGAGACAATTAATTTGCTTGTCAAAAAATCGAGCGCATTAGTTGGTTTTGGCTTTTGTATTCTTACATTTGCAGAGAACATAAAAATCCCATGAATCAAGAACATATCAGTGAACCAACTGGTTTCCTTCTTTGTATTTCATGCCCAAACGAAAAGACATTTATTTCTCTAAGGTGCTTTGTTTTAAAGTGTCTATAATTTAGTGAACAGCGCTTATGCCCACCTGACTTCGGGCGATAAGCTTTATTTGTTTCAGGAAGATTCCGTAGCGGTTGCTGCGTTTCAAATAGTAAATAGACGACGACCCCATTTTTTGAAAACGGACCTAAGTATTTGATGATACCTGAAAATTGCACAATGGTGCATCTGAAGGTGTTGACCAATAATTTTTAACGACCTTTTTTAATCTAATTTTTTCAAACAAATCGTGATCTTATGGAAAAAACGAAGTTTACATTCGTTTCTCCATCTCAGCTAGTAAGCGTACTTGCGTTCGCGCTGTTGACTTTCCTGGGCCTTCCACAGGCTTTTGCACAGGATTGTCCAGCACCATCGAACGTAGATGTAAGCTACAACTGTGATGGAGTAGTCGTATTGGACTGGGACATTACGGACCCGGACGGTCTGGTACAGACTTACACCGTTGACATCGAAAATGGCAACCAGCCGGTTGTCGACTTTGTCAACATGACCTCCACTGAGCTGACTATTGTTGCAGGTACCCTTACCCCGGGCACTACTTACAACTACGCAATCACTGCGAACTGTGCAGCTTCCAATGTTTCATCTGCAACTGGCCAAATTGAAGGCGCGGACATTCAGAACCGTCAGCCTTCTATTGTTCTTGTAGGTACAACAAACCCTTACTGCCCTGGTGATGATACTGATGGTACAATCACAGTGGAAGTAGAGGATGATGGATGTGGAGCTACTTATGACATCTCTTTAGGTGGCACTACTTTCTTTGGCGTTCAAGCTGAGCAAGAAGTAACATTCGTTGGCCTGACTGCAGCTCCGGGCGGTACAACCTACACGGTTGAACTGGATCTGGATAACGCGGGAGGTTGCAACTACGACACGGACGAAACCGGTTGTGTATCTTCTGTTGATTTGGATGTAACCCTTACTCCACTGGATAACGCAGCACCTAGCATTGATGTAACTGCAGATGGTGGTATCGACCTGGGCTCAGGCGCGACACTGTCCTACACTCCGCCAGAAGGCGAGTGCGGCGTGCAGCTGCTTTGGTCTGTCTTCCCATTTGACGACTGCGACAGCCCGTCTGAGATTGACTTTGAAGTTACGATCGAGAACAGCCTTGAGCCTGCGGTTAATCCTACTGCAAGCTTTACTCAGGATGTAGTGGATGCAGCTTACGCACTCAACATTTTTGCGGCTACTGGTGTGAACACAATTACCATCAGTGCCACAGATGCCAATGGCAACAACTCTACAATCGAGTTTGAAGTTGAAGTTATAGACGCACGCGCACCTGAAATTTATGGTCCTGGCGATATCAGCGTTGAAATTCCTGCTTGTCAGGACGGTGGCGTTCCGGTAAACTGGACCGTTTCTGCTGTTGATGATTGCGACCTTGACGTAGACCTGGTTATCGATGCTGCAAACACAGACCCTGCTATCACAGGCAGCGGTGGTGTGCTTGGTGTCGGTACATATGATGTAGCCTACACTGCTACCGACGACTACGGCAACAGCTCTAACTACAGCTTCGTAGTAGACGTAACTCAGGCTGCCAGCCCTGCTCCAATCGTAGACGTTTCCGGCAATGGGCAGTTCTCCGTACCTGCTTGTGCGGATGACGTACTGGCTACCTTCTCTGGCAATATTTATGATTGTGATATTGTGGATGGTGGTGTAGCATTTGGAGACATTGGAATCAATGCAGTGGGTCTCACAGCCGATGCTCAAGCGGAGCTTTTCGTAACTTTTGTTGATGCACAGGAAGACTTTGCATACTTCGAAGTAACCGGTGTGATGACTCCAGGTGAATACATCGTTGTATTCTCTTACAACGGAGTATCTGTTGATCATGCGGTAACAGTAGTGCAGGATGCGAACCAGCCTGCAGAAATCACGATGCCTGGCAACCTGAGCTTCCTTGAGCCTGCATGTACTGCCGGTGCTGATTTGAACTTCCAGGTACAGATCACAGATGACTGTGATTTTGACCTTTCCGGTGCTACTTTCACGCTCAATGGTGCGGCTGCTCCGGCAATCGATGCAGGTGCATCTGATCCTGAAGCTGGCCTGTATGTATGGAACCTGTCTGGTATCCCAGCGGGCTCTTACACCCTGGTTGCTACTTTTGAAGACAGCAACGGTGCGGTCTCTGAAGGCACGGCTACCTTTACGGTAACGGACCAGCCTGACAACGCTGCCCCGATTATCGTATACCCATCGCAGAACATCAACGTTGCACTTGACCCATGCGGTGACCCAGTGCACATGCTGACATTCAACGTATCGGCGATTGATAACTGCGATGGCGACGTTGCTCCAAACGTTTCTGTTAGTGGCGCTGCTACCTTAGTGGCTGGTATGGGCAATACCTACGTGCTTGCTGCACCGGCTAACCTGGGCCCATACACGGTGACGATCGAAGCGGAAGACGCAGCTGGCAACAGCCGCACAGAAACCTTCACTGTAAGTGTTACTCAGGAGGCAGCTCCTGTAGCGAACCTGGCTTGCAATGACAACATCAACGTTACGCTTGACGATAACTGCTCCCGCGTAATTACTGCAGACATGGTGCTGGAGGGCAACTTCGGC
>JANSXW010000177.1 GCA_024742755.1 bacterium | reverse complement strand
CTTGCATAAAACCAGTGTATCTGGCAACGGGTCAAAATCATACACGCCTACATCATCTACATAGTAATAGGAGCCGGTTACACCAAAGCATCCCTCACTTTGCGTATTAGCACTGGTTTTGAAACTGCCGATAATCGCGTACTGCTCCGTTCCGGTAGCCGTATAGCAGCCACTGATTTCCATCCAGTTGAGGGTATCGTTTAATATTTTCCCTGCCGGATTTTGAACGGCTGGAGTAAAGGGCGGTATTTGCTCAGCTCCTCCTATTACCGCTTCACGGTACAGGGTGTCCGAAAACGCTAACCCCATTGCATCGGAATGGCAAGGTTGATGCCCGTCACAATTGCGAGAAGACACGAAGAACTGTATATAATATTGCCTTCCTTTGGTCAATTTTTCATTTATCTTGACCTCCATGTATTCGGTGGTGCGAGGGATTGTAAAATACTGAGTAATCCCAGCATAACCATTCCCGCTGTGTGCCGGTTGATAACAATTGGTGCTATTTAATGGTATCCCTCTATCCTGTGAAGAGGAGCATCCGTTAAAAATATCAGGAGTTGATAGTGCTTTATCCCAGGAAAATGCTAAATCTATTGATGCATAATCTATACTTGGACAATCAGAGATTAATTCGAAACTAAAATTGGGGATTAAGTTATGTTGTCCACTTGCACTATTGTTGATCAATAATAAAACAATTACCAGTACAGCAATTTTATTCATAGCAAAATAATAAAGTGGATATACCTGAACAAACAGGCACATCCACAGATGAAAAAAAATTATTTTACTATTGAAAGTTTGGTTGTAAGCAGTCTATTACCGTTCTCCCAGATACTTACTAAATAAAGCCCATTAGCGAGGTCTGAGATATCAAAGCCTGATGACCCTAAATGCTCAAACGATTTAACTATTCGACCATTCATATCCGAATGCATTTGTTGGTGCAATTAACCGTTTCGGTTTATATGAATAACCGAATTATTTGGTTGCTTATTATGTGCTTAACAATCTAACATTTACGGCTTAGTACACTTAGCTCTGAGAAGACTGCTACGCCCCCAACCGGTCAAACCGAGTCAAGTCCAACTGCTCAATAATCCGGATGAGCTTATCGGCATAAGCCTTGTCAGTGGCGTAGCCCGCCTTTTTCAGGCCGCGTGCCCAGCCCTTGTAATCGGAAATGCGCAGCCGGTGGAGGTGTTTGTAACGGTCGCCGTTGAGCAGTTCAGAATGTGCCCGGAAGCTCTCTTTGGCGTCCCCAAACACCCGGAACATATCGTAGAGGTCATCGTCTGAGTAATTGCGGCAGGTACAGCCCCGGCATTTACTTTTGCACTTGATGCCAAAGTGATTGTTGGACTCCCTGGCCAGCAGGCTTTCTCCGGCGTTGGATTCCAGCAGCCCCTGCGCGAGGGTAATGCTTGCCGGGACACCATAGTCTTCCATTTCGCTGATCGCCAGCATTTTGTACTGCTCCAGATAAGCTTCTACTTTAGCATTGACCGCCTCTTTCACCTCCGGGCGCACGTGGTGGCGCTCGGCGTAGTTGTCATTCAGCACAAAGGTGAGGTTCGGGAAGTCCTCAGGTTGACGGGTATCCCACTTGATTTGTGAGACATTTTGTTGGGTGCTGGCACGCTTCTCAGTTTTGTAATTGGCGGGCAGCGCCTGCCCAAACGACGGCATGATGCCCTGTTCTGCAACCGCTACCGGCTGCTCAATGCTATTCAGGTTGAACTGAATGCTGATGTTTTTAAAAAACAGAATGTAAATCCCCAGGCCCAGGAGGACGCCGTTGAACCAGTTGCGGTGAAGGGCGTCCGCCAGAGCTTGAAGGGACAGGGTGTTTTGGTGGGTACTTTTGCTTTCCATGTCTTGCCCCTTTGTAGACTGTGTTGGGACTTAAGTAATCGGTCTGCAAACTACAATTTTTCGGTTATACTTCTTCACGAAAATCCTCATCCGTACGGACTCCGGTTTTCGTGTCTTGTCTAACCAAAAAATTGCCAGTTTTCGACTAGAAGACTAAAATCCCAACACAGTCTTGTTTCAAAAATGTGTACAAACACAAATGTAAAACAAAAAATGTTTAAAAACAAGACCGTAAAACAAATTGATTGCTATTTTTTGAACGCGTCCGCCACGATCAGTTCTTTAGTGCCGTGCCCGTAGGAATAAAAGCCTTCGCCCGACTTCGCGCCCAGCTTGCCGGCCGTCACCATATTGACCAGCAACGGACAGGGAGCGTACTTAGGATTGCCGAAGCCTTCAAAGAGGACATTCAGGATGGACAGGCACACGTCCAGACCGATAAAGTCTGCTAGTTGCAGTGGCCCCATTGGGTGTGCCATGCCGAGCTTCATGACTGTATCGATTTCCTCAACGCCGGCCACGCCCTCGTGCAGGGAAATAATCGCTTCGTTGATCATCGGCATCAAAATCCGGTTGGCGACAAAGCCCGGATAGTCGTTCACCTCAACGGGCACTTTGCCAAGCTTGCGGGACAAGTCCATAACGGTCTCAGTGGTCTCATCCGAAGTGGCGTAGCCGCGGATGACCTCTACCAGCTTCATGACCGGCACGGGGTTCATAAAGTGCATGCCGATGACCTGCGCCGGGCGTGTGGTCGCTGCCGCGATTTTGGTGATTGAGATAGAAGAAGTATTCGTAGCCAGGATAGCAGACTTTGGTGCAGCCTCGTCCAGGTCTTTGAAGATTTTCAGCTTGAGGTCTACCCGCTCGGTGGCGGCTTCAACCACCAGGTCAGCTTCGGCCACACCGGCTTTCAGGTCCGTTTGTTTGGTCAGGTTGCCAAGCGTTTTCTGTTTGACCTCCTCGGTGATCCGCTCTTTTTTGAGCATGCGGTCGAGGTTCTTCGTGATGGTGGCGAGGGCTTTGTCGAGCGCTTCCTCAGAGATGTCGATCAGGTTGACGGAGTAGCCGTTCATGGCAAAAACGTGGGCGATGCCGTTGCCCATTGTGCCGGCACCGATTACTGCGATATTTTTCATGGATTTGGTTTTATTTTTCGGTGGGCGAAGATACAAAAAAGCCTGCACGATAGGACACGTGCAGGCGGTTCTTAATGGATTGGAGTACGGGTGAAATTCTTAAAATCGGGTGTTTACTGCTTAATCAGGCGCAGCGTTTCGGTGCCTTGCTCGCCACGGACCTGCAGCATCAGCATACCGGCGGGCACGTCCGACAGGTCGAGGTCGATCTGCTGTCGGCCGGCGTTCCAGTTGTATTGCTGCTGCCAAAGGGCCTGCCCGTTCAGGTTGAGCAGGCGCAGTTCATAGGCGCCTCCCTGCTGAAGGTCAAGGTCAAGCGTGGCTTGTTCGCCAGCGGGGTTCGGATAGGCCTTAATCTGGCCCAGTGGTTGTTCATAGTTTTCGTCCGTGTTGACCGCCATCAGGAAGGAAGGCTGCCCGGTAAAGCCATTGATGACCGGATTGATGGTCACGGTAAAGGTAGACGCACAGCCATCCGGTGTCGTCATCGTCATCGAAATCTCGTAGTTGCCTGGTGCCGCATAGGTGTGGACGGGCATGGCTTCCGTGCTTGTATTGCCATCCCCGAAATCCCACTGATAGTCTGCCCCGAAATCGGAAGACAGGTTCAGGAAGGCATAAGTCAGGCTGTCGGTCTTGAACGGCAGGAAGAGGGCCAGGCAGTCTTCGTCGTAAAGCACATCGAAGTCCGTCAGGATAATCATACTCATGCTGCTCGTGCAATCGCCGCTGGTAATGGTCAGCGTAACCAGGTAAAGGCCGGGCGTGGCATACGTATGGGCCGGGTTTTGCTCCGTGCTGCTGCTGCCATCTCCAAAGCTCCAGAACCAGGAGTCTGTGTCATTGCCCATGGACATATCCATGAAGGTAAAGGACAACAGGTCGTCTGCATCCTGCTCAAAGGAGAACATCGCCTGGCATTCCGGGCCATTGCCAGCGCCACCGCCACTACCGAGGAAAATCGGGAGCACAATAGTGCTGGTACAGCCTTCATTGGTAGTGATGGTAAGAGACACTTCCACCATGCCTGTTTCATCGTAGGTATGGAACGGGTTTTGCAACTCGCTTGTGTTGCCATCGCCAAAATCCCAGAACCAATGCAGAATGGTACCGTTGCCCACAAAGGAGGCATCAAAAAACTGCACCTGCCCGGGCACATCGGTTTCCATCACCTCGAAGTAAGCTTCGCAGAATTCGCCTCCGCCGTCACAGGGGGCATACTCATCCGGGCCAAAACCCTCGCATTCGGCGTAGCAGTCGTTTTGGAAGACGATCTCAATGCCGTTCGGAAGCGTGACACATACCGGATCATAAACCTGATAACAGTTGCAGTCTCCCGGGTCGTCACAATCAAAGAATACGGACTCATCATAGCCTTCACATTCCGCGAAGCAGGCATTAGGAAAGGTGAGAATCTGTCCGGAGGGTGTCGCTACGCAAACCGGGTCGAAGACGTCATCGCAGCCACAGGGCGCATCAATATCACAGTCTACGAACTGATCGGGGCCAAAGCCCTCGCATCCGGCAAAACAGGGGTTTTGGAAAGTCAGGGTGTCGCCATTCTCTACTACACAAACCGGGTCAAAAACAGGCGGGCAGAAGCAATTATCATCTCCTTCACAGTCCACAAAGTCGTCTTCAAAGAACCCTTCGCATTCGGCTACGCAGGCATTAGGGAATTCAAAGATCAGTCCAGGAAACAGTTCTACACATACCGGATCAAAAACCAGTGGGCAGTCACAATCATCAAAATTGCAATCCTCGAAAATATCCTCCGGGCTGTAACCGGAGCAAATAGCCACGCACGCACTTGGCATAGTAATGACTACGCCAGCTTCATTAATAACGCATACCGGGTCAAAGACATCATCGCAGTTGCAGGGGCCGCCGTTGTCGCCTACAAACACTGGCTGTGAATAAGTGCTGACACAGCCACCATCGGTAACGATGGTAAGGTCTACTTCAAACAATCCTGATTCCGGGAAAGTAAAGCTCGGATTTTCTTCCGTTGAGGTACCAATCCCGGCAAATGACCAGCTATAACCCATGATGCTGTCCCCAAAAGTAAAAGCAAAACTGGAAAAGTCAATGGTCAAACTGTCCTCACCCTGCTCATAGGTAAAGAAGGCTTCGCAAAGGTCAAAGCCGTTATCACCACAGTCTACGATGTCATCGGCACTATAGCCCGCGCATTCTGCGTAGCAGAGTGTTTCCCAAAGCTCCACAATGCCTGGCGCTACCTCAATGCACACCGGGTCGTATTCATTCCAGTCGCAGTCGCAGGGCACGAAATCGTCAACGTAGACCGGGTTGGAAAAGGTCGAGCTGCAGGTGTCGGCCGTAATGGTCAAAGACACATCGTAAACGCCCGTTTCGGCATAGGTGTGGATGGGTGAAGCTTCGTTGCTCGTGTTGCCATCCCCAAAATCCCAAAACCAGGATTCCACAAGCGTGGCAGTGCTCGATAGGTCATAAAACTGTACTTCGTAGGGGTCAGCATTGATCTGTTCCATGAAGAAGAAGGCTTCGCAGTGCTCCGGAGGTGGCGGCGGATTGATGTCGCCACAGACGATCAGGTCTACTCCCGTTGCCGAAGGGGCACTCTCCTGCAGCGTTACCGTTTCCGTAAGGAATACGCCTGTACAGAAATCGATGGTACTCACAGTGGCCGTTAGCGTGGGCATGTTGCTAAAGTCGTGGTCGAAGGTAAACGTGTAGCTTCCATCCGCTTCAGTAACGGCAAACAGGTACTCATCAAGGGAGGGCAGTAGCAATTCCACTTCAAATCCAGGCACAGGGTCCTGATCGGGCCCAAACAGCAGGCTACCGGAAACGCTGAGTTCTGTAGCGTAGCTATTGAAGAAGCTACAGAATGCTAATAGTAAAACAGTCAGGTTTTTCATAAAGTCGGGTGATTTTATTGAATGATGTACAATAGTTTTTCTCTTAACAGCCCATCGCTTTGCTGTATGCGCACCAGGTAGTAACCGGTGGGCCAGCTGCCGGGCACGGCCAGCTCAAAAGTGGGCGCCCGGGGCTCCTGCTCGTAAAGCGGCTGCCCCAGCATATTGAAGACACCTACGCGCGCTATGCCTTTGGGAGCTTCCACCCATACCCGGCCGTCGCGCACGGGATTGGGGAGGAGGCGCATATCAGCTGCTTCCTCCTCAAGGGTTTGGGTAACCAGGAAATTGGGGTTATAAACGGTCAGCATGAGGCTGTCGGTTGCGACCGGCTGTAGCTCCAGGCTGTCATCGACGAGCATGACCTCCTTGATTTCCAGGAGTATCTTGGCGCTGTCGGCCTGCATAAAGGTGATGAGATCATCCTCTATGACAATGGACAAAACCCCTACCCTTCCTTCTGCTGCTGTGGGATTGACCCCATAACGGGTCGAAGCCGTTTTCAGCCGGTCGGTCTGACTCGTGCTGATGGTTTGGAAGCGGAAGGATTCCGAGGTGCCGCCCAGCCAATCCTGATCGTAGCTAAGCGAAATGCTTTGAATGTAATTTTTATTGAAAGCAACCTCAAATGCCAAGCCATTCACTTCGGTGGGCAAATTAGGATAGTCCAAATCCAGGGCGATATTGACGATCGAACCCGCAGTAAGCGGAGGGTTAAGCACATCCGGCGTTAAGGTAAGCGCCGCATCCATGCCCGGTACAGCAACAGGAAAAACCTCCTGATCTGGTGTGGTGTGGCTTTGCCCAAAATTGGTCACCACCGCCAGCATATCCGCGAGGTTGACCTGCCCGTTGCCATTGGCATCCGCGTACGCATAGCCGACTCCGTTTGGGAAGCTTTGCATCCAATCGATAGAGACGGGCATCTCCTCAAAAATAGTCCCCGTTTCAATACGCGCCGGGCCTGCACTGCCATAGGCATAACCAGTGTACAGCACATCTGCCTGATCGACTTTGCCGCTGTTGTTGGCATCGCCCGGATAGACCTGCGCCTGCAGGCCCGAAACGAAAATCCAGAAAGTTGCTATCCAAAATATCTTCCGCATGGGTGGTTGCTTTTTCTCACCCTACAAAAGTAAGGGGAAGGCGGAGGGGGTACAACTACAATTTTTTATATTTGTAGTATATCAAAAGAGATTAAATTTAACTCAATTACTTGATCTTTAATAAGATGAAAGCTTATCCATTATCAGTAAATATCTAAAGATTCAAATAAGTTGATCCTCATCAATTTCTGGTATCAATAAGTAGGTAGCTCAAATTTGAGTTTTAAAATTAAAGTCGCGGCAAAAGCTAGATCAAAATTAAACACTGATAAAACTCCAAAGGGTTTTGAACAATATTTTGTAAAATATGTTTATTAATTTGTTTAAGTTTGGCAAGAGTATTAATCTATCCTATAAAAACTGTTTATTTCTACCTTCCAAAGCATTTTATTTGATGCCGTAGTTTACATAGATCAACAATTAACCACATAATTCTACAAAAAATCAAAAGTTATGAGATATTCAATTGCCGTTTTCTTTTGCTTAGTTTTTTGCTTATTTGGAACTTACACTAGCCTTTCTAATACGAAGGATGTAAAATATTCATGCGATGACAACATAGACAAATGGGTAAAAGCTAATTATTTTAACCTTCAAAATTATACATTAAATGATATCTTAAGGCATGAATCTCCATATCATAAGGTTATTTTCTCATTATTAACTCCAGAAAATAAAGCAAAAGTATTTAACCAAAAGTTAGAATATATAGTTAGCCAAACTTGGAGTCAACATCAAAAAGAGGCTATATTAAAATTTAAGTCTTTAGTCACAGAAGATTTCTATAAAACTAAAGCAAAAGAGAAAGAGTTAATTAAATGGATAGATGATGCAAGCAATGTATTTAGTGATAGCGATTTATCATACATTGCTTTCTCTTTATCCTTAAATAACCGAAAAGAGGAAAAAGACAATATAATTTTAGGGCCAGCTTGCGAGTGTAATAAATCGTTTCCTAACTATAGCCCTTGTGGACCTCCAATTATTCCTGGACTTGAAACAACCCAATGTGGAGATGCGCTTTGCGGAGTAACTTTATTCGCCTGCGGACCTGCCTTAGGATATAAATGTGATGGTATGTGTTTTCCAGTCGATATTCAATAAACTTTCACTCTAAAAAGCATTATCGCAATATGAAAACTACCATTCGTATGGTTCACATTTTTTATTCGGCTTGAAAGATCGTGGCGTGATGGTGGCTTCTTAGACATACTTTATAGTTTTTATGCTAATCCCTTGTATTATTCGGCTTACTTCATTAACGAGAATTGTGTTGTTGATGTGCCCTATTTCATTATTGGCACAAGAATTTTGGGTTAAAACATTAAATAATGAAGTAATACAATATTACCCTACCACCCTAGACATAAATAAAAATGACAACATTCTGGTTGCAGGCAGCCGATGGAGCAACGATGACCCTCAGCCCTTTATCACCTGCATTAATCCTCAGGGACAGCACCTCTGGACAAAAGTGCCGGATATTAAGGGGCATATTTGGGAAATAACGGAACTGGACAACGGAAACCTGGCTGCATTATACAGCGTTTATGACAATTTGGCCGATAGCTATTCGGATTATCACCTTATGAGGCTTAGTAGTGATGGTTCGCCTCAGTGGTCCATCAGAATAATGGAGTACACGGTTGCTCCTCCGGATATCATTGCAATCGATGGCGATGTTATACTATTGCATGCTTCAACGAATGCATTTGATCAATACCTGATAAGGTTAGATTCATCCGGGCAGACCGTTTGGTCAAAATGCATTAAAAATGATTTGGCTAGCCGGGGGAGTAATTTAATACGTACCGCTGACGGGGGCATGGTATTTCGGTATTTTGCCCTGGGCGGTGAAGATGTAATTATTAAGGTCAATGGAGACGGTATTCTGCAATGGGTGAGAAATGTTTCTTCGGCCAGTTTAGCGCCTTACCTGGAATATGATAATGGAGACCTCTTGTACGCGGGATTCTCCATGTATAGTCAAGCTGATGCCACATGTTTTGTCAGGAGTAAACCTGATGGCACCGTGGTTTGGTCCCAAATGATTGACGCCCCGTATGACCTCGGCTATCTGGACAGCCCCATTCTTCTTGAAGACGGTTCAGTTTTGGTCAGCATTGAAAATACGGAGAACTTCAAAGGCGGCCTTTTAAAAATCGACGCGCTTGGAAATGCAGAGTGGATAAAAATGTTTTTTGATTTTTCTACCCGGCACTTTAATCACCTTGCCAGGACAAACGATCAGTCTGTATTCTTGCTCCAAAACCAGCTATTTACGCCAGTCTCGCCAATTATTCGTACCAACGCATTGGGAGAGCTCGAAGAATGCAGGTTTGAATCCCTTTGCTATTCGACTCAGGAGTGCCCTATTACCTTTGAGGACGCTGCAATTGAGCTGGTTGATACCATCATCACTTTTCCTCCTCTTGCTCCTATCCCATTTGTTGAGGATACTGCAACATTGGTCGATTTCTGCCCGGAGTGCCCATTCCCCAGTTCCTTCTTCGAAGCACCTGATACCCTTTGCGCAGGCGATTGTTTTCAGCCGGAAGTCCCCTGCAATGCCGGAGCATCGGGCTATGCATGGTTTATGGAAGGCACTACGCCTGATTCCTCTTTTTTTCCTGTTCTTAGCGATTTATGTTATAAATCGGCAGGCACCTACACCATAAGCCGTATCATCAATACCAATACCTGTCCGGATACTTTTTCCAGAGCTATTGTTGTGATTGATGCCCCCAATTATGAAGTACCGAAAGATACCACCCTGTGCGATCCTCCACCGTTCGTTTTAGATATTTCGCATCCTCGTGCAGTCAATTACCTTTGGGAAAACGGAAGCACCTCAAACGGGCAGGAGATTCTTAGCGGTGGCAATTACCGCCTTTCCATTACGGACCGCTATTGCGGCGAGCAGGCGATTGAGATTAAGGTTGGTTTTTTTGATGAGATTCACGCTGAACCGCCCCTTTATCTCGGAGAAGACACTACCATCTGCCTGCAATCGCCCATGACCTTGAATGCCTTCCACCTGGAGGCTGCCCAGTGGTTGTGGCAGGATGGAGAAACAGAGCCTGTTAGAAGTGTAAAGAAAACAGGCACCTATATTGTCTCTGCCCAGGTTCAGGATTGCCTGGTATCGGATACCATTAATATTGTAGTGGAAGATTGTGCCGCCAAAATTTATTTCCCAACAGCATTTAGCCCAAATGGTGATGGTATCAACGACTACTTTTTCCCACAGGGGGACGGGTTCGAGCTCATTAATTTTAGGGTATTTGATCGTTGGGGAGGCATGGTGTTTGAGGGAAACAGGAATCATTCAATCTGGGATGGGCAAATGAACGGGCAGCCGGTAACTTCAGGCCTATATACCTATGTGGCCCAATTTCGGGAGCTCGCAAGCGGGCGTACGGTAGCCCGGCAAGGCCATGTTCTACTCCTTCGGTGAAAGCAACTGAGGTTACTCTAAAAAACAAGGCATATCTGATCCATGAAAAACACCAAGCTCCTCCAATTCCTCCAAACCCTTGACGGCTACGACTGGCGCAGCCTGCTTTCTTTTGTGGAGACCCCTTTCCATAACCCCAATCCGGATGCTCACCGCTTACTGAGCCATTTGCACGCCCTTTGGACAGAGGGGTGGAAACCCGAGGCATTGGAACGGGAAACCATATTTAAAGCCCTCTTCCCAAAGCAGCCTTACCGCTACCAAATGCTCAATCAGCTGATGAGCGACCTGCTGAAACTGGCAGAAGACTGGCTGGTTTGGAAGCGCCTGCAGGAGGACACCGCCCTTGCCGAACAAATCAAAGCGGAGGAACTGGTCCGCCTCCAATTGGGCAAGCACTACCGGCAAGCCAACCGCAAAGCCAATGATGCGCTGGAAAAGGCACCCCTAAGCCCTACGCATCATTTGCGAAGCTGGCAATTGCTCGACCTGGCCGAACAGCAGTTTTTCCGGCAAAATACCCGGCAGCCCACGCCCTTTCTACAGGAAGCCAACAGCGCTTTGGATGATTTCTTTCAATTACAGAAGCTGCAGTACACCTGCGAGATGCTCAACCGGCAGCGGTTGATTGATCAGGCTTTTGACCCCACATTGGTGGAGCCCGTGATCAGTCATTTGTCTGAACAAGACCTGAGCCATAAACCGCTGCACCAACTTTACCTATACCTTTATCAGATGCTGCAGGCACCCGCCCGGCATCAGGAGACTTTCTTCCATTACGTGGGCTTGTTCCGGGATTGGAGCGCCCGGCTGAGCCCGGAAACAGCCCGCCCCCTACTCTACTACGCCATTAACTACTGCATAGGCAGGATACGTGATGGCGAGCGGTCCTTTGCTTCACACCTTTTACAGTTGTATCAGCAGGGAATTGACGAGAAAATCCTGATTGAGGAAAAGCAATTATCGCCGTGGACCTATAAAAACATGGTCAAACTGGGGCTCAATTTAAAAAGGTACGACTGGGTGGAAGATTTTGTCAAGGCTTACTCCGACTACCTGCCCGCTGATCAGCAAAAGGATGCACTGCATTACAATCTGGCCGAGCTCTACTTTTTCAGGGCAGAGTACGAAGCCGCCCTCGATCAGCTCCGGCAGGTGGAATTTACCGATATCCACTACAACCTGGGCAGCCGCACCCTGCTGGCCAAAATCTACTACGAACAGGAAGCCATTGATGCCCTCGAAGCGGCACTCAAGGCTTTTCAGGTATTCCTGAGGCGCAACCGGTCGATCTCCACCAAGGTCAAAACTCCTTACGTAAACTTCATACAGCTGACCGGTGCATTGCTGCGACAACTGCCAGCCTCTTATCCCAAACTGCGGGCAAAGGTGGAAGCCACCCAGCCGCTCAACAACCGGGACTGGCTGCTGGCCAAGCTAAGCTAAGACTATGTTTGGAGCGGGTTCGTCATGAAAATCAAGGAATTGTGGTTCTGGCTAAATCTTTTTTAGCGCGTTTGGCGGGTCAAATAAGCTAAAAAAGATGACGCCAGAGCCTGCCCCGCATTTCAGCGGGGTTCAT
>JANSXW010000427.1 GCA_024742755.1 bacterium | reverse complement strand
TACTTGGTCTGCTTTATTGTTGAGTAAATCAATTATATCTGTTTGACTGGCGTATATGGTCTTTATATCTTGTATTCCTGTATCATTTATTTCACTAATTGTGTGCGCTACAACATTTTCAAAGTTTGTTAAATTAATTGAAGGCATAATCGATATAATTAATTGTAGAAATTAATTATATTAATTATTCTTGTTAATGTATTCTTGATGTTTTTTAGTTTTTTCATGATGATGTTTATTACTAAATGTCATTTGAGCACCACATACACAAATAAGTTTTTGACTTCTCCTTATGCTTATCTTGTCTTTATGGGTTTCGCGGTACTGTTGGTTGTATTGTTTCTTGTCTTCCTTATGTTCCTCATTATATGTTTTGACTTGGAGAAGTTTCTTATCCCTATTATCATAATAATGGGTTCTTGCTCGTTCTCTACATTCTTCAACATGTTGCTCATTCCATTGTTTTCTTTTCTCTAAATTTTCTTCTTGTGTGGCGTAGGGTCTTTTTACTGTGTTCAATGTTGTGTGTAGTTGCTCTATAAAATGTCTTTCTCTCTGTTTTGCTTCTAAGGAATTTTCACATGTCTCAGTTTTGATTAGCACCATATCAAAGTTTTCCCATCCACCATTTTCACGAATGAATTGATATACTAAAGAGTGATGATATTTATATTTTGGATTCAATGATGTATTCTTATGTTGTGACTTTCTTTTGATAAAATCGGTTGTATGTCCTACATAACAATCTTTGATATTCAAATCTTTACAAACAATCTTATAAATATGAGTTTTTGAGTAATCTATGGGTTTAACTGGCATATTATCTTATAATATGTTATAAGATGATATTTGTTTATATATGTTTTCAAGTAAAAATGAATGAGTTAATCAAGTATCTGAACTCCAGCATCGCGAATGCTTAATATTTGTTCTGATACTAATGTTATATATATTGTATCTGGCATATTTGCTGTTACCATACTTCCAATAGGTTTCACACGAATTAAAAGTTGTTGCCCTGCTTT
>JANSXW010000397.1 GCA_024742755.1 bacterium | reverse complement strand
GTGATGGCGAATTTGCCGGGCCTCCGAATGCACCTCGTTTTGAGGGCGGACCGATACTCGGCCATTGTCAGCAGCACGTATCCCGTATAAGGGACCTCCGCTGCTCCCATCGGCCTAAGCAAAGGCCCCATAGGCGTTCGGTCACGCAGTGCCCAACGCTTGAAAACCTTGAACGGCACGTCCCTCCCGATTAATATGGAACGCGCAAAAATCACCTCATTCGGGCGCACAGTCGTGCCATCTGTCCTCCAGACTGTCCGTATTCGGAGCTCGACTGGAGGGTACGCTGGGCTCTCCTTCGCGAGAGCACCCGCCCAGGTCGCCACCTCGACACTCGTGCACTTATGGATCCCGTATAGGGCCTCAAAGAGCGTTGAGATTAGAGTCATAGACATCCAACCTCCCAGAATGTCTGGAACCGTCCCACACAAGAAGGGATCCGGCTCACCGGGCTTCACATTCAACCGCGTTGGGTCAGTGTTGCCCGACAAAATCTCTAGCAACATTTGCGACTCCCTGGAGCTTCGCCCAAGCATCGCCGACGCATCCCTAATCTCGGGGAAAAAACGGAAGATATCGTTACCGGCAGGACAGGATCTGCCTGCTATCCCGCTCTGTGCATCAAACACAACCTCTTCACCCTCGTAGGTGAGGTTGTAGGTGCTCGTAATCGGGCACACATCGGGCTTTGCCATCAGTGCCTCCTCTAGTGACGCACCAGCAGGGAGGACGCCCTGTACGTGCGCTTTGGTACCTATGGGACCAGTACTCGCTGACATCCGCCGATAATTTTCGGCACGAAAGTACGGAAAAAGGTTCTCAATTTCCTCTTCAGTAGTACGCCACGCCTTTGCCTCATAGTAAGGCGGCTCCTGCTTTGAGGGCACTAGGTCGCGGTCACCCATTGATGAGAATTTGTCCACATATGGGCCCATCCCATCATCATCTACGTGACTTTCGTGATCCTCATCCGAGACGTACTCCTTGGGCGGCTCGCCCAGAGCGTCCAGATCGACCTTCCCAAGGTCAACCAACGCCGGAGAATCCAGGACTCTCTGGATTCTCATGAGCTCGTTTCTAAATTGCTCAAAACCTCCGGCCCTTTCAATCACGGAGGTCGGCATTGCGCCCTCCCATGATTCTGGAAACATGCACACGTTCGTAGGGGAATACTCGTCATCGGAAATATCCCGATCACGCTCCCGAACATCGCTGATCATCGTC
>JANSXW010000334.1 GCA_024742755.1 bacterium | reverse complement strand
GTCAGGTCGCAACTCCGAAGTTACTGAAAATTAAAAAGGTAGAAATTCCACCCCCGACCCCCGCCAGGATGGTAATGGTTTTTGTGTTTGGTGATGGTGTATAGCGGGGGACCTGCCGTCGCTCTTGCTTTGGCAGGCAGGACACAAGCGGTGCCGGTCGGTGTGGCTGGGCTTTCACATGTCGTGCCTATGGCACGAGGCAGTGGTTGGTCTTTGGGGTTACCTACATTTTGCCCCTAACGGGGCATTGGGCTGGGTTGGGGCTTCCGGGGCCGAGCGTTGGCGGTGGCTGGTTCGCCTGGGGCGGGTGTTGCCGGTCGGTTGGTCTTGGGGGGCAGGGGCGGTATTTTGAATTATTTTCTGTTGCCTCGTGGTTTCCTGCCTTTTTGCTGCTCGTAAGCTTCGATGTATTGGTCTTCGATTTGGCGTGCTTTTTTCCTTCCGATGATGCCTTTTATTAGCACTTCTCCGACATAGCGGATAATACCGACGGCTGCGTTGAGGTAGTTGATTTGCTCACGCATCCTTGCGGAATAGCCATCCTCTCCTATAGGTTTGTCGCTGATGCCGTACTTAAAGATGTCCTTTTCCTTGCGGTCATGAATAGCGTAAAGGTGGTGCGCTTTTTCGTTATTCAGGCTGTTTCCGTGCTTTGCCATTTTATTCAGTCTGTCCAGCCTTCTTTGTTGCTGTATGTTTCAATAGGGTAGGCGGGGATATAGTCAAAGGGCTTGCCGTGTTGCAGCTCGAAGGCTTCAGCGGGGATGTATAATAGGGACTCGAAGGTCATGTCTTTGGGCATCGCTTCCGGATGGGCGCTTACTTTGTCGAAATAGTCTTTTCCGTTGGCGATGACGCAAGCCCTTGCGTAGAGGAAGTTGTCTACGGAGAAATAGGTATGGGGCTGCCAGGCGTCTTCGCCGATGTGGAGGGCGTATTTTTTTTGGTCGAGGTGGTATAGTTTTTCAGAAAGCAAGTCGGCGAAGCTGTAGATGGCTTGGGTTTCCATTTGTGCCAGTCTTTCTACAGCGGGTTGGACGATGGCTTCGTCGGATGCTGCTTCCCAGTTGAACTGCCCGATGATGGCCCAAAAGTCTGTTTCGCTCAGATGGTCGTTTGGCTGTGCAGGAAGGGTGAGGCTGACTTCTGCGCCGGGGTATTTTTCCTGCAGCTCTTTGAGTTTGTCCCCGTTGAGCTGGTGGATGGGTATTTTGATGGATTGGGTCATTTGAATATTGGAATTGTATGTTGCAAGTTATGATTTATTGAGCGGTGGGGCAAGGGGTGGTGGGTTTTGGGTTGCAAAACAGAGCAATGCAAAATATCGAATGCGCTGCCCGCTGAAGTAGAGACGAAGGAGGGGGGGGAAAGGGCGAGCGTTGCCGGTGGGTGGTGTTTTGGTGTTTTTCTGGGTTTGGCGGGGGATTCGGTATTATGGTGTTTTGGTGTGGCCGTCTCGCCCGGCGCACTCGCTGTCCGACGTAGTTTTATACGAAGTCGGTCCTTTCGCCGGGCGTGCTTGTTGGGAGGGTCCTGGATTTCGAGCGTTGCCGGTCGGTTTGGCGCTGTTTTTTGATAATGAAAAAGGTTGAATTTCCACCCCCGACCCCCGCCAGGATAAGATTGGTTTTGTATTGGATATTGGTGTATAGCGGGGGACACGAGCAGTGCCGTTGGTGCATTCTTGGGGTTCGAGCGTTGCCGGTCGGGGTGGCTGTCTCGCCCGGCGCACTCGCTGTCCGACGTAGTTTGAAACGCCAGTACTGGCCCGTATGGGAAGTCGGTCCTTTCGCCGGGCGTGCTAGTTGGGGGGCATGGGGGCATGGTTATCTCCTGGAAAAGGTTGAATTTCCACCCCCGACCCCCGCCAGGATGGTAATTGTTTTGTCCGTACGGAGGGTGATGGTGTATAGCGGGGGACCTGCCGTCGCTCTTGCTTTGGCAGGCAGGGCACGAGCAGTGCCGTTGGTGCGGTCTTGGGAGACGAGCG
>JANSXW010000368.1 GCA_024742755.1 bacterium | reverse complement strand
AGACTATGTTTGGAGCGGGTTCGTCATGAAAATCAAGGAATTGTGGTTCTGGCTAAATCTTTTTTAGCGCGTTTGGCGGGTGTTTACATCCAGACATTTATCGTCAGGGTCAAATAAGCTAAAAAAGATGACGCCAGGTTCATAAGTCCTTGGTTTGCAATAGGAGTAAGCTCCAAACATAGTCTTATCAGTCTGGCACCATGCTATGCCTGATGAAAGGCGGATAAGCGTTTGGTCTTTCCAATGAGGTAAGGTTGTCTGTTTCACAGGCAGCAGGTTGCCTCTTTGGCGATAGCGTTTGAAAATGCCTGTATTCCAACTGGCTCTAACTTGGTTGGTATGTCTTGGAATTGGTTTGCGCCAATGTAGAATTTGTCAGGCAGCAGAATAGACTGGGGCGCCTTTGCGGCAATCCCGGCACAAAGATAATTAAAAGGTCTCAGTGCGGTCCTCCGCAAACAGTTAGGTGTGTTCCTAACAAATTGCACAAAACACAAAGGCAACCCTCTGCATTTAAGCCCTCTGGCTGCTGGGGTAGAGCTTCCCGCTCTGCTCCAGCTTATCCAGGAGAGGCAAACGGCAAATGCTGCCAAGCTATTCAAAAAGTGCAATTTGTTATGCACGCAGCAGTGAGTTGTTAATACGACCCTACTGTATGCACAAGTTGGTGCATACCTACAACATAATATTCGTTTTCACAGCTTCCGGCATCGTGTACCGCCGGAAGGGTAAACCCCTTTGCCCGGGTGTAAAATTCATGCTGATTCGGGCATTAAAATTTAGATTTAAGATGAAAAAACATCGCGCTACTCCTTCCTGTACATCCTTTACGGTATTTCCCGGTACGTTTTTCAGTATGCGGCTGGGGCAACTGGTCCTGTTGGCTGCCCTGTTTATAGTGCCCTTCCTCACCTCCGCTCAAAGCTGGGATACGGTCCGGATTGTTGATTTTTCAAACCCTTCCTTTACAGATAGTCTTACCGGGGTTCAGGGGTTTGCTCAACAAGGCTTTGAAAGGGGAAACAATGGTGCTTCCGGAAGTTTCAATGACCTTTGCGCGTTCACAAGCAGCTTTAGTGCTCAGGACCGGATCGCCATGCGCGTTTCCCTCGTGGCAGGTGTGGACTACCGGGTATCCCTAAATGGGAAGGTGAACAGAACCGGGCAGGCGGTTAATTTTGCGTATGCACCGGCGTCGAACCTCCAACAAGTTACAGTCATATCACAGAGTATTCAGCTTGCCGATATCCACTATGAAGACCCCGGCGCGACAGTACAAAGCGATACGTTTTCTGTGGCGGCTGATGGCAACTACTGGGTAGCTGTGGAGCATGGAGGTGCTAATCTCCCTGATGTGTTTGCCCGGCTGGATAATTTCATGGTCGAAGCCCTGCAAGAAGCTCCAATGCCCAGTTTGTCTCTGACAGACAATGATGGCAACCCAATAACAAGT
>JANSXW010000153.1 GCA_024742755.1 bacterium | reverse complement strand
CCATGAAGATATTAGGTGCCATCTTGGGGTTCCACTTTCTCTTGAGGTGGCCAAAGTGCACACCTGCATCCAACAAATCTTTATAGGTGGGCTTTTCCATTTTCTTTTTGCTAAAGTTTGAATTTGGAAGCGAGCCGTACGAAGACAGCCCGCCACGGATACTGAATAACGAAAATTAACGCTTGCTGAACTGGAAGCTCTTACGTGCCTTCGGCTTACCGTACTTCTTACGTTCAACGACGCGGGAGTCACGGGTAAGATACTTCTTGTCCTTCAGCGGCTTGCGGAAGTCTTCGTTCAGTTTGACGAGCGCACGGGCGATGCCCATACGAATCGCTTCGGCCTGGCCTTTGTAGCCACCGCCATTTACGTTGATCTTCAGGTCGTAGATGTTCTCCACTTCTACCGTCTGAAAAGGATCCGTAAGGTTATATTGGATGTGATGTTGAGGGAAGTACTCCTTGTAGTCCTTACCGTTGATAACGATTTTGCCTTCACCTTTCTTGAGGTAAACGCGGGCTACAGACGCTTTTCTTCTCCCAATGGCATTGATCATTTCCATATTTATCGAGATTGTCCTGCTTTTTTAAAATTAAAGTTCCAGTTTTTCCGGCTTCTGTGCTTCGTGCGGGTGCTCAGCGCCTTCGTAAACGAAAAGCTTCTTGAACATCGCACGGCCCAGGCGGTTCTTGGGCAGCATGCCACGGACGGCAGCTTCCACCACGCCAATTGGCTTCTTGTCCAGCATTTCCCTGGCTGTACGGGACTTCTGGCCGCCCGGGTAACCGGAGTAGCGCTGATATTCCTTTTGGTCCAGCTTGTTGCCGGTAAACCGGATTTTGCCGGCGTTGATGACAATGACGTAATCGCCCGTATCAACATGAGGCGTGTAGGAAGGCTTGTGCTTCCCACGGAGTACAGAAGCAATTTTGGTACACATGCGGCCAACTACCTCGCCTTCAGCGTCGATGATATGCCACTTGCGTTCTACTTCCTCTTTCTTTGCAGATTGCGTTCTATAGCTTAGCGTATCCACTATTCAAAAATTTAATTGTTGATCAATAGAAAATCAGGAGGAAATGAAACGATGCGAGCGAAGTTATGCACCTTCTTTTTGCGCCTGTTTTTCTTAATTGTTTCGCCTTGATCGGGCTGCCTCTGAAAAGGCAGGTGCAAAGGTAGCGCTCTTTAATCCAATAAACAAGGCTTTTGATAAAAAAATCGCAAAGGTGCTTTTGTAAGTGCCTGAAAAACAGTTCAAATATCGCACAGAAATTTCAAAGGGGCGTTCAGGAAGGGCATGCAGAACCCGGAAACCGGGCACGTTGGGCAGCGTGTTCTACTTTCCCAGCAGCCCTTTGCTGGCCTCGTACAGGTCGCCCCAGCCCTTGCGCTCTTTTACTACCGTCTCCAGGTACTCCTCCCAGACCGTGCGGTCCTGCACCGGGTCTTTAACGATCGCACCGAGCAAACTGCCGGCAATGTCTTCCGCCCGGATTTCCCCTTCCCCAAAATGAACGGCCAGCGCCTGACCGCTATTGATCACGGAGATGGCTTCTGCTGTGCTCAGTGTGCTGGAGGGGACCTTGAGCTTGCGCCGGCTGTCTTCCGTTTTGCCGCTGCGCAGTTCGCGGAAGATGGTGACCAGGCGCTTGATTTCCTCCACCGGTGCCGCCTGTGGCGGCAATTCCAGGGTGCTGCCGATTTGTGCTACCCGTTGCCGGACGATTTCCACTTCTTCTTCCAGGGTGGCGGGCAGCGGCATGCTTACGGTGTTAAAGCGGCGGCGCAGGGCGCTCGATAGTTCGTTGACGCCCCGGTCGCGGTCGTTAGCCGTGGCGATGAGGTTGAAGCCCCGCTGTGCCCGCACTTCTGAGTTGAGCTCCGGAATAGGCAGGGCTTTTTCTGATAAGATGGTGATGAGCGCATCCTGCACATCGCTGGGGATACGGGTCAGCTCCTCCACCCGGGCAATACGGCCTTCCTGCATGGCTACCATGACCGGGCTGGGCACCAGGGCTTTCTCAGAAGGGCCTTCTGCCAAAAGGCGGGCATAGTTCCAGCCGTAGCGCAGAGATTCCTCAGCCATGCCGGCGGTGCCTTGTACCAGGCGTTTGGAATTGCCACTGATTGCTGCGGCCAGGTGTTCAGAAACCCAGGTTTTGGCAGTGCCGGGAATACCGGTGAGCAGCAGCGCCCGGTCGGTGGCCAGGGTAGCGACGGCGACTTCGATCAGGCGGCGGTTGCCAAAGTATTTAGGCGAAATTTTGGTGCCATCCTCCAGCTCCCCTCCCATGAGGTAGGTCATCACCGCCCAGGGCGAAAGGTTCCAGTTGGTGGGGCGGGGGCGGTCGTCGGCAGCCTGAAGGGCTTTGAGCTCCTCAGCGTAGGCGTCTTCAGCTTGTAATCGGATGACAGCGTTGGTAGCCATATATCATGGTGTTGTGTGGTAATGCTAATTTTTGACGGGCGGTTTTAGCGCCTCGTTCAGGTCTTTGCGGAAAGCCAGCGTTTTCAGCAGGCGCTCAATATCGCCTTCCCAGTTGCCCCAGATGGGCGTTCGTTGGTTCCAGCCGGTCCGGAAACCGGGCAGGATTTCCACCGGTGCCTGATAGGCCGCCACCCTAAGGATGCGTTTGTAGTGCCAGATGTTCCAGTAGACCGACTGCGCGGCATTGAGCCACTCCCTGAAGTTGTGGAGCACCTGCCGGGCCACACTGCCTTCCCACTGATGTGCGCCCAAACATAACAATTGTCCGGCAAAACTGCGCTCATCAATGTAGCCCTGATGCTGCCTGAGGTATTGGCTCATGATTTCGTTGAAGAGCGGGTCCGGCAAAGCGGCCATTAACTGCTTGCCCAGGGTGCTGTTCCACCGCGCTTCATTATCCGTGCGCCACCAGTGCCGGAGCAGCGCTTCTATCCAGCGGTGGTCCTGATGCAGGAGGGCTGCATTCGCAACAGCGTCCGTAAGCAGTTGTTGCTGATTGCCCCGGGCAAAAAGGCGCAGGGTATCCAGCGTGGGCTTTCCAAAATGAGCTTCCCAGCGCTTGGGCGGCACCTTGGAGATGATATCGTAGGCTTGCCCGGCCCGTGTGCCACCGGTGTATTTGTGCTTTTTGCTGCTGTAGAGCCCCAGCCTGTTGAAAGCGGTCACGGGCTTCGGGGGCGCATGTAAATCCAGGCGGCCATCTTTTTGCAGGGTAAGCCAGGTTGCAGCCTCTTTATATAAGGTGTCTTGCAAAGGGCTATCCGGGATTTTGAGCAGCAATTGTGCTGCAGATTGCCTGACTTCCTTCCGGCTGTCCGTCAATTGAGCTTCCAGAAAAGGTTGGTCTGAGGCGTTCAGCCCGGTATCCAGGCCATTTATTAGTTCCTTTTTTTCAGTTGGAGTCAACCCGTCCCAGCAGGTGGCTAACCAGGATGTTGCCTGCTCTGGTTTTTCAAAGCGGAGGTGCCGCAGCATCTGCACCCGGCCGGCCTGCGATTCGTTCTGCCAGTCTGCTGCCGGTGGGCGCTCCGCGATCGCGGCCCAGTCCGGGTTAAGCCTTAGGAATTCGAAGTCTGCCGGTTCGAGGACTGGCCGGAGGGCATGCCAGAAGTCTGATTTTTTAGCGGCTTTGTAGAGCAGGGCCGGCAGGTGCTCGGGGGGCAGGGGCAGATGGGCCTGCTGCAAGAGCCGCAACGCTTCCGGCAGGGCCTCTCTGAAGTTGCCGCGCACGATATGCTCCATCTGTCGTGCTACCCGTGGTGGTGCAGTTCCCCGGCTGCTCTGAGGGTTTACCGATGGAGTAGCCTCCGATGGCTTTAGCGGAAAGCCCGCACGGCGCAGTTGATGGTACAGTGCAGCACCTTCCAGCACCACTGCTTCGGGTGCCTGAGCGGCCTGTATTCCCACCTGCTCCAATGCATTGAGCACTTCCGGTGGCAACTGCCCGCGTTCTGTGCCCAAAAGGGCTAGTTTTGAAAGGGCTTCCCAGATCATAGCATCAAGAATAATCAATCCGGGAGAATTGTTGGCCAAAATGGATAAAAAAAACACCGGCATTCCGGGGCATGAAGCCATTGTCTCCTGCCCGGTTTGCCTAATACTGGTGTAAGGCGGTGTGATTCGGGGAAATAAAATACCGGAATCGGGGCAGGAGGGGGAGCAATATTTTCCGGGTGGGCCAGAAGCAGGGTGGCGGGGTTTAAGTCAAGGGGTTGATTTATTAGGCTTTAGGTGAGATAAGGGTAGAGAATTGCTTTTGATTATCAACCCAAAAGCCTAAATTTGTGCCGATTTTTAAAAGATACTCTAGTTTTCAACTAAATACACGCACTGATATGGCAAACATCGGTCATGTGAAACAAGTTATCGGCCCGGTAGTGGACGTAAGTTTTTCTGCTGAGGGTTCGAAACTCCCCGAAATCAATAATGCACTGAAGATCGACCGTCCGAACGGCGAAATTCTGGTGATGGAAGTTCAGCAACACCTCGGTGAAGACAGCGTTCGTGCCATTGCGATGGATGCAACGGACGGGCTGGTTCGCGGAATGGAAGTACAGGACACCGGCGAAGCAATTGCAATGCCTGTTGGCCCTGGTATCAAAGGCCGCCTTTTCAACGTGGTGGGTACGCCAATCGATGGTATCGGTGCGGTGGCTAACCAAACAGGTTCTGCCTCTATTCACCGCAAGCCGCCTGTGTACGAAGACCTTTCTGTTGAGAAAGAAGTCCTCTACACCGGTATTAAGGTGATTGACCTGATCGAGCCTTACCTGAAGGGTGGAAAAATTGGCCTCTTCGGTGGTGCAGGTGTTGGTAAAACTGTATTGATTCAGGAGCTGATCAACAACATCGCGAAGGGGTACGATGGTATCTCTGTATTCGCAGGTGTGGGTGAGCGTACCCGTGAGGGTAATGACCTGATGCGGGAAATGCTCGAAGCGGGCATTATCAAGTACGGCGAGCACTTCATGGAGTCTATGGAAAAAGGCGGCTGGGACCTCAGTGCTGTGGATATGAAAGACCTGGAAGACTCTAAGGCGACTTTCGTATTCGGTCAGATGAATGAGCCTCCCGGTGCACGTGCCCGTGTGGCACTCTCCGGTTTGACAATTGCAGAGTACTTCCGCGATGGTGATATGAAAGACCCTATGGGCGGTCGTGATATCCTCTTCTTTATCGATAATATCTTCCGCTTTACGCAGGCAGGTTCCGAGGTGTCGGCACTGCTTGGCCGTATGCCTTCAGCGGTGGGATATCAGCCAACTCTGGCTACGGAGATGGGCCTGATGCAGGAGCGGATTACATCTACAAAGCGTGGTTCTATCACCTCAGTACAGGCGGTATACGTACCTGCGGATGACTTGACAGACCCCGCACCGGCTACAACTTTTGCTCACCTTGATGCGACAACGGTACTGAGCCGTAAGATTGCGTCCCTTGGTATCTACCCTGCGGTGGATCCGCTGGACTCTACTTCACGTATCCTTGATCCGGCTATCATCGGTGATGAGCACTACAACACCGCTCAGCGCGTCATGAATATCCTGCAGCGCTACAACGAGCTTCAGGACATCATCGCCATCCTCGGTATGGAGGAATTGTCTGACGAAGACAAGCAGGTCGTGCACCGCGCCCGCCGCGTACAGCGTTTCCTTTCTCAGCCATTCCACGTAGCAGAGCAGTTTACCGGTCTGCCAGGTGTGCTGGTCCCTATTGAGGAAACCATCCGAGGCTTTAACATGATCATCGATGGTGAAGTGGACGAATACCCGGAAGCAGCCTTCAACCTGAAGGGCAACATCGACGAGGTGATTGAAGCAGGTAAGAAGATGCTGGCTGAGGTAGAGGCTTAAGCTTTTCCTCCCACATCCTGAAACGATTGTATTAGGTGCCGGAAGCTTGCCTTCCGGTACCGCCTTATAAATTAAGTCATTATGAATATTACGGTGCTGACTCCGGACCGGAAGATTTTTTCAGGTGCGATCTCTTCAGTTAAAGTGCCTGGTACGGATGGTGAATTTCAGGTGTTGAAAAACCACGCGCCAATCGTATCTTCTCTGGATGCGGGCTACATTACCATTACTACGGAAAGTGGTGAGTACCGCTTCTTCAATGAAGAGACGGGCGCACTGGAAACGGCAAGCGAAGCCGGGCGCAAGATCAGGTACGCGATCAAAGGCGGTTTCGTGGAAGTACTGAACAATGAAGTGTCTTTGCTCGTCACCGGGCTGAGCTAGTGGATTGAGCCGTAAATGCCTGGCCACTTGAAGTGTAGCATTTGCAAGGGCTTCAGAGGCAAGAAAACTAGCAGGTAATTCGGCCTGGTCGCACTAGGGTGCTTCAAAAGATGACTATTGTATTGGCCATTTGAGCTAATACCATGTTTGCCATAAAAGAGAAGGGGAATAAGTCCGGCATCGGATTTATTCCCCTTTTTCGTTGTAGTGGGTACTTTTTTAGATTTCTCCGATCACATACATCTGCTCCAGGGTAGGCGTTTCGCTGCCTCCTCGGGGCTCAAGCGTGACCGCATAGGCCTGTGCATTTTCCACGTAGGCAACCGGCTGAAGCCCTGAGGTATCCGCATTGACTTCAAAGACGCCCATGCTGACCGGTGCCCCGTCCACAATAGCCCAAAGCTGGTACTGCTGATCAGAAGGCGGCACAGGCAGGCTGCCCACATCGATCAGGGAAGCTTCGGATGCCGGGTTGTAAAAGACCGAGGCAACGGCTTCCGGTGAAAGGTCTGTGCCATTCATACGGGTATTGCGGGTATCGGGGTTGCGCAGGAACTCCAGTGCTGCCTGCAGGCGGCCGTTGGTGGCTTGCACACTGTCGCAGCTGCTTTCAATGGTATTGATTTCCTCCGACAGCGCTGCAATGGTTGCTGTGCTTTCCTGGTTTTGCTGATAGGCATAAAGCCAACCCAGGGCCGCTGCAAAAAACAATACCCAGGCTATCGCCAGAAGGGTACGGCTGCTGCGCGGGCCTTTCAGCTGGGCCTGCGTGCCCCGCTCATCGAGGGTTTGGATAATAGTGGACAGCACACCGGGCGGAGGCGTTTGCCCGTGTAGCAGGGCGTACTCTTCCAACGCCAGTTCGATGGCTTCAATTTCTTCCTTGATTTCCGGGTGTTGCGCTGCATTTTGCTCCACCTCCGCCATTTCTTCCGGAGTGAGCTTGCCGAGCACGTATTGCTCAAGAATACCAGACGCTATGTATGCTTTAGGATCCAAAATATCGCTTTATCGTTTCGAACATGGTGATTAAAATAGCCGACAAAAAGCCCTCATTGCCCAGGACCTGCCGGAGGACCTGAATCGCTTTTCTCGACCGTGACTTGACTGTGCCAAGGGGAATGTCGAGCGCATCGCTCACTTCCCGTTGGGTATAGTCCTTAAAATATAGGAGTTCGATAAGAACCCGGGTCTTGTCATCCAATTGGCCAACGACTTTTCGTAAGCCCGGGTCGGAGGTGTTCAGCTCTTCGCTGAGTGAATCACTATTATATACGGAGTCAGGGATCGATTCAGTTCGATTTCCTTTTTTAAATTGACTGGAACGGACTTTGTCGATCGCCAAATTGCGGCAAATACGCACCATCCAGGTGAAAAGCCGGCCTTTGCTGGCATCGTATTTCGAAAAGTTGTCCCATATTTTCAGGTAGCTGTCCTGTAACGTTTCTTCCGCGATTTCCTCCGACTGTACAATGCGAAGGATGATATTGTACAGCGCCGGTGAGTAATGTTCATACAATAGTGTGATCCCCCTCTGTTGTTTATTGGAAAGCAAATCAATGATCTCCGTTTCCAATGCAGTTCTGGGTTTTGTCTTTGGCATAGTGCGTCTAATGGACTTTAATCAATTGAGTGCTTTCAGGTTCGAACATTCGGTAGTCCTCTTCGTTCCACCGGAAAATGAATCCGGTCTCTGATCAATACAGGCATTCGCAACCTGTTCAGTGATGGGGTTGTGCTCCTTAATCCGCATTTCCTGGAGGCATAACGTAAGGTAGTGAAAAAACATGGGATTCTTTTAATCCAACCTTCGATATGCCTTCGTACATAACACCAAAGGCAATCATTGGCATTACCCTTAAGCCTTGCCAATTAAGAGCTTGTTGGGATTTTGCTTTTGGAGCGAACGCTGCCAAATTTTGTTCTGATCGAGGCGCGAAGAGGGAGCATCCGTACGGACGTGACCGAAGAGCAACGAAGAGCAGGACGAAATTTGGCAAGAGCAGCCCGAAGGGTAAAATCCCAACAAGCTCTAACAAAAGGGGTAATGCCCCTCAGTCGTAGGCGCAGTTGATGCGCGTCCTGGCAAACAAAAAACGACAAACAAGTCTGCACTGCACAGTTCGTCGCACTTTCGGCCCGTCCGAAGGGGGAGACAGCTATGTTTTTGCAGTCCATTTTTACTGAAAATTCAATAAAGTCAATTTATGAAAATTAGAGATTACTTAATTTTATTACTGGTCTTTTGCAGCCTGCCGTTTGTGGGTAGTGCGCAGATGACATTTACCGCCGAGCTTAGCGGGCGCAATGAGGCTGCTCCGGTAGTTAGCCGCGCTTTTGGCGAAATTACGGCTGTACTGGACGGCAATGAACTGGCGGTATCGGGCAGTTTTACCGGACTGGAAGGGAACTTCGACGTCACGGTGGCGGGCGGTTCTCACATTCACACCGGTTATGCCGGAGAGAATGGAGGGATCACCTTCGAGCTGAACCCCAACCTTGGCATCCTGCTTAAGAGCGGCACTTTTGAAGCGGCCTCCAATACCTTTACATTGACCACCGAAGAGGTCGATGCCCTGATGGAACGCCGGATGTATGTAAATATTCATACCACCCTGTATCCCGGCGGAGAAATCCGGGGGCAGCTTTTGCCGGAAGGCAACAATTATTTTATCAACCTCTCCGGAAGCAATGAGGTGCCTTCTGTCCGCACGAGCGGCCACGGCGCCCTCGCCCTTGATGTAGTGAACGATCAGCTGACCGTTACCGGTAGTTTTGCGGACCTGGAAGGCGATTTTGATGCCTCGGTACTGGGAGGCGCCCATCTGCACCTTGCGCTGCCCGGGCAAAACGGAGATATAGACATTCAGCTGAATGCCACTGCGGATGCTGATTTGAAAGGAGGCGTTTTCACCGCTGCGGATAATACTTTCGGGCTGGAGCAAAGCCAGGTCGAAGCCCTGGAAAACCGCCTTTACTACGCCAACATCCATACGACAAGTTACGGCGCAGGAGAACTCAGAGGACAAGTCGCCTCCACAGCTGCCTCCACCGTGCTTCGCGCACACCTTTCCGGCAGCAATGAACAGCCGGTGGTAACGAGTTATGCAACGGGCGTAGTGCAGGCTGAGGTCATTGAAGACAGCCTGATTGCCTACGGTAGCTTTACTGGCCTGGAAAGTGAAGTGGCTACCGATATTGCTGGTGGTGCCCACATTCATACCGGTCTGGCTGGTGAGAATGGCCCCGTCACCTTTGCGCTGACAAGCAACCTGGAAAATAATATGACCGAGGGTACATTTGAAGCCGTCAGCAACCGGTTTGCCCTTACTCCAGACGACTTGGCCGCCATTTACGACCGCGGCTTTTACGTCAATATTCACTCCCTTGATCAGCAAGCTGGCGAAATCCGCGGGCAACTGTTGCCTGAAGCGCCGGTATACCTGACTGCAGTACTTGGCGGCGGGTTTGAAGCCCCTCCGGTAACGACCCGGGCCTTCGGCGCAGTGAAAGCAGAACTCCGGGGCAATATGCTTACCGTATCAGGCTCCTTTAGCGGGCTGAGCAGTGCCGTCGATGTAAGTATCGTCGGTGGCGCCCACCTGCATGTAGGGCTGCCGGGCGAAAACGGGCCGGTGGAATTCCCGCTCGCTATTGACCTCAACGACGACCTCAACGGTGGTACATTCGATCCCGTAGACAATACCTTCGAACTGACAGAGGAACAGGTAATGGCCGTCATGAACCGGTCTTATTACGTCAACATCCATACCTTGACCAATGGTGGCGGAGAGCTGCGCGGGCAGCTGCTGGGCGAGGCACGTTATTACATGAATGCAGCCCTTTCCGGAACCAGCGAAGTACCCGCCGTAAATACAACAGCTACTGGTCAGGTACTCATGGAGGTACGCTCTGATGAGATCATCAGTGTAGGTGCTTTTTCCGGGCTTTCTTCTCCTTTTGATGCTGCTGTAGCAGGTGGCGCGCACTTGCACAGCGCACTGGCCGGCAGTAATGGAGGCATTGAGGAAAACCTGTCTTCAGATATTGCCGGAGATGGGCTGAGTGGCGCTTTCCCGGCTGCTGATAATGTGGTGCCTTCCACAGAAGCGCTCCGGTCGAGCCTGCGCAACCGCGGGCTGTATGTCAATGTGCATACCGAAGACTTTGGCAGCGGTGAATTGCGCGGACAAACCCTGCCTTTCGCCACCGCCTACTTTACCACCTCGCTGGACGCCTTCAATGAAGTGCCGGTAGCTATGAGCCCGGCAACCGGCGGCCTAAAGCTGGAGCTCAATGGTGATCAGCTGACCGTGACCGGTGCATTTAGCGGGCTCACGGATGAATTCGATCAAAGCATTGGCGGAGGTGCGCACCTGCACCTTGGCGCTCCGGGCGAAAACGGAGGGGTCGATATTGTGATCAACGCAACTCCGGCTTCCGATAACTTGTCTGGCACCTTTACCGCCAATAACAACACCTTCACGCTTACAGAAGAGCAAACCGTAGACCTTATCGCCGGAAATTACTATGCCAATATCCACACGATGGCATACCCCGGTGGTGAACTGCGCGGGCAGATCCTCCAACAGAGCAACTTCTTCCCGGTAGCTGCACCAATGATCAACTTCCCACCCGATGGGGCAGACTTCCTGCTGGAAGGTGGTGCAACGACGGATTTCTCTGCTACCTGGAGTGCGGCCACTGATGACAGCCCGCTCGCCTATGTTTGGCAGTTGTCCACTGATGCAGACTTTGAAGATATTGTCTTCCAGCAAAATGTAGGCAACAACACCGAATTCGTAACGGACTTCGAAACGGTTGATGGCCTGTTAGGCAGCCTTGGCGTAGACGTGGGTGCAGCAGTCACGGTTTACCACCGGGCGGTAGCCACGGATGGTGCGGTAGCCACGGCAGGCGCTGCTTCCTCCGTCAATATTACGCGGGGAGAAGTGATGGAAGACCTCTTTGAAGCCACGCTTTCAGGGCACAATGAAGCGCTGCCCATTTTAAGCACGGCAACAGGCTTCGTCTCTGCCTCCCTGTCTGGCAACGAACTGACCGTCTCCGGCGGTTTCGAGGGCCTGAGCAGTAAGATCGCGGAAGAAATTGCGGGAGGTGCCCACCTTCATGCTGGTTTTGCCGGTGAGAATGGCCCGGTACTTTATCCGCTAAATATTGAAGTCAGCGTTGATTCGCTCAGTGGCGCTTTCCTTTCTGACGACAACGTTTTCACTTTGAGCGATGAAGAAGTAGCGATGCTTCGCAGCAGAGAGATGTACGTCAACATCCATTCTGACAACTTCAACGGTGGTGAACTTCGCGGCCAGCTTACGCCGGTATCCGAAGCCATCTACACCATGTCCCTCCTGGGCAGCAACGAAGTGCCCTCCGCTGTGACATCAGGTCAGGGCGCACTGGTGCTGGAAGTTGCGAATGGCGAGTTGACGGTCAGCGGTGCCTTCTCCGGCCTGGAGAGCGATTTCGATGCTGATGTTGCCGGTGGTGCTCACTTGCACATTGGGCAGGCGGGTGAAAACGGCGGTATCGAAATTGGGCTCAACGCCGATGTGGATGCCGAACTGAGAAGTGGTGTCTTCCGCGCGGAGGACAACACCTTCACCCTAACCGATGATCAGCGCGAACTGCTGAACAACCGTTCCATGTATGCCAATATCCATACGGCAGACTATCCGGGAGGTGAGCTGCGTGGCCAGCTGGCAGGCACGCCCCGGGCGGTATTCCGTGCGCACCTGTCTGGTGCCAATGAAGCCCCGGCTGTTACGAGTATGGCTGGCGGTGCCGTTGTTGCGGAATTGATGGACGACACCACGATTGTGGTTTCCGGTACCTTCTCCGGACTGGAAAGCGCGCTGAATACCGATATAGCCGGTGGCGCACACATCCATATGGGCATGCCGGGTGAGAATGGCGACGTTATTTTCCCGCTCAACGTTACTGATGAGGGTGGAAATGAAGGCCGTTTCCTCCCTTCCGATAATACCTTTACCATCAACGCTGATCAGCTGGAAGCCATGATGAGCCGTGGGCTGTATGTCAATATCCATTCTGTGGATCAGCCATCAGGTGAAATCCGCGGCCAGCTGATGCTGGAAAGCCAGGTGGTCTTCACCGGTTACTTATCGGGTATTTTTGAAGTGCCGGAAGCTGCAACCGAAGCCCTCGGTGCGGTACAGGCAGAATTGTCCGGAAGCCGGATGACCCTGGCAGGTACCTTCGCCGGGCTAAGCAGCCCTGTAGCTACCGATATTGCAGGCGGCGCACATATCCATGCCGGTTATGCCGGTCAGACGGGTGATGTGCTCATCCCGCTTGACCTCGACCTTGATGGTGACAACCTCGGAGGTACTTTCGCAGCTATGCCCAACACCTATCAGTTGGAAGAAGATCAGATCGAACTGATGAAAGCCCGTGGCTTGTATGTCAATATCCACAGTACGGATATTCAGTCGGGCGAACTGCGCGCACAGGTACTGCCCGAAGCCCGGACTTACTTCTATGCGCCCCTCAGTGGTGCCAGCGAAGTACCAGCTGTGAATACAGAAGCAATAGGTGCGCTTGCACTGGAAGTCAACCCCGGCCGGATAACGGCATCCGGTAGCTTCAACGCCCTGTCGAGCATGCTGGAAACCGATATTGCCGGTGGTGCACACATTCACTTAGGCTACGCCGGTGAGAATGGCGGTGTCCAAAATGTACTGGATGTACTGGCTGACGCCAATGGCACCAACGGCATCTTCCCGGCCGCCGACAACACCATTACGGCAAGCGAAGGCTGGATAGATACCTTGCGCATGCGCCAGTACTACGTGAACGTACACTCGATGGATTTCCCATCGGGCGAAGTGCGCGGCCAGTTGTTGCCACTGTCTGCCACCTACTTCACCAGCAGCCTGAGCGGCTTCAATGAAGTACAGCCAATTGGGTCAGAAGCAGTGGGCGGCATTAAGGCCGAACTGACCGGCGAGACCCTGACGCTGACCGGTGCCTTCTCCGGGCTGGAAAGCCCATTTGATGAGAATGTAGCTGGTGGTGCACACCTTCACCTCGGTGGTCCGGGTATGAATGGAGACATTGCCCTCGGCCTGATGCCTGCTGTAGGTGCTGATCAAACGAGCGGCGCATTCACTGCTGCCGACAATACCTTCGCACTCACCGCAGAACAGGTGGAAGCAATCCGCAGTGGCAGCTACTATGTGAATATCCACACTGCGGAGCAGCCCGCCGGAGAACTCCGTGGGCAGGTACTTCCGGAAATCAACCGCTTCCCATCAGATGAAGCAGAGATTACGGCTCCCATGGACGGTGCAGCACTGACCATTGAAGGCGATCCGGAGACCCCCTTTGCCGCAACCTGGTCTGAAGCAAGCGACCGCGACGACCTGGTGTACATCTGGCAGCTGGCGTCCGAGGAGGACTTTACCGAAGTGCTCGTACAGCAGAATGTGGGCACGGAGCAAACCTTCGAGACCACCTTTGGCGTGGTAGACCAGATACTGGAAGATGGCGGCATTGCCATTAATCAGACAGTAACGCTGTACCACCGTGCCATAGCCTCCGATGGTAGCGTAGCCACCCCGGGCGGCTTTTCAACCGTAGAAGTAACCCGTGGGATGATTACGTCCACACTGGATGTGGCGGCCGCAGGTTTGGGCATGAACGCCTACCCAACGGTTACCCGCAACAACCTGACCGTAGAAATAAGCAGTCAGCAAACCTGGAAAGGTCAGCTGATGGTGCATAACGGCAACGGGCAGGCGGTAAACATCGTACCCGTGGAGTTGTCTTCCGGTACAACCATTGAGCAACTTGACGTCCGGCAGATGCCTGCGGGCACCTACTTCCTGCGCCTCATCGTTGAGGGGCAGCAAGTCGCCACCCGTCGGTTCATCGTCGAATAAGGAGCTTAGCGACGAGCGATTAATAAGTGTGGTTTTGATAGGTCAGCGATTTTTTCTTTAGCCAAGGCGAAGGTTCCCGCCCTTAGTGGCGCTAAGGGCGGCGGTTCTTTAACGCTGGATAAAGGAAAAAGCGCTCCTGGAAGACCGACAGTTATTGATGGCTCGTCGCTTAATTAGTTAATGGAGAATTGATCAGAGCCGGTAGTGCAAGTCACTGCCGGCTTTTTTTATATCGAAAGGCGCTCTACAGAGAAATCTGCCCCGATCATATGCCGGGCGAGGGCGGTAGTGCCCTGCAGAGGGCCGGAAAAGAAGAGTTGGTGCCTGGTTTCAGCAGCAGCTGGTGCGAGCAGCTGGTGCTCGTTTAATACCCGCTGAAGTTGGCGGGCTACGGCCGGAGCCGGATTGATGATTGTACGGTTGGGGCCGATGATGTCTTGCAGGAGCGGTGCCACGAAAGGGTAGTGGGTGCAGCCCAGCACAAAGGTATCGGCCTGCTGACGGATCATGGGCATCAGGATAGCCTCCAATAGCTGTCGGGTAGCGGGTGTGCCGAGCTCACCGGCTTCAATTTGTTCCACCAGGCCAATGCAGGGGTCTTCAAGCAAGGTGATGCCACTGGCATAGCGCTGCATGAGGTCGGCATAGCGCTGACTTTTAAAAGTGCCGGCTGTGGCAAGTACGCCCACCACACCGGTCTGCGTGGCGTTGGCACCGGGCTTTACGGCCGGCTCCATGCCTACAATGGGCAGGTCGTGCCAGGTATCCCGCAAGGTTCCTAAAGCCGCAGCAGAGGCGGTATTGCAAGCCACGACAATAGCTTTGGCACCTGATTCGATCAGGTAACGGGTAATATCCAGGCTGTACTGACGGATGGTGTCGGCAGGCTTAGTGCCGTAGGGGATACGGGCGGTATCGCCGAAATAGAGGAGGGACTCGGAAGGGAGCAAATCGATAATGGCACGGGCGACCGAAAGGCCGCCTATGCCAGAATCAAATATACCGATGGGTAGGTTGGGCATTGCCGGCAGGCTTAATTGGCCAGCTTTGCCTTTACCAGGTCATTCACATTCTGAGAATCTTCAGCGTAAAGCAGCACGTTCTGGTCGAAAATGAACTGGAAGCCATTTTCTTCTGCCACATCCTTGATGGCCTGATTGACCTTCTCGTAGATTGGGCCCAGCAGTTCTTCACGCTTATCAGAAACCTGCTTGCGCATGTCCTGCTCAAAAGCAGCGATTTCCTGCTCGCGTGCCTGCAGCTTTTGCGCTTCTTCCTCCTGTTGCTTAGGAGACAAGTCGCCGCTCTGAACTTTCTGCTGCAAGACACCGTAGTCCTGCTGCAACTGCTCCAGCATGCTCTGGCCTTTTTTCTGCAACTGCTTTTGCAGGGCTTCAAGGTTGGCATCCGCTTGCTTTACCTCCGGCATTTCAGCCAGGATAGCTGCAGAGTTGACATAGCCAAACTTTTGG
>JANSXW010000319.1 GCA_024742755.1 bacterium | reverse complement strand
TCAACTAATGCGGACTGAAAAGACTTAATAGAAGTATGGAAGCCAAGGAAACTTTTTTGCAGCATCTGCAGCGCAGCCTTTCGCAGGGCACTTTCGTAAAACTGACCCTGAGCAAGCCGGGCGGTGCGGACAAGTCGTTTAGGAATGTCTACGCCCGCCTCATCGAGCTGAAGGGGGCGCCGCAAGTGTCCTTTACCCTGCGCTACAGCACCAGGGACATCACGAAGAACCATCCCCCGGAGGAGGCGGTGCCGATGATCGGCCTGTGGCTGGGGGAGGATTTCCTCAACGCCGACCTGCTGACTACCGAAGCGGATTACAGCCTGCAGTACAACCGCAAGCGGAAACCCCGTTTGCATCAGCGGCAGGCTTCAAAAGCAGCACCGCCCCCGAAGGCGCACAACAAGCCCAAGCAGTATTTCATTGAGGCTTCCGGCAATGCCTATCTGCAGGCTATGGGCATCACCACGGCTGAAGGCAAGGTACGGGCGGACGGGCAGCGCAAGTTCCGCCAAATCAATAAGTACATCGAGATTGTCGATAGCCTCCTGCAGCAGCATGGGGACTTCCCCCGGCAGCCGCATATTGTCGATATGGGCTCCGGCAAGGGGTACCTGACTTTCGCCCTTTACGACCACCTTGTCAACAACCGGGGCTGGCAGCCTTCCATTACGGGTATTGAGCTGCGGGAAAACCTGGTCAGCTTCGGCAATGAGCTGGCGCCCAAAGTGGGGTTCACCGGGCTGCAGTTCCGCGCACAGGATATTTTTGAGTACGAGCCGGAGCGCATTGACATGCTCATCGCCCTGCATGCCTGCGACATCGCCACGGATATTGCTATTGCCAAAGGCGTGCAGGCGGGAGCGGAGATCATCATCGTGGCGCCCTGCTGCCATAAGCAGGTCCGCAAAGCCATGCAGCCTACCGAAGGTTTACAGCCCATGCTCCGGCACGGCATCCTGCAGGAACGGCAGGCCGAGCTCGTCACCGACGGCATCCGCGCGCTGCTGATGGAAGACCGGGGGTACGAGACCAAGGTGTTCGAATTCGTCTCCACCGAGCATACGCCCAAAAACCTTATGATTGTCGGAGTTAAAGGTCGCCGCAATGCTTCCGCCCTGGCCGAGGTGGCGCGGATTAAGTCGGATTTTGGGGTGGGGGAGCATTACCTGGAAGGGCTGTTGGACAAGTAAGGGCATAAAAAAAGCCCTACCGAAAGCAGGGCCCTGAAATATAAAGCTATGAAAACTAAAAATCTTATAGTTGAACCCATTGGGGCGGCAAAGAGCCTGCCCCAACGGTTCCTGTGTTTTACTCCTTCTCGTCGCTGACTTCGCGGCCACCGTCAAGGCGGTCCTGAAGCGCTTCGAGTTCTTCCCACTGACCTTCGTGCGCAAGCTTAGCTTGCTTAGCCCAGGTTGCAGGGTCGTGCATCCGGTAGCGGGGACCTGCCTCATCGAGGATCGCCTGTACCTTTTCAGTAGGTGCATTGGCGAGGTCTTCCCAGGTGTGGATACCACCTTCATTCAGCAGACCTTCGATTTTCGGACCGACGCCCTCAACCATCTTCAGGTCATCCTGATTGATTTTCTTACCGGAAGGTAAGGTAATTTTTTCAGATTTGGAAGCTTTTGCCTTTGGCGCTTCTTCCTTTGCCTTTGGTGCTTCCTTAACCGGAGCGGCTGCAGCCTTCGTTGGCTCTGCTTTTGGAGCCGGCTTTTCCTTCTTTTCAGGAGCCGGAGCGGCTACTGCTGCTGCACCATTGCCATTGTCAGAACCGTTTGGCATTACGTTAACGTAAAGGCGGTTCTTGCGGCGGCGGCGGAAGGTTACCGTACCTTCGATTGCTGCGTGCAAAGTGAAATCCTTGCCCATGTAAACGTTTTCGCCCGGGTGGTACTTGGTACCGCGCTGACGAACGAGAATGTTGCCGGCATTAGCATGCTGGCCTCCGAATAGTTTAACGCCGAGTCTTTTCGATTTACTGTCCCGGCCGTTGTCCGTACTACCTACACCTTTCTTGTGTGCCATGTCTTAAACAATTTTAGGTTTTACAAAAAACCGCACCCCTGGCCGGGGATTAAACGGCGATACTGTCGATTTGAATTTGGGTAAAGTGCTGACGGTGGCCGTTCTTACGACGGTAGCCCTTGCGGCGCTTCTTTTTGAACACGAGCACCTTGTCTCCTTTCTGATGGCCAAGTACCGTAGCGCTTACCTTGGCGTTCAGCGTCGGCGTGCCTACAGAGACTTTGCCGTCGTTGTCGACGAGCAGTACGTCCTCGAAGGATACGTTGTCTCCTTCACTGGCTTCTAGCTGGTGGACGAAAAGCTTCTGCCCTTCCTCAACTTTGAACTGTTGACCAGCTATTTTTACGATTGCGAACATGATTCTATCTG
>JANSXW010000370.1 GCA_024742755.1 bacterium | reverse complement strand
TTGGGCTTCTTGGCCGAATTCTTGTCGTGGTGCTCCATGCCCTTCTTCCTCTTATCCTTCTCGAGCCTGATCTCCGAGTCCAGCTGAGTGGCCGCCTCCATGATCTTCGGAATAACTTTGAAGCCCAACTCGTCCAGCTCCAACCGCACCCTCAGGTCTGGGTTGAAGAGGGTGAAGTCCAGGTTGGTGAGCGCGTCCGCTTCTTCGTTCTGTTCCCGAGGTGTCCACCCCAGCTGAAGGGTTGTGCCCAACTCGCCCAGCTGCACGGCTAGCTCCATCAGCACCACCGAGAGAGGGAACGCCGTGCTCATGTAGTGATCGATGACGTGCGTGTTGACCAGGCTGTCGGTGAACCCTTGCACCACGAGCTCGCCCACCGAATCTCTCCACTGCGATCCCGGCCCGAAGATGCAAACAGCTATGGTGGTCGCGATCAGCTCCAGGCTAGCTATCACGCGGAACGGCTCACCTTTGACGTAGGCCCACGGGGCCGTTTTCCGTGTCAGTTTCAGCGAGAACCACCGGGCCTCCGCGGTGGCGCGGCCTCCGAAGGATTCCCAGCCTCCGACCACCACCAGATCTCCCTCCGCCTTGGCATCCACCCGAAAGAGTTCGCCCACCTTCTTCGGCAGTGGCCGTGGCTCCGTCAGAGGACGCCGCGTGATCTCCACTTTGATGATCTCCAGCTCGATCTGCACCGCCATCGGCACCTGATGAAAGCCTCCCGGCTGAAGCCTAGAGGTCCACGCGAAAATCACCCCCAGGAAGGGGCGTACCTGCACCAGCGCGCCCGCCACGAACGAAAGCCGTCCCAGCGCTGATCTCATCCGGCTGCCCAGGATGCTGCCCTCGTCCTTGACCTCCTTTATCCAGCCAAGAACCCACGCAACCTTGCTGTCCCCTATGCCCTTGAGGTAGTGCTGAATGTCGGCCTCGTAGCCGATCCAGCCCAGCCTGGCCCCTCCAGCCACCTTCTTCCAGGTGATCGGCACCTCCACCACGTCCATCACGAAGAACCAGTAGAGGATCCGCCTCCAGCAGTCCGCACCGTGGGCCCCAAGGAGCCCATCGTCAGCAAATAGCAGGTGATAGAGCTCGTAGGCTCCGGCCGACAGGTAGTGCGCCAACCTGGTGACTGCCGCGGCCACCCTTTGCCACCAGTAGGCTGCCGATCCGAAACCGAAGGCCCCCACCGTGTGCATGAAGACCTCTTCCGGCCTCTCCAAGCTGAAGGCCATGAGTGGCCAGTCCTGCTCCTTCACAGGCACCAACTTGTGTGCCCGGCTGACGTCGTACTTCATGAGCAATCTGACTGCCGGGTTTGCTGCATGGTCCGCCTTCATCTGCCTGACCATCGCCTCCAAATCGTCCACCCCCGGGAACCTCATGCGGTCCCTCACCCGAATCCGGTGGTTGATCATCACCTCGTGGGTTGCGTCGTGAATGATCC
>JANSXW010000396.1 GCA_024742755.1 bacterium | reverse complement strand
GATTTGCCCGTACTCGTCGGTGGCAATCTGATGGGTTTCCTGATAAAGGGTGGGACCTTGCATATCCCCACTTACAATGCCGATGCGGAACTGCACGTCGGTATTTTGGGCCACTTTGCCTTCGCTGTCGCGGACGAGGGCTTGGTAGTTGAAGCCGGGCGTGGTTTGGGCAGAAAGAAGGTTCTCAGCTGGGGAAAAGATCGTAAATAAGAATAACAAAAAATATAAATTTCTCATAAAGTGTATGTTGTGGTACTAAGGGTGGGAAAAGGGCTTAAAAAGTTCTTACTGCTCGAATATTATTGTTGTCGTTTTTTCCGCAGGGCTCTTGCAGTCCAGCCACTTCCGATCCTACGGTGACAAAAAAATAGCGAATTGACATACTTGGAGAAAATTGGGTAGAGGTCCAGTAAACTCCGGTTGAGCTGCCGGTCGCAAAATTCCCAAGACCCTGAAGTCTTAAATTAATATAAAGTTTATTCATTTCGTCCTGACTAGGTAGGTACCAATCAGAGTAGCCATTGAGAGTCAAATCTTTGCAAACTTTAGCTGCAATTTGAGATTGGTTGCAATTATTAGCAATGGCGAGGGTGTTGCTCAGTCCAGCCCCAATTCCGGTATTTGTGCTAATGGAAGTTCCATAACAGCCCCATGGTGCTTCACCTTGATCTGATGGAGCAGCAATAAGCCCATGTATTTCACCTTCCATATATCCGGGGTCACTAGGCTGGAAAATATACGCTACAATACCTCCCTGGTATTCATCTCCTATATCGATGATATTATTATTAGTGCATGGATTAGTGCATGGTCCGCCACAATCAACCCCTTCTTCTCCATTGTTTTGAATATTATCCTCACAGTTAGACGATGTGAAATTTTGCCACGTTGGAACGCCATTTTGTAAAGTTAAAACTTGTCCATCTTCACCCGCCGACAATGATTTCCAGAAAGTACCATCGTAATAAGCAATATCACCTGTAGAGGGCGTTTGGGGGAGTTCTAATTCGTTTGTGGGGTCCGCATCCGCATCATCAATATCGTCACCATCGCTGAGCCCCTGAGGGATATTCTGAAGATCTGCGAATTGCCCAGAGAAGTCATCAGTTTTATCGGTGTCGATGTTTTCGGGTATGCCGGGCAGGTTGCTCCAGTTTTGGAGTTCGTTTGTGGGGTCAGGGTCTTCGTCATCTGTACTGTAGGCATAGAGGGCGTAGGGTACACT
>JANSXW010000390.1 GCA_024742755.1 bacterium | reverse complement strand
TCCCAGAGCCAAAATTACGGAAGCGAGCGCGAGCGACGCGCCCCTCCGAGGCTTGACAAAACGGCCACTGCGGCTGGCCCGCCTTGATAAAGTTGCAACTCTGCAAGCCCTTGATAAAGAGGCTCGGCTTGACTGCTGATAAACTCCTTATACGGGACAATTTGAAATCGGCCATCTGCAGCCCGAATTTAAAGATCTGGCCACTTGTCCGCGTCTGCTTGATAAAACGGCCATTGCGGCCACTGGCCGTCCAAGATCCCTCCGCTTTCATCGCTCGTTTCGGGAAGCCCGTCCAGCGCCAAAACGACGGAAGCGAGCGCGAGGGAGGCTGTCGCAGAAGCTTTGGCCGTCGCCCGGACAATTGTTTCGGGAAGCCCGACGGGCCAGCCCCCAGAGAACAACGGAGCGCGCGCGAGCGACGGCGCGGGTTTGCCATGGCTGTCGCGGAAGCTTCGGCCGTCGCCCGGAAAGTTGTTTCGGGAAGCAACGGGCCAGCTCCCAGAGCCAAAATTACGGAAGCGAGCGCGAGCGACGCGCCCCTCCGAGGCTTGACAAAACGGCCACTGCGGCTGGCCCGCCTTGATAAAGTTGCAACTCTGCAAGCCCTTGATAAAAATGGCTCGGCTTGACTGCTGATAAACTCCTTATACGGGACAATTTGAAATCGGCCATCTGCAGCCCGAATTTAGAGATCTGGCCACTTGTCCGCGTCTGCTTGATAAAACGGCCATTGCGGCCACTAGCCGTCCAAGATCCCTCCGCTTTGCATCGCTCGGAAACTTGTTTCGGGAAGCCCGTCCGGCCACCCCCCAGCGCCAAAACGACGGAAGCGAGCGCGAGGGAGGCTGTCGCAGAAGCTTTGGCCGTCACCCGGAAAAAATTGTTTCGGGAAGCCCGACGGGCCAGCCCCCAGCGCCAGAATAACGGAGCGCGCGCGAGCGACGGCCCGGGCTTGCCATGGCTGTCGCGGAAGCTTCGGCCGTCGCCCGGAAAGTTGTTTCGGGAAGCCCAACGGGCCAGCTCCCAGCGCCAAAATTACGGAAGCAAGCGCGAGCAACGCGCCCCTCCGAGGCTTCACAAAACGCCCACTGCGGCTGGCCGGCCTTGAAAAAGTTGCAATTCTGCAAGCCCTTGAGAAAAATGGCTCGGCTTGGCCTCTGATGATCTCCTTATACGGGACAATTTGAAATCGGCCATCCACAGCCCGAATCTAGAGATCTGGCCTTTTGTCCGATTCTGGTTGATAATGAGGCCACTGCCCTGTCATCGCCCTTGATAAT
>JANSXW010000321.1 GCA_024742755.1 bacterium | reverse complement strand
GGTAGCTACCTCCAACGCACTGGATAGGTTGGAGTAGGCCGTCAACCATTGCAGCCCGTCCTCAATTCCTGATGTATTGCCCCTGTCCACTATTATTCGTTTGCTTTGAGCTTCCAGGGAGGGAAAAAGCCCAAAGATTACAAGGATTATGATCAAATAGAGTCGCATCTCCTGAATTTTTTCGTAAAAGCCAAAACAGAAAGGCTTCGGAGGATGGCCTTCTGAAGCCTTTCTGCTAGTGAGTCTCCAATTTATTTTGCCTTAACTTATTACTGTTTTATAAAACTGCCAAAACTTACCTCATCGTCTGCCCTTAGCATAATAAAATACTGTTGCACTATTAGGCAGCATATTAGACTTGATGCCTGAAAGTAAAGATTCGACGGGAAAAGGGACATAGAACCTTCCTCAACCACAAACCATTACCGAAAGCCTACGATTCCTTAAAAGGTGAATTCTCCTGCTGCTCCAACAGCAGCTGCCGGGCGAAAATGATACTGGCTATAAGCACGGCTATGGCGAGCGCAATGAGCCCCTCGTAGATTTCCTGCAAGATGAGGAAGTCGTACAATCCGTGGATGACGAGTGGTGCAAACAAGGCCATGAGCAGCCGCTTCCGGCGGGTTTTCGGGTCGGGCTCAAACTTGGCTTTCCCAAAATAATAGCCCATGATGATGGCAAAGGCAGCGTGAGCAGGCACAGCTGTGAAGGCGCGCAAGATGACCGTTTCCAGCCCGTACTGCAGGGCATACATCAGGTTTTCCAGCGTTGCAAAGCCCATACCGATCATCACTGCATAAACGATACCGTCCATGGGCTCATTGAAAAAGCGGGAACGGTAAGGGTAAAGGAACAAACAAAGGTATTTGACCAGCTCCTCCGTCAGGGCCACCACAATGAAGGAGGAAAAGAGGGTAAACAATACCCCTTCCCCCTGCAGGATTGGCGAGTAGGTCGCCCAGGTCTCAATCTTGACCACCCCCAGGGTCGCAAAAGCTCCCAGCCAGAAGGTGGCAAACAGCGGAAAAGGCTGTTCCCGCTCGTATTTATCCATCTTGTAGATGTACCAGCAGATGAGCAGCCCGGGGGCGATGGCCGCCAGAAAGAGGAGCACGTCCCTAAAGCCCATCAGCTATTGGCTTTCTCTTCGCAAAAAGCTACAAACTGCCGTACGTAGCGCTGCGTAGCCTTCCGGGCTTCAAACTGCCCCATATGACCGGCTTTTTCAAGGATATGAATGGAAGCCACTGATGGCAGATGGGTTTGTGCTATGCTTTGCTCCGCCGGGATAGCGCTGTCCAGTTTCCCTACAATGAACAGAACCGGCACCTGAATTTGGCGAAGGGTTTCGGTTTCATCCTGCCGGTTCATCATCGCCTGCTGTGCCGCGATAATGCCTTCACTGGGGAATTTGGCCGCCCGGTAGATGAGTTTTTCCAGCAAAAAGGTGTTGCTGCGGGCAAAGTTGTCGGCAAAAAGGCCCGGGATGAGCTGTTTCACAAAAAGGATATGGCCCTGCCGCTGAATGAACTCCACGCTCTTCTGCCGGGTCGCTTTCTTTTCCTCCTCATCGGCATAGGGATGGGAATGGAAAAGCCCAAGCCCCAGCAGGGCCTCCGGGAACAACCGGGCAAAAGCCAGCCCTACGTAACCGCCCATGGAATGCCCGATCACCACCGCCGGCCCCGCACCAAGCTCCTGCAGCAAGGCGTGCACCCGCCTGGCCATCCCTTCGATGGTAATGCCCTCTACCACATCCGATGCCCCAAAACCAGGCAGGTCGATCACGATTACCTGATAGGGCTCCTCGCGCAAATCACTTTGAAATTCTTCCCAAATTTTGTGGTCTTCGCAAAAGCCATGCAAGAGCACCACCGGGGTGCCTTTGCCTTCTGCCTGATAGGCCAGTTCCTGATCTTCGTACCGGAGTTTTTTCATAACTAGTGAGTTGTAGGGGGTTCAAAAGCCCCTTATCCTGTTTGATGGTTGCTGTATAAGCTGCATAAACCGCTGGTCATAAGCCCCGGCTAAAATACTCCAATCGTAGCGGGCTACAAAATCAGAAAGCAGCGACGGAGCCCTGACGCTGCCTTTCTGCAGCAGGGTTTTGGTCTTTTGGTACAGCTCTTCTGCCGTAGTGTATAGATATTGCTGGCGATCTGCGCCCGGCAAGTGCTCCGGAAAAGCCAGGCGGCCGGGCAGAATGGGATAGCAACCGGCATGAATGGCTTCCACCACACTCCCCCCGAAGAAGTCCTGCCGGCTCGTGACTGGCAGC
>JANSXW010000022.1 GCA_024742755.1 bacterium | reverse complement strand
TTTCCAGTCGGCTTTGGTCGAGCCACTATCTACTACTACTATCATGACTGTCCTTTTAACTCGGCTAAAGGTAGTGTAAATTATACACTAAGTAAAAAATTCGGTTTCAATTTTTTCCCTGCTATTCTGTTTGGTTTGGGCATGGATTCCGTCCTATTTTTTCGGTATGCCGGTTTGGTCTGCTTATTCCGCCCCTGATCTGACCTGTTCCTGACAGACAGAGTTGTCTATTCCCTCAAAATATAGTTATTTCAAGCCCTGAAGCGAAAATGAGATTATGAAAACCTACTGGTGGAAAATTCTGGGCGTCCTCATCTTGTGTTATGTATTCATAGCTGGGATGGTTGTGCCGCTCAATCCTGGTATTTCCGGGGTGTCTCCGGGCAGTTTGCGCACGGGGCAGGAAGCCGTTGTGGAAATCACAGGCTACAATTCCATGTACACCCAAAGCCCGGAAGTGCGGGTCTGGCTGAAGATGGACGATGAGCGTGCCCTTGGGGCACAAGCCGTTAAGGTATTGGACGACCGCAGGCTGGAAGCCACCTTTGCCATTCCACCCTACCTTCCGGTAGACCGGAAAGTCCAGGATTTTACGCTGGTGGTGGACCATAAAAAGGATGGTTCCTCCGTACTGCCCAGTGCGGTGTTTGTCACGCAGGATAGTGTAGCGCCGGAGTTGGGTGTTGCTGCCTTTCCCAATACGCCCATCGAAGGGCTGAACGAACGCTGGACTTTCACCTTCCCTTTCCGGAATATCCTGTATGAAACCATCCGCAATACCTACTTCCACGTTGCGCTGTGGTTCGCGATGATCTTTATCTTTATCGGTGCCCTGACTTACAGTATCCGCTACCTTCGGCAGGGCGACCTGCGGCAGGACTGCGATGCACAGGCGTTTACCAAGGTGGGGATTCTGTTTGGCATACTGGGGCTGGCGACCGGTGCCATTTGGGCCAAACATACCTGGGGCGCCTACTGGAGCGGTGATGTCAAGCAGAATATGACGGTCATTGCGCTGTTGATCTACCTGGCTTACTTCATCCTTCGCGCTGTCTTTGATGACCCGGACAAGCGGGCGCGCATTTCAGCGGTGTACAACATTTTTGCTTTTGCTGCCCTCATCCCCCTCATCTACGTCATCCCGCGCCTGACCGACAGCCTGCACCCGGGCGCAGGGGGCAACCCGGCCCTGGGCGGTGAGGATTTGGACAACACCATGCGGCTGGTCTTCTATCCGGCTATCATCGGGTGGACCCTTGTCGGGCTATGGATGGCTAGCCTGCTCGCCCGCCTGGAGAAGGTACGCCTGAAGTGGTTTGATGTGCTGTAAAGCGTATCCACTGCTTTTTCGACTTGCTTCCCCGCCTGTGAAGCCTGCTTTGGAATTGGACAAATGACCTGAAAAACCATGAGAAACGAATTCTTAGTTTTTGCATTTTTATCCCTCGGTACGCTGCTTTTGGGTGCCTATTTCTTTTGGCCGCCGCTTATCTGGGGGTTGGTGTTGCTGGTACCGGTCCTTGGGCTCGGCTTTTATGATATGGTTCAGACCCGCCACACGGTGATGCGCAATTTTCCGGTTTTTGGCAGGGGGCGGTATGTGCTGGAGGAACTTCGCCCTAAGCTTTACCAGTATTTCATCGAATCCGACACCAATGGGCGCCCCATCAACCGGATTTACCGCTCGGTGGTCTATCAGCGGGCGAAAAAAGTACGCGATACTACGCCCTTCGGCACACAGCTCGACCTTTACCGGGAAGGGTACGAATGGCTCAACCACTCCATCGCCGCCAAAGATGCCCACGACCTCGTGCAGGACCCACGGGTGAGGGTTGGGAATGCAGCCTGCCGTCAGCCCTATTCCGCCAGCCTCCTGAATGTGTCCGCTATGAGCTTTGGCTCCCTGAGCAAAAATGCCATCATGGCGCTCAACGGAGGTGCTGAAATGGGCGGCTTTGCCCACAACACCGGAGAAGGCGGCATCAGCCCTTACCACCAAAAACACAACGGCGACCTGATCTACCAGTTTGGTACCGGATACTTTGGCTGCCGCACACCGGACGGGCAGTTTTCCCCTGAGGCCTTTGCGGAGCGCGCGGCTTCTCCACAGGTCAAAATGATAGAAGTGAAATTATCACAGGGTGCCAAGCCTGGCCACGGTGGTATTTTGCCGGCAGCGAAGAATACCCCTGAAATTGCCAAAATCAGAGGGGTGAAAGTAGGGACTTCGGTCCTTTCTCCTCCCGGGCACAAGGCGTTTTCCACTCCTCAGGGGTTGGTGGCGTTCATCGGGCAGCTTCGGGAACTCTCGGAGGGCAAGCCGGTTGGCTTTAAGCTCTGCATGGGCAGCCGGTCCGAGTTTATGGCGATCTGCAAAGCCATGATAGAAGCGGATATTTACCCGGATTTTATTGCTGTGGATGGGGGAGAAGGCGGTACCGGCGCTGCCCCGCCCGAGTTTTCCAATTCAGTGGGCATGCCCTTCCGGGAAGGCCTGGCCACCGCCTATGACATTTTGCATGGCTTTGGCATTAAGCAGCACATTAAGCTTTTTGCTTCTGGAAAGATACTTACCGGTTTCCACATGTTCCGCGCCTTTGCGCTGGGTGCCGATGCCTGCTACAGCGCCCGTGCCATGATGCTGGCCCTGGGCTGCATTCAGGCCCTGGAGTGCAATAAAAACAATTGCCCAACCGGCGTGGCTACTCAGCGCCCCGAACTGGTGCAGGGGCTGGTGGTGAGCGACAAAAAAGTACGTGTGGCAAACTTCCAGCAGGAGACCATCAAAAACTTCGTGGAACTGCTGGGCGCCGCCGGACTGGATCATCCGGATCAGATTACCCGCCATCATATCTACCGCCGGATCAGCATGCACGAGGTAAGGCGGTACAGTGATTTATACCCGGAAATGCCCGAAGGCTGCCTGCGGGATGAGCATATGATTCCTGCTGCCTGGCAAATGGATTGGAAGCTGGCCCGGGCCGACCGTTTCTAAGCCCCTTCAGACGGCCGCTCGTCCTGGCTTTCCGAAACCTTCCTGGGCGAAGGTTCCAGGCGTACATCCCGGTAGTGGCGTTTGAGCCAGGTAGCCAGCCCGTCAAGCCCGGGGAACAGCACCCGCTCGTTGATGTTGGACTGGTCGAGCTTGTCCCGGATTTCCCATTTGAGTTCTGCCGGGATAATGATTTTAAAGTAGCGCACCTGCCGGCCAATCAGCCAATCGCTGAGCAGGGTATTGGGGTCAGACATCATAGAGAACACCGCATACTGATTGACAATCCGGTCATCGATGGAAGGCGGCTCGAAAAAAACGGCAAAATCGTCATTTTTAAGGTGCCCAAGCTTGGAGAGGCTGTCCACGGCACGCTCCAGCATTTCAGCGGTAAAAATATGGGAGCCTTCCTCTTCGATGATGAGCGCCAACTGATCAGGGAGGTGTAATTTCGAATCTACGTAGTTGACCGCCCAGATGACGCCGTCCCGGTCGTAGCGGTTGAAGTCATTAGTAGTGAAATGCAAGGCCACGTAGGGCGAGTAGGTCCAGTCGAGCAGGCGGGTGGGCAAGCCATGGTGCTGAGCCAGCGCCAGCCAGTTCCAGATGGAGGTATACTCTGAGCGGATTTGCTTGTGAGAGTACTTCCGGAAATTGCGCAACAGGTGCTTTTCCAGGTGCGATTCTCCCAGCCGGTTGAGGGTGGAAGTCAGTTCGTAGTTGATGTCCTCCATGCCCCGGTACACATAGCCCGAGCGGAAGCGCTGCAGCTGGTCGTTCCAGGAGTCGTGGTAAAGTATGTCTTGCAGTTCGCTCCAGGTTTTCACCCGGATGGTTTCCCCTTGTGTATGCATGCTGCAAAGGTAGGGAGATTTCAGGAGGGATGCAGGGGGATACTGACAAAGATGAAAAAAAGCGGCCCAGCCATAAAAGACTGGGCCGCCATTGCCACATCATCATAATTTTTTAAAATCGGGTAACTTCTTTGATGTTTCAAAGATAGGGGGCTAATCCGCTGTCCGCAAGGGATTTGTGATCAGTGGTGGGAATTGTGGTGAATGGTTAAGCGTCTTCGCCCCGGGCTTCCAGGTATTGATGGATTTCGGTCTTGTAGCCCCGGCTTGATGCCAGTGCCTCGCCATTGCGCAGGTGGAGGGTGTACTGATTGTTCCCATCGTACTGCACCCGATCAATAGCATTGGTGTTGACCAGCAGCGACCGGTGTATACGGAGGAATTGCCCTGCCGGCAGCGCATCTGCTACGGATTGCAAGGTCTGCCGGATGAGGTGCCGGCGGGAACCGGTATGCGCAATCAGATAGTTGCCATCGGCTTCAAAATGCTGTACGTCCAGCACATTGATCTCAAGGGTACGCCCTTTGTCCTTGACTTCCAGAAACTGCAGCCCGGGTGTTTGCTGTGCTTCATGCTGCTTTAAAAAATGGACCATCTTCTGGTGCAGCTCCGCATTTTCCCTGGTTTGTATTTGCTCCCGGGCGTGGCCCAGCGCCTGTTCAAAGCGGTCATCATCGTAGGGTTTGAGCAGATAATCCACTGCGTGCACATCAAAAGCCTTGAGCGCATACTGATCATAGGCCGTGACGAAAATAATGAAAGGCAGGGGTTTAAGTTCTTCCTGCTTCAGGACATCAAATCCGTTCAGGTCAGGCATTTCTATATCGAGAAAAACGAGGTCCGGCTGGTAATCCCGGATCCGCCTCAAGGCTTCCCGGCCATTTTTGCATTCTCCAATACAGATCACGCCTTCGGCTTGTTCCAGCAGTTTGACAATCCGCGCCCGGGCCAGGGGCTCATCGTCTACGACAAGTGCACGGATGACTTTCATAGCGTTGGTTTTTGAGTGGGAATGGCCAGGGTGACCACGAAGCCTTCACCGGGAGCAGATTGCAACCCGAAGCCTGCCCGCTCCCCATAAAGCAGGGCCAGGCGCTCCCGTACATTCTGCAGCCCAATGCCTTTTTGCAGCAACACTGATTTTTCGGCCGTACTGCCTTTTCCATTGTCCCGGACCTCCAAGAGCAGCTCCTGCCCATCGGTGATCCTTCCGGAAATGGTGATCTTCCCATCTCCGCTTTGACTGGCAAACCCATGCTTGATGGCGTTTTCAACGAGCGGCTGCAGGATCAGACTCGGTACCTGCACCTGCTGTGCCTGCTCTTCTATGTCAAATTCAACGTCCAATCGGTCCTGAAAGCGGGTCTGCTCTATTTTGAGGTAGTTTTGAATAAACTCCAGCTCTTCCCGCAAGGGAATAAGGTTGCTTTTTTCCTGGTCCAGAACCACCCTTAGCAGGCTGCCCAGGCGGGAGACAATCCGTTGGGCTTCCTTTTTATCAAATTCCATGAGGGCGGAAATGGTGTTTAGGGTGTTGAACAGGAAGTGGGGCTGTAGTTGCAGGCGCAGGGCATTGAGTTGTGCGCCTGAGAGCTGCGACTGTATTTCTGCCATGGCAATCCGCTGATCGCGCAGCTTCCGCTGAAAGTTGATCGCCGAGTAAATGGTGTAAATGATGCCAAACTCCACCATGCGTGAAATCAGGGCAGCAGGAAGGGCACGGAAAATATGCCGGAAAGTATCTGCCGAAATCAGCTCCTTGCCGGTAAAATGCAGCATCCCAAAGAACAGAATGTTGGATACCAGTTCGTGCAGGACAGAAAGCCCGAACCCGATCAGCAGAATGCTGCCAATCAGGCGGTAGCGCTCCTGATGCTCCTGAGTGCGCCTGATCCAGTGGTGCACCAGCGGAAAGAGGATGCCCCAGGTAGAGTAGTTGGCCACATGCAGCCACAGCCGCGGCCATTCAAACTGATAGTTTTCCCGCAGGTAAAGGAGGAAGAGGTAGTCTCTCAGGCTCCACAGCAAACCCAGCCCGATCGCGATCAGGATGGCAATACCCCAGGAAATGGGAGGCTTACGAAGGTTCATAGGGCAAATTTAAGGCAAATCTATACACTTGCCTACCGCCATGTGGCCGGTGCCTGGTATTGGGACGGTTAGTTGACTACATTCTGTGGTGCCCCTGCCTGAAAAGCTCTGATGTTGTTCAGGGTAATCTCCATGAGGCGCTGCCGGGCTTCCAGCGAGGCCCAGGCGAGGTGGGGGGTGATGATGCAGTTCGGGGCGCTGATGAGCACATTGCCTTCTTTGGGTGGCTCGGTGCTGAGCACATCCAGGGCAGCTCCTGCCAGTTGCTTCTCCTGCAGGGCAAGCTTCAGGTCTGCTTCCTGTATCAGCCCGCCCCGGCCGGTATTGATGAGGTAGGCGGTGGGCTTCATACGCTGCAGCAGTTGGGTATTCACAATCTCGCGGTTGGCCTCAGAAAGGGGGGCGTGGAGTGAAATGGCATCGCTTCGTTCAAACAATGCCTCAATGCGGACGAACTCCACTCCGGGGCGGGCATCCCGTTCGGGGTGTTTGTGCGTGGCCAGGACTTTCATACCGAAAGCCTGCGCCAGGTCTGCCACCCGCTGTCCGATGCGCCCAAATCCGTAAATGCCAAAGGCTTTACCGGTAAGCTCGGGCAGGGTATGCAAAGTGTAGGCAAAATCATCGCTGCGCTGCCATTCGCCTGCCTGTACGCTGATGTGGTGCTGATACACCCGGTTGGTCAGCGCGAGCAGCAGCGCAAAAACGTGCTGCGCAACGGAATCCGTGCTGTATCCCACCGCATTGCATACCGGGATGTTGCGTTCCCGGGCAGCTTGCAGATCGACGTTGTTGTACCCGGTAGCGGTGACGCAAATGCACTTCAAATTGGGGAGCTGCGACAGCTCGGCTTTCCCCAGCACCACTTTGTTGACGAGGAGGATATCTGCCGGTTTTCCCCGCTCCACCACCTGCTCCCTGGGGGTGAAATCGTGTGTTTCATATTCGCCAAAGGCGCCAAGGCCTTTCCAGCTCAGGTCGCCCGGGTTGAGGGTCCTGCCGTCAAGCGCTATTATTTTCATAGGGTCGCTGTTTTGTTGTATCCGCCGGAAGGTACAAAAAAGCGGGCCGGGAATTGTCCTGTGCTATCTTTTCAATTGCACTTCCAGCCAGGGGGCTTCAAAGTGATGCCCCTCCACCTGCAGGTAATTGGCAAAGCGGGGCAAGGCGATGGTCCGTCTTTGGTTGCCAAGGGACACGACGAGCTCGTCCCCGTATTTGTTGATGGTGAAATCTTTGTCCTTTACAAAAGGGAGCTTCAGCCGGGCGATGTAGCCGCCGGTAATTTCCCGCAGTTCGAAGGGCTTGTCCTGATACAGTACGTTCGTGAAATCCTCCCGGCCGCCGTAGAGCGACTGCCCGATTTCCTGTAGCAAAGGTCGCCCAAAGACTTCCCGTCCCTGATGAGGAAGTTTGAAAATGGGCAGGGGCTGAAAACTTTGCTCGATTTCCTCCAGGTATTCCGCCTGTTGGTCCAGGTACTGCTCAAAGCCTCCCGCCCGGGCTGCTTCCGGCAGAATGCGGTTGACCAGAACGGCATCCACATTGTAACCATAAAGCTGCAGGTAGGTCAATGCCCGTTTGGCTTCCCGGATGACCATGCGCTCGGGGTTGAGGACAACGCGAATACTGGAAATTTCGGGGTCCTGCATGACTTTCTGTATGCGCTCCAGCTTGTCAAAAAGCCGCTCCAGTTCGTCCAGCCCGTAGTCCAGCGGGATACCGGTCATGCCCCTGACCATCGCCCCAAACCCCTTCATGGCAAAGCGTTGCCCGGGGAAGGCCTTCATGACCCAGGACTGCGTGACCTGCGGAAGCGACAGCAGGCTCAGCGTTTCGCCCGTAGGCGCACTGTCAATGACGATGAGGTCGTAAAGCCCCTCCCGGTGGTATTCCTCCAGCCACAAAAACGCGGAAGCTTCCTCCATGCCGGGCAGGGCAGAAAGTTCCTCCGCAACCACGTTTTCCACGCCCTGAAAGCGGAAGGTGGCCAGCATGAGCTGCCGGACGTTTTCCCAGTGCTTTTTCATAGAGTAATAGACATCGACTTCCTGAGCGAACAGGTTGGGGGCAATCTCCTGAGGCTCGGGGGAGAGCTCCTGATCGAGTGCATCGGAAAGGCTGTGAGCCGGGTCTGTGGAAAGGATGAGGGTTTTGGTGCCTGACTGAGCTGCCCGGAGCGCCGTGGCTGCCGCCAGCGTCGTTTTGCCAACGCCGCCCTTGCCGGTAAAGAGGATAATGCGCATAACTTTTTAGGTTTCGTTACGCATAAAAGGACGGGCAGCGCAAAAAGTTAGCCGCTGAGGCGTATTGGCAGGGGTTGACCGAAAGGGGATTACGAGCTGAACCGGTACAGGGATTCCCGCCAGTCGTAAGACTGGAAATGGATACGCCAGCTTTGTGGTTTCAGCCCAAGGGTGCGGACCAATAGTTGGCGAATACCATGAAAGCCGCCGAAATCGCCTAAATACCACCGCATGAGCCGGGTAGTATGTAAAATTTTGTGGGTTTCATCAACCACAGTCTCTTGCTCCAGAAAGCCGTGGGTGGCGGTATCTAATTGCTGCTGAATTTGGTCTTCCCGGTAAAAACCGATGGGCGGGCAGCCCCGGGCACCACAGTTGAGGGCAAAGTGGATGCGGTAATCGGGGCGTTGCAGCATCAATCTGTATACACTTCGGCGGAAAAACGGGCTGGGTAGATAACCTAGCGCCCACTTAGAACGGCAACGGCGTAGAATGCCATGCTCGATCTCATCCAGGCTGAATCGCTTGCCGGCAACCGGGACGAGCGGCTCCCCAAAAATATCCGGACGCTGCCAGCCCTGCTGACGGAGCAACAGAAAGTAAGCGTTGTAGATATTAATCCAAAAAGCTTTGCGGGCATTATCAGTAGGCAAATGTTGCTGCAGCTCTGGTATCGTCAGGCGCATGAGATGAGCTTCTATAGGGCGGCTGGATTGGCGTTTTCGTAAAGCCAGCAGTAATTGCTCTGCCAGTTGCGGTAAGGTTGTTTCAGAAGTTATTATGGTAATGGTATTTTACAGATGGACACCAGTCTGTTTAAAAGACTAATGTTTGACCACTAAGTCTATATCTTTCATTCTGTAAACAGGTTTTGGCGCTGATAGTTCTGGCAAAGGCAGATTGGCGTGCGACCGTCTTCTCAGCGGCGGGCAAGCAGCGGATAGGCATCAATGGGCGTATCCGCTGCTCATTCACGCCAGGATTAATTCGGTGCGGGGAAGGTAATGCTCCAGATGCCCCGCAGGTCGCCGGCTTCGTATCCAATGGCGTTGTCTTCAGGGTACAGTTCCTGAATGACAGCGTAGTCTTCTGCTTTAAGGGTTTCGCCCAGTTTGCCATGGCATTTGAGGCAGAGGTCCTGCATCATGATGGGGGCGTAGAAAGCGATTTCACCGGAAGCCAGTTGGCGGACTTGAGGCTTGGGCTGCTCGCCGGCTTCTGCCTGTGCATGGTAGGCATCGAGGATTTCCTGTTCCCGTGGGGTAGGGGCGTCCTTGGGGTTGCGGACTTTGTTGCTGGCGCGGCGGATTTGAGCATTGTACTGCCCGGACAGGCTGTCGACCAGCGGGTAGGCAACGGTGTTGCAATACTGAGCGGCATTCTTTACGCCACCTTCCTGCATAGCCGCCTTGAGCTGGCCGCTGAGGACTTTGAAGGTGCCCATGGCGATTTCCATGCCCTGCTTTTTGTACTGTGCGGTGTCCAGGGTCGTGGTGGTGGCTTCCTCTGCCGCTGTCTTTTCGGAACCTTTGGAGGGCGAACAGGCGGTGCTCATGGCGAACAGGCTAAGGGCAACGGCCAGAATAGTGAATAAGGATTTCATGGTAATAGGATTGATTGGTGTTGTGAAAAACAGAAAGAGCCCGGCGACCGAAGTCACCGGGCTTGTAAAAAGTCATTCTATTTAGGCAACGGCGTTGATCGCCTCGTCAATAGTGTCTTGGGAAAGTGTGCTTGGGCAAGCGTAGTCCGTTACGGGAGCGTCACTTGCTTCAATAGCGCGCCATCCGCCGATGATGTCCACCAGATTGTGGAAGCCACGGGCTTTGAGGATGGAAGCGGTGATGAGGGAGCGATAGCCGCCCAAACAGTGCAGGTAGTAGGTTTCGCTGCGTTCCAGCCGGTTCATATTCTTGTTGATGTAATCCAGCGGGAAGTTTCGGGCCGTAGTCACATGCTGGGAGAGGAACTCCGTTGGCTTACGCACATCGAGGGTCGTGGGCACTTCTCCGTCGGCCAGTCGCTTAGCGTATTCCACTGCGGTGACGGCTTCTACGGAATCGGTTTCTTTTCCAGCGGCTTTCCAGGCTTCGATGCCTCCGTTGAGGAAGCCCAGGGTGTTGTCGTAGCCTACACGGGCCAGACGCGTCACCACTTCTTCCTCCCGGCCAGCTTCTGTCAGGAAGACGATAGGCTGCTGCAGGTCGCCGATCAGGGCGCCCACCCAGGGAGCGAAATTGCCGTCGATACCAATAAAGATGGAGTTCGGAATGTGGCTTTCGCGGAAGGCGGCTTCGCTGCGGGTGTCGAGTACGAGTGCTTCGTGCTGCTCTACGACTTCCTCGAAGGAAGCAGGGTCAAGCGCGACGGCACCGGTTTCAAGCACTTCGTCGAAGCTGCTGTAGCCCGCCTTGTTCATTTTCGCATTAGCGGCAAAGTACTGTGGTGGTGGCATCAGGCCCGCTGTTAGCTCCTTGATGAACTCCTCCTTGGTCATATCGGCACGCAGGGCGTAGTTGGTCTTTTTTTGATTGCCAAGCGTATCCCAGGTTTCATCACTCATGTTCTTACCACAGGCAGAACCGGCGCCATGGCCCGGATAGACGATGACCTCATCGGGCAGCGTCATGATTTTCCCGCGCAGGCTGTCAAAGAGCCATCCTGCGAGGTCTTCGGTAGTGACTTCACCGGTCTTCTGTGCCAGGTCCGGGCGGCCTACATCACCAATGAAGAGGGTGTCGCCGGTAAAGATGCTATGTTCTTTGCCCTTCTCATCAATAAGCAGGAAGGTCGTACTTTCCGGTGTATGGCCGGGGGTGTGGAGCACCTTGATGGTCAGCTTGCCCAGTTTGATCTCTTCGCCATCAGCAGCCATGTGCTTTTCGAAGGCGGTCTCTGCTTTCGGGCCGTAAACGATGGTCGCGCCCGTCTTCTTCGCCAGGTCAAGGTGGCCGGAAACGAAGTCGGCGTGGAAGTGGGTTTCAAAAATGTACTTCAGTTCTGCCCCTTCCTGACGCAGTTTGTCGAGGTAAGGCTTGGTCTCGCGCAATGGATCAATGATGGCGGCCTCGCCGTCGCTTTCAATGTAGTAAGCGGCTTCTGCAAGGCAACCGGTATAAATCTGTTCGACTTTCATGTTATCGAGAATTTTTAGTGTTCGGTTTAAATGAATAACACTACAAAGGTAAGGGAGGATGAAGGTTAGATCAGTGACGGGCGTCACAAATTAGGCAGGTACGAAAAAAGCCTGCTGCAAATGATGCTGCAGCAGGCTTCGGTTGGTTTCGCTGGTTTTGAATTTTGTCAGGTTGGCTGGCTATAAATATTTGGCCAGGAAGCTGTAAAACTTACGCTTCAGGTCACTGTAAATATTGCGGTAGGACTCCATTTCCCCTTTCATGTAGTCATGGAAATCAGGGTCTGCGGGTACTTCTTCACCCCGGCGCATCGCTTCGCCAATTTTTTGTTCGTGTACCTTGATGTTGTGGTGCAGCTCTTCCAGTACCTCACGTTGGCGGATGAACTGATTCTGAAATTGTTCCAAAAGGCTGAGCACCTGCGTTTCGTTGTTTTTGATCACCAGGTCCTCCAGGCGGTGCTCATAGATTTTGAGCTCGTCGGAGAAAAAGCTCAGCTCGTTCATCCATAGGCGGTGTTCGAAGTGGAGCTTCTCAATTGAATTCGTTGTCGTCACCATATCAGTATATTTTTTATTCGGTTAATTGCTTTCGTTGTTCCAGCAGGTAGCGGAGCAGGTCCTGCGTGGTAATGATGCCCACCAGGGTGTTGCCGTCCACGACCGGGAGGGCGTGCATAATGTTGGACAGAAAAACGGTGGCCACTTCATGCACAGGCGTTTCGGGCGTCGTGGTGGCCAGCTGCCGGGTCATAATATCCTGGACCAGTACAGATTTGAAATCCTGCCGGAAATGGGCGAGCAAGTGATTGGCTCTGGAAAAATCGGACCGCGTGACGAGCCCTTTGAGCTGCCCATCGTCATTCACAATTGGAATATGGTGGATGTTGTAGGCCCGGAAACACTGCTCGATGGCCTGAAGGTTGTCTTCTGGTTTAAGCACCACGAGGTCCCGGCTCATCAGCTCGCTTACAGGAATGGGGATGGATTTGATCATGATGCTGTTGGTTAGTGTATTGGCAAGATGCGCAAGCTTAACGGGGGGTGCGATGAGGTTTGTCAGGAGGGGCAGTGAGGTTTGTCAGGATTTGACTTTGTGGTCAGGCAGTTACTGTACCAAGTTTATGCGCTGTTGTTATCATTGAACTTGTGTTATCAAAAAGTTCTGAAGCCAATATTGAAAAAAGTCAGTTGATTTCGATCAAAAGATTACCTTTGAAAAACTTCAATACTAAACCTCTGTATATGCAAACGCAAGTCTCAGAAAGTGCCATTCAGCTCCTGCTTGAGCGGCATAGTTTTATAGTCGCACCTCAGCAAGATGGTGGATTGGTCATCACCCGAAGCAAATTCAGGAACAAGAATCTGCAGCTATACCTTTATACTGCGGTTATCGGTACGATCATCAGTAGCATAGCCCTTTTCTATATCCGGTCCAGGATAGTGGGTATACCAGTTTTGCTAAGTGTGACTGCGTTGATAGCGTACATGAATATGCGGGAGCGGGAAAAAGAAGCCCAGAAAAAGTCTGCGACACTGAACTCACAGGAAATTGCGATCAAAGAAGGTTTCAAAGTCAGGCGGGTCAATGTAGAGGACATAGCAGAGCTGAATACCAAGGTACTTCCTTACGATCAGCTTTTCGTAGGCACAATTGCCATTTTGACCCACGATGGACGCTGCTATGAATTTTTGGAATTTTTTGGTGATGAAGAAGATAACCTCCGGGAAGATTTGGTAAAATTTTCCAATTACATCATTGACCGGTTTATGTCCTGAACCTGCTTGCCTGCTGTTTCGGGAATCAAGCTTGCCGGTATTTACGCTTTACATGCCGAGAATATGCTATGCCCAAAAGTGTAGGCAAAATCCACGGAATGATCATTTACGGTGGAGTTCGAACAAACCGGAGCTGCCACAGCTACTCCAACGCTGAAATCAGGGCTTCTCAATTCCAATCCTCTCAGGATTATTGGAGCTTTTTTCCGGTGCTGCTTCCTGCATTACTTTTTCAATATCCCATTTGTCCGAGAAGGGTTCGTTAATCCAGGAGGCGTTGGAGGCGATTAACGCAATGATGCCAATTATCATGGCAACGATGGCTAGGGTGCAGCCTTGGTTGGCTTCTTCCTCCAAACCGGAGGCATTAGGGTCTTGGCCACCGGAAAATAAGATTGAGATCGTTATCGAAATTAGGGCAATAGTGCCGGCAATAAGACCAACTAATAATCCTACACCTAAGGCTACTCCTCCAAATATACCCAGACCATTCTTGTTCTTGATTTTCAAAATCTTTTCTCTGGGAATGGAGACCGTGGAATTGTAGTGGGATTCCAGGACAAGATGAGTTGCCGTTATATCGTCCAGTACAGCAGTTAGCTTCCGTTTCTTATCCTGATCGAGGTATACCACTTTCAGTTTGACTCCTTTGGTGAATCGTTTTTGGACGGACTTATTACCCTTTCTGGTAAGGATCCATTCAGGTACTTTGGTGTCTTTGCTTACTGCCGGGGCCATTTCCGGACCTGCTTCATTTGTGATGGGCGTGGTGGTATCTTTTGGAGCGAGTCTTTTGCTGGTATGGTGGTATTTGATCTCCGCTACCATTTTGAGTGGTATGACCTGTACCTGACCGGACTGGTTTCCGCACAATTTGCAGTATACCTTGCTGTTGGCTATGGAGTCAACGGTCACCTCAAGCGGGCGGTCCGGGTACAAAATCAGTGTGTCATATTTTTCCTGAGCATTTACGGATGAAAAAAACAGCAAACTAACGAAAGCAGTGAGGAAACGGAGGTTGTACATTGTGGATTGGGGTTTGTGTATAGCTAAAGTACAAAATTGTCCGCGGAGTAAGCAATGCCTAAGTTAGCAGGCGTTCCAGCACCAAACGGTGCCGGCAGTGGATACCATTTTCAATAATTGGCTCAGAGTAGTTTTGGGTGAAGTAATGCCGATCCAGGCGCAGCAGCTCAAATCCCGCTTTTTGGTAGAACGCCAGCTGGTCAATACTGGAATTGCCTGTCGCGACCCGCAAGCGATGAAACCCCTGCCTTTCAGCTTCAGCAATCAGAAAACCTAGCAATCGCTTTCCCATCCCCTGGCCTTGCAGCCCGGGCCTGATCGCAATGTTTTTAATTTCGGCAGTAAGCGGGGGCGCGTCTTCCAGGTTGTAGAGTACAGCAACGCCGCAGATGTTATCCGCTTCCATCACCCAAACCTGACCGGTACGGCAGTAAGCCTGTACCTTTGCTTCGTCCGGGTCTGCTTCCAGCAGGAGCTGCATAGGGAGGGGCTGACCGCCCTCAAGTTGCCGGAAGGTCATCGGGCCATATACTTTTCGAGGCTGCAGCGGGCAGAAGCCTGTACCTTTTTCTGAAAAAAGGGCGTCCAGCCAATGAGGTAGCCCGCAGGGCCAAAGGCTTGCTGTGCCCAACGGTAAAAGTTGAACTGATCCTGATGCCGGTAGATTTTCCCGTCCCGCAGCTCAAAACTGGCTTGGATGGGATTGACGATTTTCCGGCCGGTTGCCGAGAAAGTATAAGTGGCCTGCCAGTTGGCAGAGGCATAATTGCCCCGCAGGTTCACATCCGAGAACGTCAACTCCAGGTCTTTGCCGGCAGAAACGAGCATGGCCCACATCGCACAGGTCTCCTCATAGTTGAGGCCGGGAAATACCGGGTCGGCAAACCGGGCATCAGGAGCGTAGCAGGCTTGCATGGCGGCACTGTCTTTGCGTTGGAAGGCGGTGTAGAAGTCTTGAATAATCATGCACTAAAATAAAAAAAGGCAGGGAATTTCTCCCCGCCCAAATGGTTTCGTCTGCATGAAACCAAAAATGATCGTCATGAAATAAGTCTTAATAGCTGGTTTCGTCCAGCTCCACCTTGCCCCGGAAAGTCCAAAAGACAAAAGCAGTGTACGCGAGCACTAAAGGCGTCCCGATGGCGGCAATGGTAAGCATGATGCCAAGGGATTTCTCGGAAGAGGCCGCATTGTAAATCGTAATATTGTAAGCCTCGTCCACGGTAGAAAGCAGCATCACCGGATAGAGCTCAATCGCTACGACGACCAGCAGCAGGCTCATCGTGATGGCCGAGAAAATAAACCCATCCCGGAACCGCCGCCTGGAAATCAGACGCGGGATATTGGCAATGCTCAAAAAGGCAAGCACCGGCACAATGAACAACCACGGCAAATCCTTGAAGCGGTCCGTCAGATGTGGAATGTAAATCAGGGTATACAGGGTGACCAGGCTGAACGTTACGATAAAAAAGATAATCGCCCGCCGGGCCAGAATTGACAATTTTGCGTACAACCGCCCCTCTGTTTTCATCAAAAGGTACAAAGCACCGTGGGTAGAGAATAAGGCAAGTGTCGTGACGCCAACCAGCAAGGCATAAGGATTGAGGAATTCCAGCCAGTGCCCCTGGAAATTGCCCTGTGGCCCGATTTCAATCCCAATCAGCACATTGCCCAGCACGACGCCCAGCAGGACGGAAAGGGCAATACTCGCCACGCTGTAGCTAATATCCCACATTTTCCGCCACCACTTCATTTCCTCCTTGCTCCGGAATTCAATGGAGATTGCTCTGAAAATGAGGAAGAGCAGGAACAGCATAAACGGGATGTACATACCCGAAAACAAACTCGCATAGACCACCGGAAATCCCGCAAAAAGAGCCCCTCCGGCAATCACAAGCCAAACCTCATTGCCATCCCAGACCGGCCCCACCGCATTAAGGGCGATGCGCCGGCTTTTTTCTTTCTTAAAAAACAAATGCAAGGCCCCGGCGCCCAGGTCAAACCCGTCGAGTATAGCGTAGCCGCTGAACAGCCCGCCAATGACGAGGAACCAAAGCGTCGGATAATCCAATCCAAATAAAGTTGCCATATCTTTTCAGGTTAGCTTTTTCTAAAATTTTCCTGCCGCTTCCGCCATCTCTTCGTGCCGGGAACGGTGGTCCAGCAGTTGGTCTTCGCTCGGGCCGTGCTTGATCTTTTTGTTCAGCATGTAAATGAACAGGGCGAACAGCAGCGCATAAATCAGGAAAAACATGATCAGGGAGAACAGGACCTGATTGGCCTGCACAGAAGCCGAAAGCGCATCACTGGTCCGCAGCAAACCGTAGACGACCCAGGGCTGCCGGCCCATTTCCGCAGCAAACCAGCCAAACTGATTGGCAAGGTTAGGCAGCAGGACCGCAAAAACAAACACCCATAGCAGCCAGCGTTGCTTAAACAATTTGCCCCGCCACCATTGGAAGGAGGCGTAAAGCGTCAGCCCAATCATAAGCATCCCAAATGCCACCATAAAGTGGTAAAACTGGAAGATAGCATTCAGCGCCGGTGGCTGGTCTTCAATGGGGAAGGCATTCAGCCCGGTGACCGGCTCATTGAAGTCGAAATGCAGCAGGAAGGAAAGCCCGCCCGGAATCGGGATGCCGGTGACCTGTTGCGATTCTTTATCCACCCAGCCCATGAGGTACATATCTGCCGGCGCATTTGCCTCGAAGTGGCCCTCCAGCGCAGCCAGCTTGGCGGGCTGATTTTCGGCTACGCCATCTGCTGAGGCGTGCCCGGCGACCAGTTGGCCCAGGGAGACAATCGTCGCAACGATGAGTGCAATTTTAAAGGCTTTTTTGGACAACTCCACGTGGCGGTTGCGCAGTAGGTAGTAGGCATGCACGCTCAGCACCAGAAAAGCGCCCGCGAGGAAAGCGCCCAGCCACACGTGTACCAGCCGTTCCACACTAGACGGGTTGAACACCATTGCCCAGAAGTCGGTGATTTCCGCACGGGCATCCAGGCCTTCGCCTACCACATGAAAGCCAGCCGGCGTCTGTTGCCAGGAGTTGGCGACCACTATCCATACCGCACTGAACATAGAGCCCAGCCAAACGCCCAGTGTTGCAATGAAGTGCACCCGGGGGCTCACCCGGTTCCAGCCAAAGAGCAGGACACCCAGAAAGCCGCTCTCCAGGGCAAAGGCAAATATCCCTTCCGCAGCCAGTGCACTGCCGAAGACATCACCTACATACCTCGAATAGGTGGCCCAGTTGGTGCCAAACTCAAACTCCATGACAATGCCCGTGGCTACGCCAATGCCAAAGGTTAGGGCAAAGATTTTAGTCCAAAACTTCGCGAGCACGTGGTATTCCTTATTGCCGGTGCGGAGGTACTGCCCCTCCAGGGCGACCATGATGAGCCCCAGCCCGATGCTGAGTGGAGGGTAGATGTAGTGGAACGCGACCGTAAAGGCAAATTGAATTCTGGAAAGAATTTCTACGTCCATTTTTATCGGTTTTATGTGAGGTCAGCGCGCTTTCTCAGGAAGGCTGCCAACGTTACGGTTATATTGAGTTGTCCTTTTGGGCATCCACACCAAAAATAGCGGTAAAACAGCCCATTTTGTTTGAGCTTTTCGGGGTGTTTGTGGTACTTTTTACTTTTTTTCCTGCCGTTGTTGTAATTCCCGGCTGATCATTTCCCCGACCCGGTCAAGGTGGCCCTGCCCTTTAAAGAAGGTGTGCATGAAATAGAGCCCGAAGAAGAACAGCAGAAAGGAAAATGGGAATAAGGTCAGAAAGATAAGCCCAAGGCGCACCAGGCCTATTTTAAGGCACAGCCACCACAGCACCAGCCAAACCGGCGAGGTAGCTACCGCACCAATGAAAAAACGTTGGAATTTCCTGAAAAGCGTGTTCTTTATCTCCCACTGCCCGCGAAGCCGCAGTAGCTGACCGGTAGGGTAGAAGGAGGCGCCCAGAGATTCCAGCTCAGACAGCTCATCGGCGGCGCCTTGCTCCAGGTCTTTTAGTAAGTGGTCGAGGTCATCGGGGCGCATGGCTTGTGGATATCTCGTTTTCTTATGATCTTAAACGGAATGGCAGGCAAAGAGTTGAGAAAAGCAGAGCCCAGGCTTATTTAGCGGATCTTTCCCACGCGAAAGGTCCGTTAATCATTCCGAATGATCCTCGTATGCCTCCAGCATATCCTGTATCTGCTGCGTTTTGCCAAAAAGGACCAGCCGGTCGGAGGCTTGAAGTGTTGTATCCGGGCGCACCACGCCTATCACTTCCCGGTAACCTTTGCTGACGCCCCAGATAGATCGGCGCTTGCGTTCTTTGAGCAAGGTGACGATGGTGACGGACCACTCATCAGGCAAAGCCAGTTCTTCCACGGTCTTATGCACCATTTTTTCCGGCACCTTGACTTCAAGGATGCTGAATTGGCTGTCAAGCGTCAGGGATTTCAGGGCGCCGTCCACCAGTAACCGGTTGGCCAGCTGATCGGCAAATTCGGCTTCCGGATGGATGATCTCGTCCACCCCCATGGCTTCCAGTATGGTATGGTGAATGTCGGAAATGGTACGGGCAATGAGTGTAGCGTCCTTGCGCCGCTCCTTGGCAAAGGCAGTAGCGGTTACAGAAGCGCCGATGTCTTCGCCTATAGTCACAAGGATGGTATCTGCCCCTTCAAGCGGGAGTTTATCCATGCTGAGCTCGTCGGAGGTATCTAGCTCGATGGTATGAGTAAGCCCATCTTTCAGCAGGTTCACAGGTTCGGGGCGCTTGTCTACGCCAATCACTTCATGCCCGTCCTCCACAAGCCGCAGGCCGAGCGTTGCCCCAAAATTGCCAAGACCGATAATGATAAACTTCATAACTGAGCATTAATTGATGAATATATCTTCCTCCGGATACCTGGCCGGGTCGTGCTTTTCCCGGGCCCACTGACGAGCCAGCCCCGTAAGGAAGGTGAGAAAGCCGACCCGGCCTGTAAACATGGTTGCAATGAGCGTGAGCTTTCCTGGTTCTGATAATTCCTCCGTGATACCCATGCTCAGCCCCACAGTACAGTAGGCTGAGACGCATTCAAATACGATGGGCATTAGTGGAATGCCGGGCTCAAAATGGAACAACAAAAAAACAGGTACCCCGATTCCCGGCAGGGAGAGCATAATGATGGCGAGTGCCCGGTTCAGTGCACTTGCAGGCACACTGCGCCAACCCATTACGATACGCTTCCGGCCCAGGACCTGCTGCCAGATATTGAGCAGGGCAATCCCAAAAGTAGTGGTCTTGATGCCCCCTCCGGTAGACCCCGGGGAAGCGCCTACCCACATTAGCAGGATCAGCAAGAGCAAGGTGGAGCCTGCAAGGCTGCCCGTGTCGAATGAATTGAACCCGGCAGTCCGCGCCGTAACGGAACCAAAAAAGGCGGTTGCCCATTGCCCAAAAGAGCTTTGGTTGCTGAGGCTGTTGGAGCCTTCAAAAAAATAAAAACCGAGCGTGCCGGCCAGTAACAGGGCGGCCGTCGTTCGGAGCACCAGCTTGTCGTTGGTGGAAAGCAGAGGCAAAGAGGCAGGAATAGCCCGGTCCGCACGGTTGATCAGCCGGTAGAAGTAGTACCGAACGGCTTCGCCAATGTATTGTAGGTACCCAATAATGGTGTTAAAACCTATGCCCCCCAGAATAATGAGGGCTGCTATCGTTAAGTGGACGCCATACTGCAGCCGGAATGCTTCTTCGTACAGCGATTGGGGCAGCGTGGAAAAACCTGCGTTGCAAAATGCCGATATGGCATGAAAGACTGCAAACCAGGCCCGGTTGCCTTCCGGGGCACTCCCGGTTGCCAGCCCAACATAAATCAGCAATGCCCCAATACCTTCTGCCACAAAGGTGAATATCAGGATGCGGACCAATAAGCCCTTGGTGCCTTCAATGGTGCGGCTGTTGATCATGTCCTGCAGCATCAGCCGGTTGCGGAAAGAGCCGAAGCTGCGGAAAAACAATCCAAATATATTGGTAAACGTCAGCATGCCCAGCCCGCCCAGCTGCAGGAGTACCAGAATGAAGGCCTGCCCGGTCAGCGTAAAATCCTCCCCGGTAGTCAGTACGGTCAGCCCGGTTACACAAACTGCACTTGTAGCGGTAAACAGCGCATCGACCAGAGAAACATTCACTTTGGCAGACTGCGGCAGTAGAAGTAACAGTGTGCCCAGCCCAATCAATACCGCGAAGCTGCTGACAAAGATAAGGGCAGGGTGCATGCGGCGGGTTTCTATCCGGAACAGCCGTTCAATGATCAGGGCCAGAGCAAGGAGCAAAACCAGCAGGCGGACCAGCCAGTAAGCCCGCAAAGGGAATACCTGAGGGATGCTCAGCAAACTGAAAGCGGTCACCAGCAGCCCTGAAATCAGCAGCACGATTCGTGTGTTGCGCCTGAAAAGCAGCGGCCCGGGATGCCTGACCAGGCTGTACCCGGTTTGCAGGGCCAGCAAGCCTCCAAAAAGAGCAAATGTCCACTGCTCATAAGCGAAGGCCTGCCCGTAGCCGTATTCCCAAACCAGGATGCCTAACACGCTCAGGGCAAGGAGGGTAACGGACAGGTCAATGATATGGTAGGCGGCCCCCTTCATTATTGGTCTTGCGATTGCTGATTGAGGTCTTCCAGGGCGCGCTGAAGGTCCTTCAGGGCTTGGGCGGCAGCTTCAAAACTTCCCTCTCCGGTTGCGTTTTGGTAGCGTTGGAATGCTTCCCGGGCGCTTGAGATGCCAGCCTGTAGACTTGTGCCCTCCTCATAGGCTACAGAAGAGGGTGCGCCTTCCTGTGTGGGCGCCGCCGCCGGCTCGAAGAGCCCTGCCAGTGCTTCGTCAAAGGTCTCAGCGTAACTGAGCTGATCGTTGTGCATGATGCAGACCAGGCGCAACTCGGGATAAGCAGCGGTCTCGGCCTGCAGGTAGATAGGCTCTACGTACACGATGGTTTCGGCCACCGGGATGGCCAGCACATTGCCTCGGATGACCCTCGAGCCTCTTTGGTCCCAAAGCGAGAGCTGCCCGGACAGATAGCTGTTCTGGTCGATTTTGGTTTCCACCTGCTGCGGGCCTAGCACCCGTTTTTCTTTTGGGAAATTATAGGCCAAGAACCGGCCATACTGACCCGGGTCGCAAAGCCCGGCGATCCACCCGATAGACACCTGCCGGTTTTTGGGTGTGAAGGGGAGAATCAGGGAAAAGCCGGCTTCCTCACTATTCGGAGGCTGCCACATAATATAGTAGGGCTCTACCGGCTGAACGCTGCCGTAGTACTTTTCGGTTGCCCGTATCCACAGGTCTTCCTGATTGTAGAAAACTTCAGGGTCATTCATGTGGTATTTGGCGTAGACAAGCCCCTGAGTCAGCAGGTAATCGACCGGATAGCGGATGTGGCCCTGCAGTGCTTCCGGCATACTGCTGCGGGGCTGAAACATGCCCGGCAGTATCTTATTCCAGACTTTTAAGATGGCATCGTTCTCATCAAAGGTGTAAAAATCAACTGCGCCAGTAAACGCGTTGACGGTAATTTTGACCGGGTTGCGCAGGTAGTTTTGTCCGTCAAAGTCAGACCGGTGGTCTATTTTTAGTTGCTGCTGTGCTTCTCCTTCCTTGTACTGTATGCGCTCAGTGGCATTGTAAGGGGCAGAGTAGGGAAAGTAAGAAGAGGTGGTATAGGCATCGATCATCCAGTACAATTGCCCATCGGCATTGACGATGTAGGGGTCCTGATCGAGTTGCAGGAACGGAGCGAGCGCCCGGACCCGCCTTTTCACATCACGGCGGAACAAAACCCGGCTTTCATCGGTAGGGTAGGAGCTGAGCAACAGTTTGAATTCCCCCATTTTGTAGGCGTAGATGAGTTTGCGCCAGGCATTCCGCAGCCTTACGCCCCCCTGACCGGTATAGCTGTAGTACTCGTTTTGATCGCCCTGCGGATAATCAAATTCGGGCTCACTGCTATTGACAATCACGTAGTCATCGGTGAGCTCTCCGTAGTAAATCCGGGGCTGTTCCACCGCAAGGGAAGGGTATTTGCTTTCCGGGGGTATGTTTTTGACCAGAAAATTAGGCAGGCCCTCAGAAGTAAAATCTGCGACGGTGGTTTGGGCAATGCCGTGGCCGTGCGTGTATTTGAAGACTTCATTGACGAAAGTCTGACTCTTTTCCGGCAGGTTGGACGCATTCATTTCACGGGCAGAAATCATGACTTGCCGGTAGCCATCGTCGTAGCGGTACCGGTCAATGTCCACATCATTGAACTCGTAGTACAGGCGGATTTCCTGAAACTGCTTCAGCACCGCATCGAGTGCCCGCCAGTCCCACAGGCGGATGTTGTTGAAAATGGTCGGATTGTCCTGAACCATGTCCCGGCTGAAGGTATCCCGCACCGGGAATTCACGGCTTTCCACCTGATTCAGCCCAAAGCCAAAACGGGTGTATTCAATATTATGCGCGATGTAGGGCTTCTCGTAGGAAATTTCGTTGGGTTCCACCCGGAAGCTTTGATAAGCGCCGGGCAAAACGTTGAGCGCAATCAGCCAGAAGGCCGCAACCATGGCAGCGGTACTGCCAATTACATAAAGCGGATTGCCTGCTTTGCGCACGCCCAACCGGAAAAGCAGGTGCTGTAGCGCTTCCCGGATAGCCGGAACCAATAAGCTGAGCCCTGCCAGTGCGGTAAACACCAGCGCAGTAGTAAGGGCAGGCAGCACGATGTGCACGTCCGTCCATCCGGGGCCAGACACCGTGCCCAGGTCTGAAAAAAGCAGGTGGAATCGGTCAAGGTAAATCCCACCGGCAAGGACGAAGAGCAGCAATGCGGCATTCACAAACAGCATTTGGCGGGAGGCTTTTCCCCTTGCGTTGTCCGATTGGTAAAGCTTGATGCTGCGCCCCTCCTGATAGAATTCGTAGCGCCCGGCAACGGTCATGCCCAGGGCAAGCAGTACCAGCATAAATAGGAAGTTGTAGAGCCCGTCCAGAAAGGGTAGGGTAAAGAGGTAAAAGCTGGCTTCCACCCCGAGTACCGGGTCAGACATGCCCACAGGAACCTGATACCAAAATTTCAGAAAGCTGCTCCAGTTGGCGAACCCCCAGGCGGCCCCCAGCAGCGCCCCGGCAATCAGCACGCCGCGCCGCAACCATTTCTTGGAAGAAGGCAGGTGGTGCGACAAAAGCGCCAGGAGCCCGAGCCCTGACAGCGCTCCGGCTACCACAAACAGGGACTCTGCCAGAAACAGCGTCCAGAAACGGTCGTTGTACCCCAGTTCGTCAAACCAGATTTTTTCGCCCCAGAAATCAAGGAAACGAAACAGTAAAATCGTGCCAAGAATGAGACCAATACCCAATACCTTCTGACCACTGCCTTCCGCTTGCCGGCTTCTGTAAATGAAGAAAACACCAAGACCGGTCAGCAGCACAAAAATTAAGGTAAACATGGAGGCTTTTCTGATAAAGCGCACGCAGGGGGACAGATGTTTACCCGCTTCGGCCTAATAAAAAAGCGCCCGGATCATCTTGTTCCGGGCGCTTTTCTAAAAGTGTTGAGTTTGACTCTTTAATCCAGGTTCGTCTGCAGCACATAATCCTTGTACCGCTGTGGATTTTTCTTGTCAAAATTGTCTACTGCCGTTTGAATGTGCATGAAAAACTTGTCTTTGCCCAGCTTCTCATCGAAGTGCCCCTTTTGCAACGTGTCACGAAGCGGCCCCTTCACGCTCGTCATATAGAATTCGATGCTGAGGGAGGCCAGGAACTCGCGAATTTCCTCCAGGGCATGCAGCCCGCTACTGTCTGCGCTGTTGATGCTGTTGGCATCCAGGATAAAGAGCTTGAGTTTGCCCTTGCGGCGTTCGACTTCCGCCTCAATGGCTTCCTTGAAGAAGTTGACATTTGCAAAGTAAAGGCGCGCATCGAAGCGCATGATGAGGATGTCCTCCCGTTGCTCCAGGTTATCGAAACGGTTGATGTTTTTGTAGTGGTCTTCGCCGGGTATGCGGCCCAGTACTGCAAAGTGAGGCATGGTGGTGCGGAAAATAACCACCCCAAGCGACAGCGCCACACCGATAAGGATACCTTGCTCAATGCCCAGGGACAGTGTGCCTGCGAAGGTAGCGATGAGCATCCAAAAGTCTGCCCGGTCGGTAGCCCAGAGGTGCTTGGCCTCTTTGATGTCGATCAGCCCGAAAACGGCGACCATGATGACAGACGCCAGAATCGCTTTAGGCAGATAGTAAAACAGGGGCGTAAGGAAGAGCAGGGTCAGCGCAATCAGTACCGCACTGATGATAGCCGCCAGCCCGGTTTTTGCGCCCGCCTGATCATTGACCGCGGTACGGCTGAATCCGCCGGTGACAGGATAGGATTGGAACAAAGAGCCGAAGATGTTAGCCGCGCCAAGCCCAATCAGTTCCTGATTAGCCGATATTTTGTAATTTTTATGTTTGGCCTGAATAGCTTTGGCCACCGCAATGCTCTCCATAAAACTGACCAGGGCAATCGTCAGCGCGATGGGCAACAGGGCGGAAAATTGCTCCCCGGAGAAGGTTGGAATGACAAAGGAAGGCAACCCTTCAGGGACCGTGCCCACGATCTTAACACCCTGATCGACCAGTCCCAGGCCATAAACCGCAGCTATACCGAATACTACCGCCAGCAGTGGCCCGGGAATGGCTTTGTTGATTTTCTTCACGCCCTTGATCAGCAAAATACCTCCAATACCGACACCGAAGGTATACCAGTTTACGGCTCCAAACTGTTCTATAGCGTTGAGCAGGATTTCGTGCACATGGTGGCTTCTCGGGATATTCACACCCAGAAGGTGCTTGAGCTGAGACAGGCCAATGATCAGTGCCGCAGCTGAAGTAAAGCCGCTGATGACCGGGTGGGAAAGGAAATTGACCAGAAAACCAAGCCGGAAGACGCCGAGCAGGAACTGAATGACGCCCACAAATAGGGCCAGCGCAATGGCCAGCATGATGTAAGTCTCCGTGCCCCCTTCCGTCAGGGCGCCAATACCCGCTGCGGTCAGCAAAGAGACCATCGCTACCGGGCCTACCGCCAGCTGACGGGAAGTACCCAGGATCGCATAAATGATCAAAGGGATCGTGGAGGCATACAAGCCATAAATCGGGGGCAGGCCGGCAATCATCGCATAAGCCATACCCTGTGGGATAAGCATGACGCCTACGGTCAGGCCTGCAGACAGATCGCCCTGCAGGTTGCTTGTCTTATAATTTGGAAGCCAGTCCAGAATAGGTAGAAAGTCTTTAATTCGCATCGCGGAGAACTATTTTGAGTTTGTCAAATGCGGCTTGACAAACGCTTGTTAACAATTGGCTGCTCAACGATACAAAAGTCTGCCTTTTTAACGGGGCCCGCAGTGACGAACATCACAATAACCGCTTTCTTCCTTCCCCGGACTGGCTTATGGAGGCATTACAACAGTTCTATACGGTTGCGCCCCAATTGTACAACGCCATCCTTTTCCAGCTGTTTCAGCAGCCGGGATATTGCTTCTCTCGAGGCATTCAGGTCGTAGGCAATTTCCTGGTGGGTGGCATTCAGGGTCCGGCTGTCGTTGGCTTCCGCTTTCTGCTCCAGGTAGTCCATCAACCGTTCGTCCATCTTTTTGAAAGCGATGCTGTCGATGGTGCGTACCAGTTCCAGCATGCGGTTGTCATAGGAGGTCATCACGAAATTCTTCCAGCTGGGATAGCGGCTCATCCACTCATCCATAAAGCGGGTGGGGATGCCGATGAGGGTGGTGTCCTCTTCTGCTACGGTCCGGATTTCGCTCTTTTTGTCCATCAGGCAACAGGTAAAGGACATGGAGCAGGTCTCTCCGGGCTTCAGGTAATACAGGAACAGTTCATTGCCTTCCTCGTCTTCCCGGGATACTTTAATGCTGCCCTTAATGATGAGGGGCATAATTTTTACATAGGCACCAAAATCCATAATCAGCGATCCGGCTTTGAAATGCATGATCGTTCCTTCATCCGCGATGGCATCCTGCAGGTTGCGCTCTGCCAGCTGAGGGTAGTGCTGACGGATAAGCGAAAGGATTTCCGGCCTTGCCTTTTCTGTTATCATAAGTTAGTGGTCTTTTGCTTCTAGTTTTGCTTCGATTTGCTTCAGCCGTTCTTCCAGCTGCAACAGTTTATCCAGGATGATGATGTGTGTTTTCTTGGCATCGATGCCTACGGGGCTTTGGTCGCTGTGGATTTCTTTGGCAATGGCATCGAAGGTGGACTGAGCTACTTTCAGGCTTTCCATATTTATTGGTGTTTGGTTGCGCGAACTCGGACGGTCTCGGCTGGCCCATGATGGTAAGGGCCTTCCTCTAAAATAACACGTTGCCGGGAAATCTGGTCGAGTGAAAGCGGCGCAAAGTCAGCTTCCAGCTCTTCCAGGCTGAACAGCATGGCTTCCTGTTTTGGCCCGCCGGAATTCAGGGGGAGCTGTTCCTTATGAAAAGCTTCCAGCAGCAGTTTGCCACCTGGGCGCAGCGCATTGATACAGGCGGCATGCAACTGTTGGCGCAGTGCCGGCGGCAGGTGGACAAAAAACAAGGCAATGAGGTCGTATTCCTTGCGCTCAAAGGGGAAGCTTTCTATGGAAGCAACCTGATACTGCAGGGTGACCTGATGGGCTTTGGCCAGGCGCAGTGCTTTTTGCCGGGCTGCACTACTGTAATCAAAGGCTTCCACAGACCAGCCAAGTTGGGCAGCGTAGACGGCATTACGGCCTTCTCCTTCTGCCGGGAAAAGGGCATGCCCCGGCTCTAGATGTTCCAATTCAGCCCGGAGATAAGTGTTTGGTGCTTTGCCGTAGGCATATGCTTCGGCTGCATAGCGTTCTTCCCAGAATTCTTTCATCGGCAGTTTTAACTTTCAAAATTTTAAAAAGAAATCCTATCGGCCATAGTCATCCCGGCAATCAGGCTACTGCTCAAATTCCCGGACTTCCTTTCGGCCGCCTTGCAGGTAAGCAATTTGCCTGAAGCCCCGCCGGGCCATAAGAGAAGCAGCTAAAGGCGCTCTTTTGCCGCCGTCATCGTACAGGAAGTAAGGCCGGAGCCGGTCCAGGCTTTCGATTTCCTCCTCGAAAGTGTCGCTGAGGTAATCTATATTCATAGCCTGATCCATCAATTTGTCCTTACGTATTTCCTGAGGTGTCCGCAGGTCAATCAGGACCGCATCGGACGTAAGGGCCAGCTCAACCATGAACAGATCTGCAGGCAGTGACCGGTAAGGTACCATAGTAATATGTTTGAAAGTCGAATATAGTTTGTTTTGTTCATGTAAAAAAACAAAAAGAAAAGGCATTCTGCCGGCCGGCTAATGCTTTGCCTCCGTATTTACATGTTGCAGTTGCAGTTCTCCAGGCAGGAGATAATAGAGGAGACATCCCGCTCTTTAAGAGTGTAGAGCATGCTGCGCCCGTCCCGTTCGGCATGCAGGATGCCCTTGAGGCGCATATTTTGGAGGTGGTGGGAGGTTAGCGATTGTTCGGAGCCAAGCATGGTGCAGATTTCAGAAACGGAGAGCTGCGGATGTTGCTCCAGCAGGTGCACGATGCCAAGCCGGAGGGGGTGGGCGACTGTTTTTAGGATGAAAGCAATGCGTTCCAGTTTTTCAGCTTCTTTTTTGCCGATCGCTTTTTTGTCTGGCATGGTTCAATGGTGTGAGGTGATCAAGCGGGCAGTAGGGACCACCCTTGATTAATGACTAAAAAACGCAGGCAAAGGAGCTTAGTTGAAGCGGGGGAGAAAAAATCTATAAAAAGGGTAGGAATTTTATCGTTTGAGCCAGGTTTTGATCCGGTCTTTAAAGGAGCCGCCTTTAGTAATCGTAAAGCTTCGGATTCCGGAAACCTGCCCAAGGGTAATCCATGCATTGTACTGCCCCGGCGGCAAATTGCCCAAACGGATGGGCGCTTTGTGAGGGCCTGGTTCCAAGGTTGCTTTATGCGTGCGGTAGGTCTTGCCCAGCTCATTCAGGATGTCCACGTTGAGCGGCGTTGCCTCTGCGCAAAAGCAGTGCAGGTAAGCTATGGCCGAAGGTGCTTCTACCACCTGTAAATAACCAATTTTAGTCTCCGGAACTTTCTTCATCTCTTGTCTGATAAATCTGCACGATTGCAGGCAAAAGCCTGAAATCTTAATTGTTGAGTTAAGACGCTGCCTTGGTTTTTAAGTCACATCGCTGGCAAGAAGGCAAGAGTAAAAGGAAGCTCGTCAATGGATTTACTCTTGTTCTTTTCTTGCATGCACAATTGGGAACAGATTTGTCCATCTCGTTCTTCGTGGTGCCAGCTAAGGTGTTGTGCAGGAGTGTCAGGAAAGTGAAGTACGTGTGTCTGAAGCCTAACCGAAAGGAGGCTTTATCGACTATTTTATGCTTTATGGCGTAAAATTACCTCATTTTCTTTAAAAATCCAACAATGGATTTTTAAAGAAAAAAGCCTGACTGTAGTGACAATCAGGCTTTCGGTGCCCAGAACAGGATTCGAACCTGCACATCCGTAAGGACACTACCCCCTCAAGGTAGCGCGTCTACCAATTTCGCCATCTGGGCATGGATCAGTAGTGCTTATTTTAAAAGCGATGCAAATATACGCTTCTGGTTTTTACAAAAGCAAGGTTTTGCGGCATTTTTTTTGACCACTTTTGAGGCTGCCTCATAAAACCTATCCGTTAAACACAGGAGCGGCACTGTATCGTTCCACGAAGGCTTTCATTTCGTCGACCATACCCGGCGACCCAATGGCAATTGTAGCCCTTTGGTGGAGGTGGTTGACCTCTAGCTCAAGGATACGTTCCAGCTGACAGGTGATGGCTTTGCCGCCGGCTTGTTCCACGATATATGCCAGCGGGTTGCACTCGTACACCAGCCGGAGCTTGCCCTGGGGGTATTTTCGGGTATTGGGGTAAAGGAAAATACCGCCCTGAAAAAGGATTCGGTGAATGTCAGAAACCATAGAACCGATATAGCGCAACCGCAGGTTCAGGTCAGAACAGTGGTCGATGTACCGGCGCATTTCCACATCAAACTTCAGGTAGTAGCCCTGATTGACGGAGTAATAGTTTCCGCGGTCCGGTATCTGAATATCGGTATGGCTCAGGCAAAATTCCCCGATGGTGGGGTCCAGGGTAAAGCCGTTGACGCCCCGGCCTGTGGTGTACACCAGTAGGGTGGAAGTGCCATAAAGCACGTAGCCGGCGGCGACAAGATCTACGCCTTTCTGCAGAAAATCCTTGACTTCAACGGTAGATTCAGCATCGCTAAGGCGGCGGTAGATTCCAAAAATGGTCCCCACGGAAACGTTGACGTCAATGTTGGAAGACCCATCCAGCGGATCAAAGACCACGACATACTTGGAGGCTTTGGAAGCCACAGAGTTAATAGGGATAATGTCTTCCAGCTCTTCGGAAGCGACTCCGCAGCACTCTCCGCTGTTTTTCAGGCAGTCGATCAGCTTTTCATTCGCGTAGAGGTCGAGCTTTTGCACATCCTCGCCGGAGGCATTCTCTGAACCAGCCTTCCCCAGGATACTTACCAAGCCTGCTTTGTTGACTTCGCGGTTGACAATTTTGGCAGCCACGCCAATATCGCGCAGCAGCCCGGTCAGTTCTCCGGAAGCAAAGGGGAAATCTTTTTGCCGTCGGATGATGAATTCATCTAAGGTGACGATTCGGCTCATAATTTGGATATTTGTGGTTAGGATCGGTAAATATAAAAACTGAGCCGGAGTAAAGGGGTGACAAATGGCAATAAAAGCTCCCTAACCGATACCGTTGTACCAAGAAAGGGAGCAACAAACACTATTATTTAGCAATGCAATTTTAATTTTTGCAATCCGGGTCAATTGCACAAGCGATCTCCCGCAAGAAATTAGCGATTGCCTTTTTCACATGATATTAAAACCGCCTACCTGTTTTTCGGGGTTATACAGGTTGAAATACACTGGTCTATCGCTGCTTAAGGCATAACCTTACCCTCTTGGGGAAACTTTTTTCAAAAAAACAGGAAAGGTGACTTTGAGAGCGGGGCAGAAACAGGTTGAGCCGCCCTGCGCGCATTATTTTATAAGAGGGTGCAGAAAATGCCAAAGAATCTCTTATAATTGTACAGCGATGGAACAACACCCAGATCATAAGCACATACAGGCATTGCGCCAGGGCGATTTCTCCACCCTGCATTATATCTACAGGGAGCACTCCCGGGCTGTCACCCAATGGGTAAAGCGCAACAGCGGCTCGGCGGCCGATGCTCAGGATGTCTTTCAGGAAGGTATAATTGCGCTGCACCAGAAAGCACAAGACCCAGCCTTTTTGCTCACCTGCCCCCTTGGTGCACTGCTCTTCCAAATCTGCCGGAACAAGTGGCTTTCACAGCTTCGCAAAAAAAACCGGGAAACAGAGGTAAGAAATGTGGAAGCCGAGCGATATGAGTCTGAAGGCATCGTTCAGAACACCCTGGAACAAATTGAAGAAGAAGAAATCAGGCAGCGTAAGCTTGACCAGGCTTTCAGCCAGCTGAGTGAGCTCTGCCAGCAACTACTACGACTTTTGGCTTCCGGAATGGCTTCCGCCGAAGTCGCCGAACAGCTTGGCATGAATAATGCCAATACGGTGTACCGTCGGAAGAACGCTTGTGCAGAGCGGTGGCGTAATTTGTTTAATGCTCAAACCGCTTGACGTATGGAAGCATCAGACTATTTAATCATTGACCGGTATCTGCAGGGAGAGCTGCCTGAACAAGAGCAGCAAGCTTTCGAGCAACGGTTGCTGGATGACCTTGCATTTGCAGAAGCGCTCAGAGAGCGGCAGCAGATGCAAAACTACTTGAAACATCAAGCACAAAGGCCTGCGCTGGAAAAACGCCTGGCTGATCTGGGGGCACAGTACTTTCAAGACGAAGAAGACGCTCCTTCCGCTGGATCGGAAGGGGGAGCAGTGGTGCCGCTTTGGCGACGAAAGCCCGTTTGGCTCGTAGCGGCCGCCGCAGCCATCGCCTTGATCCTATTGGTTTGGAACCCGTTCCAGACTTCCGCAAACCTGTACGAACAGTACGCCCTGCACCCTGCGCTTGCCCTGCAGGAACGCAATGTGGATGGCACAAGCCCGCAAGCCGCAGAACAAGCCTTCAACCAGGGGGAATACGAGACGGCTTACACCCAGCTGTCTGCCTTGGTACAACAACTGCCGGAGAACCCGCAGCTGAAACTGTCCCTGGGCATCGCCGCATTGGAAACAGGGCGGACCGATGAGGCACGTACCCAGTTTGAGGCATTGGCCGGCGGAAGTTCAGCTTTGCAGGAATACGGCCGCTGGTACATGGCGCTGAGCTATGTCAAAACCGGCGACTATGAGGCAGCAAGGCCACTGCTGCAAACACTGGCTGGTCAGCCTTCTGCTTTTCAGCAACAGGCACAGCGCTTGCTGCAGCAACTATAATCTCCGTTCAAAAAGCAATAATCCCAACCATACACTACATCAGCTCAAGCACTATGCCTGCTCACACAGCCAGGCCCGGGCTTATTTTCTAAACCTCAAAACAACCTATTATGCAGACCCTACGCTTTTCCATACTCATGGCAGGTTTATTACTGCTCGCTACGTTCTCTTTCGCCCAATCCCCTATCGCTGCTTTCCCTTTCGATAGCGAAGGCGACTTTATGGACTGGACTACCCCCGGCAACAATTGGCGCTGGGTAGAAGATGGCAAAGCCGAAATGTTTGACCCAACACTATGGGCTGGCCGGGGCTCCATCCTTTCCCGCTCCCAGGGGGGAGCAGCAGCGATTGCCGGCACATCAGGAGTGCTGGTTAGCCCACCTGTCGATCTCAGTGGGCAAAGCCAGGTATTCCTCCGCTTCAATCAATATTACCGTGCGCTGGGGGGGGCGACTTTTGTAAGAGTGACGGACGTGTCTACCGGAGCAGCGCAAGATTTCACCATAAACGGGAATGTGCTGCCGCAAGTGGAAACCGGTCCCAGAGCGGTGGAAGTTATCGATATCACGAGTATTGCCGCTGATGCTACCATTGAGGTCACATTCATCTTCGAAACGACCCAGTACTTCTGGATCATCGACGATGTGGCGTTTTACAATACCTTTCCCTATCCGGAAACTCGGCCCGCACATTACCGAGACACCTTCCCCGCTTTGGGTTACCCCTATACGCCAGATGACGCCGGTTGGCCGTATGCCCCTAATGAAATTGTGGTACAGATCGTACCCGGCACCCCTCCCGATAGTGTGGAAGCGCTGCGGGACACGCTCGGGGCAACACTTATAGACTCTTGCGTTTGTAATTCCCTGCAGCTTTGGGGCTTGGGCGATAGTGTCCTCTACAATCAGGATGGCATGCTGTACCCTGAAGGGTCGACTATTGATATCCTGGAGCGGGTAAAGGGCGCTAGTTCGTCGGTGATCATTCAGGAAGCAGACCCCAATTACTACACCGTAGCCGAATTGCAGCCAGAGATGATCACGGACAACCCTACGCTTACGCAAAATGACCTGGCCGGCATCCCGGACGCCATTGATGATGCAGTGCGCATTGCCGTTTTGGATACCGGTGTGGACTACAAACACGAAGGGTTCAGTGGCTACATTTACAAAAAGCCTGATGCCCTTAATAACGATACAGACGATGATAACAACTGCGCAGCAGACGACCCTATTGGCTGGGATTTCGTTTCTGATACAGGCATTAGCAACAACCCGATGGACGACCACAGCCATGGTACTCATGTAGCGGGTATTATTGCAAGAACCCTGGATGAAGCTTGCACCGACAACTGCCGGTTTCACATCCTCCCGTACAAGACACATGATGCGCAAGGCGTTTCCAGCTTGTTCAAGGTTGCCTGTGCCACCTATCAGGCGATAGAAGACAGTGCGGCCGTCATCAACGACAGCTGGGGCTTTTATGGCAGTGGCCTGGGCAGCGATGGCGAAAACGGCATCCTGAAAAATGCCATAGATTCTGCGGAATTCAACAATATACTCGTCGTTTCTGCTGCGGGCAATGACTCGCTTATGCTCGATACCCTGCTCCAGTACCCAGCCTGCTTTGACCAGACCCCAAATGAAATCACCGTGGGTGCTGTATTTGATTCTACGGGCGTAAATGGCGAACGGGTAGTAGGACGGGCATTGTTCTCAAACTTCAGTGATACCTGGGTGGATATTTTGGCTCCAGGCGTAGAGATTGGCAGCTATTTGCCTCAGGATAGTTTTGGCATCAAGTCCGGTACCTCCATGAGCGCACCGGCGGTGAGCGCAGCAGCGGCCATCGTCTTCTGCAAGCTGGGGCGGCAAACGCCCTATGCGGATGTCAAATCACTCCTGCTCAACACAGCAGACAAGATACCTTCGCTTGATACCGTGGCTACTGACGGCAACTTGCTCAATATACTGGCCTTGTGCACCACCCCTACACAAACTGCCCCGCTATCGCAGGACATCCATTTCTACCCCAACCCGGCGCGTGATGCGGTGCAGCTGGAATTGCCACCAATCCTGGAGGCAGCTGAGTTAGAAATCTTCCACCTCAGTGGCCAGCGTATGGGGCAATGGCAATTCCCCCCTTCCGCTCATCCCCAAAACACAAGCCTTGACGTAGGGCATTTCCCATCAGGTACTTACCTGCTGCGCCTTAGGCATAAAGGACAGCTGTGGGTAGGCCGCCTGATCAAACTGTAACGGGCAAATACCTTATATTACGGATAATAAAACCCTTCTGCCCCGGTTCGCGCTACGCGAGCCGGGGCATCAATCCTTTAAGTCTATGCCTGCACAACGCCTTCCATACGTCCTGCTTTGCTTTCTTGTCAGCCTGCCTGCTTTCGCGAAATGCCCGGAAAAACCCATACTTCCGATCGTGGAGGCTGGAGACCGGGCAGGACTGCAAATGCTGGCTGAAGAATTGAAAGATTGTCCAAAACGGTTGGATTCACTGGGATTAGTCTACCATACACTTGGTGTATTATCCTATCATGATGGAGACATGCCCCAGGCTGCTCAAGAGATGCAACTAGCGGTGGATTATCGTACGAAAGCATTTGCCGGCAAGGCACACGAAGACCTTGGACGGTCTTGCTTCAACCTTGGTTACTTCTACGAACGATTGGAAGATTATGGACAGGCGCTGACTTATTACCAAGCGGCCGCCGACATTCAGCAACAGCTGAAAAACAGGGTGTTGCACCGAGCTGCTGCGCTCAAAGTGGCTGACATGCATCGTTATGCCGGGGATTTTGACAAAGCAGAGCGCCTGCTGAGGTGGGTGATTGAAGATACGCAGGAAGGGGAAGCGCTTAATCAAGCGAAAGCCAGATCGGATTTAGGGCTTTTGTACACAGATCGGAAAGCTTCCCAAAAGGCGATTCGCCAACTACGGCTTGCCCTACCTTACTTCACCGAGCAAAAGCTCTTAGAGAATGAAGCCAACACATTGCTGAATTTAGCGATAGCTCATTACCAGCTTGAGCAATATGCAAAAACCAAAAGCCTGGGTCAGCAAGCCCTGACTCTATATCAAGAGCTTGAGTATACGGTAAGCCAAGCCAAAGTCAGGAACTTAATGGGGATAGCAGCCGTAAAGAGCCAACAGTACCCCTTTGCTGACGAACAGTTGAGCGTGGCACTTGATCTGGCTCAACAAGCACAAGATAAAGAGATCGCCGCTGCGATAATGGATAATCTCGGAGAGCTTGCCCTGCAGCAGGGCAAACCGGCTCAGGCCGCCGATTGGTTCCTGAAGGCGATACAGACTTTGAGAGCTGATTTCTATCCCGGCAGCCCCTTGCAAAATGCTGAACAGCTATATTTGGAGAAGACGCCATACAAGGTAGATTTGTCCATTTACCTCAATGACCTGCTCCGGGCATTGCTGGCGCAATACGAGCAATACGGGGATGAGCAGTACCTACAGGCTGCCGCCCCTTGGCTAAAAGCCGGCGATTACCTCATCGATCAATTGCGAAGTTCCCACAGCGATGCCAGCACGAAACTGTTTTGGAGGGAAGAAGCCCTGCCTTTTTATGAACGGGCCGTCCGCATTTGCACGGCGCAGCAAGCCACTGCCGATGCCTTTTACTTTTTGGAAAAAAGCCAGTCGGTACTGTTGCTGGAAGCCCTGGCAGAAGCAGATGCCCTGTCCAACATACCAGACTCGCTTCAGCAGCAGGAGCGAGCGCTGCGCAGGCAGTTGAACCGCCTGCAACTGGAGCTGGATCAAGCCGGCTCTGAAAGCGTGGCTGTAGTGCTGGACCAGGCACTTGCCATAGAACAGGAGCTGGAACGCCTGACCGCCTACCTGAGCGCTTCCTTCCCCGTTTACCAAAGACAAACAGCAGGTGCAGCCGTGATCGGTTGGGAGCCCTTCCAAAATAATTATCTCAAGGGGCAGGGCCGGGCACTGCTGCACTACCTGTTTGGTGAAGAAAGGGCTTATCTGCTTTATGCCAATGACCAGGAATCGCAACTCCTTGATTTGGGTAGCAGTGATGCGCTGGCACAGCAGGTGGAAAGTTTCCTGCATTGGTTTAGCGCCCCTGCTCTGATTGAGCAGGCACCCGCAGCTTACAAGGAGCAGGCCCACGCCTTGTTTCAAAAACTATTGCCCATCTCCGATCCGCTCAAGGCAGAGTCCCTGCTCATCATCCCCGGCGGCCCCCTTGCTTATGTGCCCTTTGAAGCCTTGCTCCTGGCGCCTCATCCCGGCACGGATTTAAGCTCTGCTCCTTATCTTGTGAACAGCCATGTAGCAGGCTACAGTTTTTCTGCAACTTTGTATGATCAGCTGGAAAATAACACAGATAGCCCTGTCATGCAGGCGTATGCAATGGCGCCTTTCGCTCAGCAGGACAACGGGGGGCATGGCACGCTAAAATACAGCCCCGTTGAGCTGGAAGCGATAGCGGCTCATTTCCCTATGCACGCCTTCCGGGACGATGCTGCCACCCGGCAAGCTTTCACCACAGCCATGGGGCAGGCCGGTATTTTGCATCTGTCTACTCATGCCTACGGTGCCTACGATGGAAAACTGCCGTATATCGCACTGGCAGATTCTTCCGTCTTCCTGACCGACCTTTACCATTGGGATATTCCTGCCGAACTCGTCGTACTGAGCGCCTGCCAAAGCAATATAGGGCGCCTGGCGCGGGGAGAAGGCGTGCTTGGCCTGGGCAGAGGCTTCTTTTACGCTGGCGCAAAAAGCGTTGTGGCCAGCCTATGGAACCTCAACGACCAAAGTACCAGCCAGGTTATTTCAGCCTTTTACGCAAGCCTGGCGGATGGGCAGCCCAAAGCGGCCGCTCTGCAGTCTGCCAAGGCACAATATCTGCTAGATGCCAAAGTGGCTGCTTACCGCAAATCTCCCTACTACTGGGCCGGACTCACCTATTATGGAGACAGCAAGCCACTGCAAGCAGCAAGGACAAGTTTTCGCTGGTGGTGGGCGCTTGGATTGACAGCGCTTTTGGCCCTAGCAGCGTACTTTTTTGGGCGGCACAGCGCGTGAAGATGTCAGGCCAAGTCAACCAATCCGCTAATCAGTGGTTTACAAAGGGTACCAGAAAGAAGCCAGACCGCACGTGAAGCAATTAGCCTATCTCAATAAGTTTTTTTTCCGTTATAAGAAGCATTTTCTGCTGGGGATCCTTTTTGTGTCCCTGTCCAACTATTTCCGGGTGCTCCAACCGCAGATGATTCGGGAAGCGCTGGACCTGGTCGTGGAAAATATTGGCTTGTTTGGGCTGCTGAACGGCTTCGAGCTACAGCCCAAACTGTACAGCATCCTGGGCAGGTCCCTGCTCTACTTCGGTGTGCTGGTGCTGCTCTTCGCCTTGCTGATGGGGATTTTTATGTACTTCATGCGTCAGACGATCATCGTCATGTCCCGGCTTATTGAGTATGACATGCGCAAAGAGATTTTCCAGAAGTACGAAGACCTCAGCATGGCTTTCTACAAGCGCAACAAGACCGGTGATATGATGTCGCGTATCACCGAGGACGTTTCAAAAGTGCGGATGTACCTGGGGCCGGCGGTTTTGTACGGCATTAACCTGGTTTCACTTTTTGTGCTCGTGATTTACTCCATGTTGAGCGTAAATGTCGAGCTGACGCTTTACGCCCTTGCGCCCTTGCCGATACTTTCAGTATCAATATATTATGTCAGCAATCTGATCAATAAAAAAAGTGAGGTCATTCAGCGGCAGTTGGCCCATCTGAATACGAATGCCCAGGAAATTTACTCCGGTATCCGGGTGGTTAAGTCTTATGTGCAGGAGAAGCCCATGCTGTCTTTTTTCCGAAAGGAGAGCGATGTGTACCGGGAAAAAGCCCTGGACCTGGCTAAGGTTGATGCCTTCTTTTACCCGCTTATGGTCCTGTTGATTGGTGCAAGCACGGTGATTACCGTTTACATTGGCGGCTTGCAGGTCGTGCGTGGTTCAATTAGCACAGGCAATATTGCGGAGTTTGTCATCTACGTCAATATGCTGACCTGGCCGGTTACCGCAATAGGTTGGATTGCCTCTATCATTCAGCAGGCCGCAGCTTCCCAAAAGCGGATCAATGAGTTTTTGAGCCTGGAGCCCGAGATAACCAACCACACAGAGGCAATAACCGATGAAATCCGTGGAGACATCGCCTTTGAAAAAGTATCTTTTGTTTACCCGGATACAGGGACACAGGCGCTGAAAGACGTTAGCTTTGAGCTGAAGGCGGGGCAGAAGATGGCCATTATTGGCAAAACAGGGTCCGGAAAGTCCACCATCGCCGACCTGCTCGTGCGTATGTACGACGTAGAGCAGGGGCGGATAACAGTGGATGGCAAAGACGTCAGAGACCACAACCTCTTTCAGCTGCGCCGTGCAGTGGGGTATGTGCCTCAGGATGTGTTCCTGTTTTCTGATACCATCGCGCACAACATCGCCTTTGGCAAGCGGGATGCCAGCCGGGAAGAGGTGGAAGCGTACGCCCGCTATGCTGCTGTGCATGAAGACATTATGGAGCTGTCTAATGGCTTTGATACTTTCGTGGGCGAAAGAGGCGTGACCCTTTCCGGGGGGCAGAAACAAAGGGTTTCTATAGCCAGGGCTTTCCTGAAGCAGCCCGATATCGTCTTGTTGGATGATTGCCTGTCTGCAGTGGATACCAAAACCGAGCAGCAAATTCTGGGCTACCTCTCGGGTGCCCTGTCCAACAAGACCGCAATCATTATTACCCACCGGATTTACTCGCTGCTGGAATTCGATAAAATCCTGGTCCTTGAGGATGGCCGTATTGCAGAATCCGGTACGCATGAAGAACTCATGAAACTGGGCGGCTATTATGCGGAAATGGTCGAAAAGCAGCGTCTGGAGGAAGTCGGTGAAGGCGCGCCTGCCCGTTGATTAAAATCATTCATTTCGTTGATTATTTACAGCGCTTTTTTGGCCTGAGACCTTTAGGATTGTGGCATAAGAGGGTGTTGCAATTGCCGGGTTCACACTTTTTGCCGGATGTGCTCCCCCCCTGCACCTCGCTAAATATCAGTCCGATACCAATTTTGGTTCACCAAATACACGAGCCATGAAAGCTTACCAGGTTATTTTTACAGCGGGCTTTTCTATTCTCCTTTTCCTCACCCTGGGCTGCCAGAAAGAAGAAACGGTATTGACGGATCCGATGGACCTTAACCCCACGCTGATCAGCCGTTATGTCCCGGGCCCGGGCACCTCAGAATGCCTGCTCATTGATTGTGAAACGGCGATTGAAAATGCACGGGAGGCACTGATGGAAAAAGCAGCAAAGGAATGTGGGGTGTTCATGTCTGCCATCCGGTGTTGTGAAGCCAATCAGGAGGTCTATCTGATGTACCGGTACAGTTCGGATTGTGAGCGGGGCGCACCGGCGGACGCACCACTGAGCAGCGGCGATAGCGGCTACGCTTCGCTGGCACCAAGCCCGGTTGGCATTGAACTCATTGAAAGCCATTGTATTAATGGAGGGACCTCCCTGCGCGTTATGCTGAAGGGCGGGGCACTGCCACTTCCATTGGGCCCGTTTGAAGTCCATTGGTGGGTAGATTACGAGTATCAGGGCAATGATACCCAAATTGACTGCGTATCCGGGGAAGAAGCTCAATTGCTGATCATTGATCATTGGAACGAAGGCGCAAAGCAGTGGTACAAGTTTGAGTTGCACGAAACGGACCCCGTATTTAGGTACTAATGGTTTTTTTTGAAATCTCCTGCAATTACTTACTTTTGTAAGGCACGTTTTCATTTACGTAACTAAACCTTCACAAGTAGTGGATAACGGGAGTAACCAAAGAAGATTTGATAGCGAGTACTCGCTTAAAATGCGTGCTGGCAAACGAAGAACCTACTTCTTTGATGTGCGGCGAACGAAAGGTGACGATTTCTACATTACCCTCACCGAAAGCACTAAAAAGTTCAACGGAGACGGGTACGAACGGCACAAAATCTTTCTGTACAAAGAGGATTTTAACCGGTTCCTGAGTCACCTTGAGGAGACGATCGATCACGTTAAGGAAAACCTGATGCCAGAGTATGACTATGACGAGTTCACACGCCGGCATGAGGAATACGAAGAAGAACAGGCCGATAACGGCAGCTTCTCCGATAACGGCAGAGATCAGCTGGAGACGGACGAGGATATAAGCTGGTAAAAAGAAGAACAGGTCTGCTTAGCAAGGATGGATGGATGCAACTTCTGCTTCCTGCCATCCCAAAAGGGCATAAGACCTGTTCTTCTTTGCTTTTCTTTTTATCTTCTAATCGGCTTTCGGTACTCCGTCCTAAACCGTATAGCATTTCAGCATCGCCTGATTGCCGTAAAGGGGCAGCAGGGTTGCAGCCTTGGTTTAAAGCCTGACGCTAACGCCCACGGTGGCAATAGACACTCCGAAGCCCACTTCTCCAAACAGCCCTACTTTTTCGCCCAGGCAATACCGGCCCCCAAGAAAGGCTGTGTAAAGAAAGTTGCTGCCGGTGCGGCCAATGCCCCTTTCTGCTTTGATCTTTTTTTCTTCTCCCTGCATCATCTCGATCGCCGAGTTGGTATAGCCGACATTCAGTCCTCCGTAAATATTCAAACAGCCATTGATAAGGCCACTGTGGGCAGCTGCCCGTAGGGTTACGGTTGAGAATTTGTTGCGCCACTGAGCAGTGGTGCCGTCTCTGAACTGATAGACGCCCGACTCTGTGATGGAATACGAACCGGCAAGCCCGAGGCTGAAGTTTTCTGTGAATTTATAATCAGCAGTGAGGGTCATCGGCAGCATTTTAGCCTTGCCGTGGTCCTTCACAAAGGTAGGCAGGACGCCAATGCCAAGGTTGAGGTCAACATGTGGCTCAAAACGCTGGGCATGTACAAACTGAATGGCCAGGCAAAATACGGTTAGGCTGAGGAATAGCTTTTTCATGGTTCCAAAATTTAGGTGTTCTAAAACGTTATCACCGTTCAGCCGTAAAGAGCTTAACGGTACAAAGTATTGTGATTACTGTCCTGAAGGGAGCCTTACTATCCGTTCGCTTGGTATAAGCACGACTCACCTGCTGCAACGCAAGACATGTGTTGCACTAATTTTTTGGAAACAGCACGCGCATGATGGCATCTGACATGACATTGACATGCGGCTCATTGCCGTTTCAGAATTCCAACCTTGTACCCCAATTATTTAAAATAGCAGTTTGCTATTGAATCCAGAATCTGAGCGCTTGTTAACCCCTTTTTGCGTATGAATTACATTGCCCAAGTTATTACCATTGACGTAAATAATCCAGTCCGCGTTGGGTGCTTAATCAAAAATTAACATCTTTTTTTAAAATTTTTAACCAAGCTCCTCATTTTGTTTGGATAATGTTAAAACGGCTATTGGTTTATTTTGGTGTGTGAATCTGATATTTTAAGAACCGGAAATGTCCAAAATGCAGCCGTTTTTACATTCTTCAACAATTTATTTACCTTCAAGATAAGAGGTTACCGGCAAAAGGTCAATAATTGATTTTCCGATAAGTCAGCTTTCAGACTGAAATTATGGAAAGCTTTCAAACCAGCTTACACTATACTATATACATTAAACAGCCGGTGCGTTGCATGGCTATAACGGTTTTTTTGCTTTATCGTCAGAAAAGTAAAGCCCACAGAAAAACCTAACATGGCTTGCCCGGCCCTAGTGGATTGAGCCGTAAATATTTGACAGTTAAAGACCAGGCACTACAAAAGGCTTAAGCGTGAAAATACTATCAAATAATTCGGTCTGGTCGCACTAGTAGGACCCGAAGTAGCGTCGTAGCGCCCACTCAGTAGCCAGCAATAGCAACAGGATACCGAACAACCATTTGAAGTTGATAACCGGCTGCGTTTGCGCCGTTTCGTAAATCACAGGTTTAACCGTATCCCGGTTGCGGATGGCCGCTGCAATTTCTGAAATGGACGCCGGGTAGTAAACGGCACCACCGTACTGCTCGCTCAGCAGGCGCATGGTATTGTGGTCGGCCGTCGTCTCGTACTGCTCGAGCTGTATAGGCTGAATGCTGAACTGGCCATCGTAGGTGAGCCGCTCCCCGCCAAAGAACACACTGCCGGTAAACTGATAATTGCCCACCGGCAATATGCCTGCATTGAGGCGGTAAGCATTCCCGGCTTTATTGAAAGTGAAATTGTATTCTTTTCCCGCAGCATCTTTTACGGTCAGGCTGGCATCAGGGTCATTGACCAGCTCAAAACTTTGATTGTACAGTTCGGCATCGAAGTAAACGGGCTCATTTTCATCGAAAATGTTTTTGCTGAGGCTGATCCGGAACCGCCGTTTGTCTTCTTTCAGGCTTAGGTATTGGACCACTTTCCCGATTAGCTCATTGAACCGTTCGTGGTCCTGATTCTGAAGATAGTCAAACAACCGCCAGCGCCAGACCCCTTCTCCGCCCAGCACACCGACCTTGGTTCCACTTCCTTCGCCCAGCACCAGCAAGGGGTAATCCGTTTCCACCTTGCCGATACGCTGATAGAGTAGGGCAGAGGCGCTGCTCTCGATATTGTAATCTCCAAATACGGCGGTGAGCGGGGTGTACCCCGGGAGTTGTTCCCTGAGGTCTTCGCTAAGCTGGAAAAGGTTGAAGCCCGGCTTGATATAGGCCTGCACCTGATTGGTTGAATTGCCACGGCGCTGAATGCTGAGCACCCGTTGTGCCTGATTGAATTGCGGTAAGTCTGTTTGGTTGCCCACCACAAACAAATGAGGGATTTGCTCCCTGGCAATTGTGTTCAGGACAGATGTTGCTGCCTTGTTCCGGCTGGGCAGGTTGTGCAGGATGATGAAGTCAAATTCCGCAGGGGATTCTTCCAGGTTATCTACAGTAGCCGTGGTGACCTGGTAATTTTGATTGTTGGAAAGGGCCTGCCGGAAGGCGGTCAGGTCAGGGTGGGGCGCATTGCCCAGAACGAGGATTTTCTGGCGGGCGTCCAGCACATCAATGAAGATGTCTTTGCTGTTGTTGACCGTGGTGGCTTCCTCCGGGATTTCACCAAGGGCAATCCGGAAGCGCTGCACGCCTGCCTGGTCTGCGTCAAGAATGAATTCACGGGTTTCAAACCAGTTGTTCTGGTCAATACTGACGGCTTCCTGCTGCAAAAGCGATGCTTCACCGTTCACGATTTTATAAACATTCACCCGGCTGCTGCTGCCCGCGGCATTATCGCCTGCGAGGTCTACCTGTATGCTGAACTTGTCGCCCAGGTAAACAATGCGATTGTGAAAAACCCGCTTGACCAGCAAGTCACGCTGCGCGGTCGTATCGCCCAGCGGAATGGAGAACAGGGGGGCGTCCAGGGCTGCATTGGCGTACAGCGGATTGCTGCCTTCGTTGTAAATGCCATCGGAGGCGAGCACTACCGCGCCGAGGTTCTGCCCGCTGTAAAGGTCGTAGAGCGAAGAAAGCGCCTCCGCGATGTTGCTTTGCTTGTCGGTAAAGGCAGTATCTATACCCTCCCGGACTTCACTGCCGAATCCGTACGTCTTTACTTCATATTCGCCTTCGAGTTCAGCCTGCAGGGCGTTCAGAGAAGACAAATAGGCGGCTTTTTGTGCGCCCAGGGCAGTCCCCACCGATTCAGACTGGTCTTGCGCAATCAGGATGATCGGGTTTTTGACATCCCGTACCACCCGGCGCAGCAGGGGCGTGAGCAACAAAATGGCAATCAGGCTGACCGCCGCGAACCGAAGGAGCCCCAGTAGCGTGTTAAGGGTGCTGCTCTGGGAGCGGAATGCTGTAGACCGGTAGTAGAGTATTCCTGCAAAGAGGCCGCCCAATGCGAGACAGAGGAATAGAAACCATACCGGATACTGAAAGCTAATATTGTCCATCAATTCTTTTATTTTGCTGCGCTCATCGTCAGAGCACACAATAATAATGGATTTTTCAGGAGACCACCTGAACCTCCTGTTAGTATTTTGTTAAAACACTAACTGAGGCATACATTTGGGAGCCTGTTCGTTTATTATCTTATATTACGAGTTTAGTATACAATTGTGTGTCGTAAAATGTTGGACCGGGCGGCTTGCCCGCGGCAAAAGAAATTTGAAGTATTCATGAAGAAATTAGTGCAGATCGCGTTTTTCCTACTTCTGGCCCTTCAGGTACAGGCTTCCTACATCCTGTTGCCTATGGACCATGAGACCCAAAAGGACCACCTGAAGGCCTACGGCATCACCTACTGGGTGCTGTCCAGTAATGTGGAGGCCTGGTGGCTGCTCAATTACCGGGGCGGCAGTTTTGCCTTTCCCTACAACCGGACTTTTGAAAAAGAATGCCTGACCCGTGGTGTCTCCTACGAAGTGGTCGCGGACGGGCAGTTTAACAGCATTCTGAACGAAATCGCTGACCCGGAAGTCAATATGGAGGCGATCAAGCTTGAAAAAGCGCCCAAAATTGCCGTCTATACCCCCGATTTCAACGCCCGGGGCGAAAAAATACAACCCTGGGATGATGCCGTGACGCTGGTGCTGACTTACGCGGAGATTCCCTACGAAACCATCTACGATCGCGAAGTGCTCAACGACGAGCTAACCGAATACGACTGGCTCCACCTCCACCATGAAGATTTCACCGGGCAGTACGGGCGTTTCTACCGTACCTATCACAATCAGACCTGGTACCGGGAGAATCAGCGCAAGATGGAAGAACTGGCCTACGACCTGGGCTTTACCAAAGTCTCCCAGCTCAAGCTGGCTGTGGTGAAGCGCATCAAAGAATACGTAGTAGGTGGCGGCTTCATGTTTGCCATGTGCTCTGCCACCGACACCTATGATATTGCATTGGCGGCTGAAGGGGTTGACATCTGCGCTGAAATGTACGATGGGGACCCGGTCGACCCCAACGCCCAATCCAAGCTGGACTACTCCAAGACCTTTGCCTTCGAGGACTTTCAGCTGGAGCGCAATCCATTGGAGTACGAATACTCTGATATTGACCACTCCCGGGGGCGGCGCATCAATCCTGAACAGGATTACTTTACGTTGTTCGATTTTTCTGCTAAGTGGGACCCCGTCCCGACGATGCTTACCCAAAATCACACCCGTACGGTGAAAGGGTTTATGGGGCAAACGACTGCCTTCCGTAACCAAAACATCAAATCGAATATTTTGGTGCTGGGAGAGAACAAACCCGCTAAAGAAGCGCGTTACCTGCATAGTGAATATGGCCAGGGGTTCTTCTCTTTTTACGGAGGCCACGACCCGGAGGACTACCGCCACTACGTACAGGACCCGGAGACAGACCTTAGCTTGCACCCTAAATCGCCGGGCTACCGCCTGATTTTGAACAACATCCTGTTCCCGGCAGCAAAGAAAAAGAAACGTAAAACTTAACGGATATGAACAATCGATTCAGCCTATTCATCTGGCTGGCTTTACTCGGCTGCGGTTTTTTTGCTGGTGCTGCGTGGACTTCCCGGGCAGATGCTGACGTGCCAGGTGAAACACAATCGGAGGAAGTAACCGAAACTTCCGACCCCAATGCTTCAGGAGCGGATGCAACGGCAACCCTGCCTGCCACCCGGGAGCCTGCTGCTTCAAATGGGCTCAATCCACAGGAGCGCGCCAATATCCGGTTGTTTGAAGAGTCAGCGCCTTCGGTATGCTATATCACTACCACCAACGTAAGGCGGGATTACTTCAGCCGGAATATTACGGAAATCCCCAGAGGTAGCGGCTCCGGTTTCGTTTGGGACTACAAGGGGCATATCATTACCAATTACCATGTGATACAAGGTGCAGACCGGGCCACGGTGACACTGGCGGACCGCACTACCTGGGAAGCGGTGTCAGTTGGTGTGGCGCCTGAGAAAGACCTGGCCGTATTGCGCATCGAAGCGCCCCGCAATGCCCTGCGGCCAATGCCAGTCGGCACTTCTGACAACTTGCAGGTCGGGCAATCGGTTTACGCCATCGGTAACCCCTTTGGACTGGACCAAACCCTGACCACCGGGATCGTAAGTGCCCTCGGGCGGGAAATAGAGTCTGTGGCAGGTATCCCCATCCGGGACGTTATTCAAACAGACGCTGCGATCAACCCCGGCAACTCCGGGGGGCCGCTCCTGGACAGCTCCGGCCGGCTCATAGGTGTGAATACTGCGATTTACAGCCCTTCCGGTGCTTCCGCAGGGATCGGCTTCTCCATCCCGGTCGACGTAGTCAGCTGGGTGGTCCCCGAACTCATTGAGTATGGACGGCTCAAGCGGCCTACATTGGGCGTGGAGCTGGCGCGCCCGCAGATTGTCGAGCGGCTGGGGCTGGACGGCGCACTCGTTATTGATGTGATTAAAGGCAGTGGTGCTGAAAAAGCCGGTATCCGCCCGACGATGCGGGACCGTTATGGCAGTATTGTCCTGGGGGACATTATTACCGGTATCGATGGTGAAGCGGTTAAATCCACCAACGACCTGATTCTGATTCTTGAAAAATATGAACCGGGAGATATGGTGGAGGTGGAGTTAATTCGGGATGAAAAGCGGCTGAAAACACAGCTGCGGCTCGACCCCGCGCGCTAAGCCATCGTACGGTAAATCGTCTTCATTTGGTTATTCGGTAGGAAGAAGGGGCCATCAGGGAGCCACCCAGTTGCCTGCCCATGCGCCATCCTGATATTTAAACTGCGCCCTTTGGTGCCCTTCGTGGTGCAAATGCAAAAGGTCGGCGCTGTAAACCTGACAGGTGATGACCATGAAATGCTCAAACGCATAGGCGGTCTCCTGCAGGTCCATTTCGTCGTGCCAGTGATCAGGCAGGGGCTCCTTGTCTGTCTTCTGAGGCGTGCCCGGTGCTGAAAGTGCCGCATAGCTGGAGCGCCCCTGCACCGGAAGCCGGTCCCAATATTGACGGCACTGCTCTGAACCTTGTTCCAGAATGACCTTTCCGCTCATCCGGATTTGGACTTTTTTGCGTTCATCCCAAAAAAGGCAAGACAGATATGGATGCTTTGTAAGCTCCTCTGCTTTTTGAGAGCGGGCATCTGTAAAAAAGGTAAGCTGCCGCTGTTGTAGGTCTGCCTCGCGCAATACGATTACCCGCTGCCGGGCAAAACCGTCTGCATCAACAGTTGCTACGCTGGGTTTTTGGTAATCGCCTTTCCGCTTAATCGCTGCTTTAATTAGCAAGTGCCAGGCATCGTGGAGGAATTTATCTGGATTGTCAAATCTTTCCATTGAAAAAACTGTTTTGGAGACGGCATTGCAAAAATTCGTGATAATTATCACTGTTGAAAACGGAGACTTGTTTTACTTTTGCCGCTATGCAAAAAAAAATAAAAAAATGTGTGACTTCATCGTTTTCCTTAGTCTAAACGGATGTAACTAGAACGGTGGTATTGCTCTGAACGCAGAGCAAAAATAACCGTTCACTTTACAAGGGGAATGACGTTGAAGCCAATTTGCAGGAAAAACTGCAATTGGCTCAACATTCCACAACAAATAAAAATATGGCATGAAAATTTTTCATGTTACGAATATGGGTTTTAGGTGTTTTTCTGGGGAGCAGTCTTATCTGCTCCCCTTTTTTATGTTTGCTCACATTGTTTGGGAATGAAAAAACTTTAAAATTTAACGCAACCAGGGAAACTTTCAGAAGAAAACAAGTGTATATGAAGACTTAAGTACGGCTTGACCGGCAATTATTTTGATTTTCGGGATCGTCTTGCTTGATTCAGAATTAAATTTTAAACAAAAAGTGGCATCGCCACCCAAAAAGTATACACAACCATGTTAGAGCTGTTTTTAGCAGTGCTGGCGTCCTTGTTTTCAATGGTAAACCCGCTTGGAGCAATTCCGGTATTTCTGGGGATGACTCCGCATTATACCAAGCAGGAACGGACGCAGACGGCTTTGCATACCAGCCTTTACTTCACTTTGATTTTGCTGACTTTTTTCCTGGCCGGATCGCTCATCCTAAGCTTTTTTGGCATTAGCATCAATGCGATGCGGATTGCCGGAGGGTTGGTCATTCTCCTGTCCGGTTACTCCCTCATGAGCGGAAAATTTGCTGAAGGGCGGGCGGTAGACAAAAAAGTGAAACAGGAAGCACTGACCAAGGACGATATCTCCTTCTCGCCAATGGCTATGCCGTTGCTCTCGGGGCCCGGTTCCATTTCTTACCTGATCAGCATTCAGGCCGAGCATACCACCTGGGAGCCAAGGCTGGTTATTTCGGCTGTGGTAGTCGCTATGGGCGCTATTGTGTACAGCGTGCTCCGGTATTCCCCATATCTGCAAAAGCTGTTAGGCGTGGCTGGGCTCAATGCATTAAGCCGCATCATGGGCTTCCTGGTCATGGCCATCGGTATTCAGAATATCATCACCGGCATCGTTGAACTGGTGAAAGTACTGGCTTAAGCCTACCGCAAAAGGAGGACATCACCTGAAATAATGGTGGTGCCTCCACCCGACAGGTTGATCTCCGCATAAAAGGTGAAGACATCACTGTCCATGTCGCTCCCTCTGAACGTACCGTCCCACCCACAAGCTTCATCATTAAGCGGGCAGTCTCTGGCTTCATGCACAAGGTTGCCCCAACGGTCAAAAATCCGGAATACCTCGATTGTGCCCAGCCCATCGCGGCTGTAGAGCAGGAACAGATCGTTGTTATTGTCACCATTGGGCGAGAAGACCGTTGGTGCATAAACAGGTGTTTCTTTGAGTACTTTCACCGTAACGGCGGCCTGGTCCAAACACCCGTTCTCATCTACTGCCCAAACCTGATAAAGCGTGGTCAGCGTTGGTGCTACCGTGTAGGACAAGCCTTCCTGAATGCCTGGCGCAGGCCACCACCAGACAGAGTCCGGCGTTCCGGCTTCCACAATCGCAGAAAGGCTGACTTGCTGCCCAAGCTGTATGGTGGTATCTGGCCCAAGTTCAATATCAATGCCATTTGAGGCCGCAATTGTTACGGCGGAGTCCCACTGACAGCCATTTGCATCTTCAAGCAAGATAGGGTAGGTGCCCGCCCCAAGATTGACATAGGCGTTATCGGCAGACAGTGCCCCTCCGTTGATGCCGGACAGGAATGGGGGCGTACCTCCGGCTACAGAATCCAACAGGATGCTGCCATCGCGGTCCCCGGGGCAGGATGGGCTTTGTGCCAGCCAGCTGACATCCGTGATCAGGGGAGCGGAAGCGGTGACGGCTATCGTATCCATCACGGTACAACCGTTGCTTTGGTCCGTCAGGCTTAGCACGTAAAGGCCTTCAGCGGCAGCCGTTGCCGTGGGCTGACCGGTGGGCCCTGTCAGCACCCCGCCTGCTTCGGCAGCCCAGTTGAAGAGCAGTGGCCCATTGCCGGTGGAGGCACTGCCGTTTAGCGTGACGTTGGTCCGGCTACAGCTGAGCTGCGCTGGTACTGCGATATTGATTTCCGGGAAGTCTGCATCGCTTTCCACTTCCACCGTTTCAAGGGAGGAACAGCCATTGTCTTCATTCGTGACTTGCAGGGTGTACGTGCCGGGCGAGTCTACAGTCAGCCTCAATGTGTCCTGTGCAAGCACGAGATCGTTGCTGTCCAGCCAGGCATACACCAGGTTAGGGCCGCTTTCTGACCCGGTACCGTCCAGCACAACGGAGGTGACGTTACAATTGAGCCGGTTAGGGGTGGCAAGGTCAGCCACAGGCGGTTCGAAGTCTCCGCTGATCTGAAAGAGCAGGGTGTCCCGGCAGCCGGAGCCTTCATCCTGAACGAGCAGCCGGTAGTTTCCGACCTCGGTTACCCACTGCTGAGCGGTGGTGCCGATGGTATTGAAAGCCCCGCGCCGCCATTCATAGGAAAAGCCAGTGCCTGTGCCTCCGGTGGTGGCAGTGGCGTCCAGCAAAAGGCTGTCTGCATTGCAGTTGAGCGTAAGCAAGTCCGGATTAGTGAGGGCAGCTTCAGGCGCGATACGGCCATCGGCAACCCAGGTAGAGTCTGTGGCGCTGCAGCCACTCTCCGGGTCCGTGACGGATATAAAGTACCAACCGGGCTCACTGATCTGTGGTGTGGCAGTTTGCGGGCCGGAGAGGATCTGTCCGTTTGGAGTCGTCCATTGCAAGCTGCTCTGCCCACTGACCGTATTAATGTCCACACTAAGCCGTAGAGGGTCGTTGTTGCAGGCAATTACCGTGTCCGGCCCGGCAGTAACCTCCGGGATTCGGTCGTCTGCGGCCACCCAGATCAGTTCTGTAGCGGAGCAGCCATTGTCCACCCGTTCGATCTGTACCTGGTAAACACCAGGCTGAAAAACAGTGGCGGTGGCCTGATCGGCCTGCTGTACCGGGAAGCCGCCCGGGCTGCTCCATTGGTAGGTTACCAGTGCCGGTGGGGTAGCAATTGCTGTAATTGTGAGGCTGTCACTATTGCAGGGAAACAGCAGGGTGTCTGCTACTTCCAATACCGGAGCAATGGTGTCAATGCCTACGTTCACGGTCACCATGCTGGTGCATCCTGAGGTGTCGTTTTGGACTTCAAACCCATATTGCCCCGGCAGGCTGACATCGATATCAAGCGTTGGCACGCAAGGGCCGGTGGGGTCCCCGGTGGCATTCAGGCGGTACCAGCAGGAACTGTAACCTGTGGTGTTGGGTAGGCTGCCCTGTAGCAACACAGTGGGCGAGGTACAGGTCAGTACCGTATCCGGAATGGAAGGTACGGCTGGCAGGTCCGTATATTGGCTCACAAAAACACTGTCCAAACTGGTACAGCCAGTCGTGGTATCCGTGACCATAAGCTCATACCAGCCCGGCGTATTGACTGAAGGGTTGAAGGTCGTTCCGCCAGGGATGTTGGCCGGAGGGCCGCTCCAGGCATATTGTATGGCGCTGCCAAAGGCAGAGCCGCTGCCATCGAGGGTGACCGTAGGTTGTTCACAGGTAAGGGCCTGCGCTGGCCCGGCATCTGCCACTGGTGGAACAGTATCGGCCACGACTTCGACCTCTCCCGTGTTTTCACAGCCCGTAAACAAATCGGTAACCAGAACGGCGTAAAGCCCCGGCTGAGTGACTACAACGGAAGGCAGGGTGTCGCCTTCGGGAAGAGGCGCATCTTCACTCGACCACTGATAAGAAAATGCAGAGCCGGGCATCCCGGAGACGGTTAGCGTGGCCAGGGTATCTGTACAGTTTAGTTCCTGGACCGGGCTTAAAGTTAGCTCAGGCGGGCTGGAAAATTCCGCGACATTAACGGTGACTTTCGCAGAGAAACCAAGGGTATCGGTTGCATTGAGGGTGTAAAGCCCAGGCTGATTCACTACAATGGAGAGGCTGTCGGGGACGCTGAGGATGTTTCCGTCCATCGTCGTCCACTCAACAGTACAGCCAATACAGGGCTCGCAAAAACTTCCGCTGAGGGTGACTTGCGGAGTGGCACAGGTCAGGGTGTCTGCCGGGATACTATCCAGGCAGGGCACGCATTCCTGCTGTATGACGGTCACGTCCCGGAAACTGGAGCAGTTATTTGCGGGGTTGGTGACCGTCAAACGCACTACGCCTGCAGTATCCAGCAGTACCGCGATGCTATCCGCACTGTCCAGGATGATCCCGCCTTCCCATTCATAAACGTACGGTGGCCCCTGTGGCACGACAAAAGCCTGCAACCAAAAAGAGTCTTGCATACAGGGGATGATCGTTGAGCTGAAATTGATATCCGGCAGGTTATTGCTGCGCTGTACGACCACGATGTCTTCTGCGAAGCAGCCATTGGTGCTGTCAATCACGGTCAGGAAATAAGTGCTGGCATCATTCACGAAGATGCTGAAGCTGTCTTTGACAAAAGTCTCATCGTCCAGCTTAGTCCAGGTATAGCCAATGCCTGGCCCGGTGGTTGACCCGGTAGCGCTTAGGATCGTTGTGGGTTCCGGGCAGGTCAGGGTGTCTCCCGGGCCGGCTTCGGCTATGGGGGCGAGGGTGTTGGATGGCACCTCAACTGCCAGGGTATCGCTGAGGCCGAAGGTTGTATTGGTGGCAATAAGCTGGTAGATGCCCGGACAGCGCACAACGGGCTGTAGGGTGGCTGCTCCGGATTCTACACAATCAGGGCCCGGTGCCAGCCAGGTGTAGGTGATGTTTGGCCCGGACTCCGTACCGCTTGCATCCAGCGTAATGGTGGTGATAGCACATGTCAGCGTATCGGGCGCAGCAATCTGAAGGGCCGGGCTACAGTCCAGGGTGGCTGCCACAGAAGCCGTATCCGGACAGTCGCCGGCCGCGTTATTGGCGATTAAGGTGTAAATGCCTGCGCTGTCGATCGTAAAACTAAGCCCGCCGGGCGATATCGGCATGCCATTGAAGAACCAGCTAAATGTGGCCCCTTCCGAGGCCGTTGCATCGAGCAGGGCGGTCCCTTGCAGGCAGGAAAGCGCAAGGGTGTCCGGGAGGATGGCATTTGGGCTGAGCGGGTCCCGGGTGACGAGGGCGGTATCCCTTGTGGTGCAGCCGTTGAGGGTGTCAGTGACGGATAAGATGTAAATACCGTCGCAGGTGGCCATAACGTCCTGAGCGGTAGCATCACCAGACAGGCAGGGGCCCGCCCATTCGAAAACGGTGTTAAGGGTGGCGCTGCCTGCTCCCGTCAGCGTTACCTCGGGAATGGCGCAGCCTAATTCCTGGTCCGGGCCTGCGCTGGCAACCGGGAAATTAAAGTCCGCTGCCACAAAAACAGTATCTGACGCTTCACAGCCCGTGGTGGTGTTCCGTACATTTAGGATGTAGGTGCCCTGCGCAGCAGCTTCAGCAAACTGTTCATTCACCGGTCCGGAAATGCCTCCCGGTGGGCCTGACCAACTGTAAAGTATATCTGCACCCTGACTGCTGCTGTTGCTACCGATTGATACGGTGGGGTGGTAGCAGTTGATGAGCGTATCTGCTCCGGCATCAGCCACCGGTGGAAGGGTGTCCTGCAGGACTTCCACTTCAGCAATCCCGGTGCAGCCGGTACTGTCATTCTCTATCTCAAGCTGATAGAGGCCCGGGGCATTGACGGTAGGGGTCAGGGTATTTAAACCGCTGACAAAGTTGCTGTTATCAGCCGAGCTCCATTCAAAACTAAACCCGGCGCCCGTATCAGAATTGGTGCCGTCGAGCATCACTTCCGGCAAGATGCAATTGAGCCGCAGGGGCGTTGCAATGGAGGCCATTGGAGATAAGGTGTCGATGTTGACAATGGCAAAGGAGGTATCGAAGCAACCATTCTGTACATCGGTAACCACCAGCATGTATACACCGGGGCTGGCAATGGTAGCTTGAAGCGTGTTCGTATCCACCAGGCCCGTGCCAAAGATTTCCACCCAGTCGTAATCGTACTGAGGGCCTGTACTCGAACCCGTACCATCAAGCGTGACCAGGGTGCTGTCGCAGGTAAGCGTGCGGTCCGGACCGGCAGTGGAAAAGGGTTGGAGTGTATCCAGGGCTACGGTGGCGATAGCCGTATCCGCGCAGGCGTTTATGGTATTGGTCACAATAAGCTGGTAGGTACCAGGAGCATCCACCGTTGCATTGAAGCCATTAGTGCTGACCGGTGGCTGTGGGGTGCCGGACCAAGTATAAAGGATGTCTGGCCCGGAGGACGATCCTGTGCCATCCAGGGTGATACTGGGTTGGGAACAGTCCAGCGTATCGGGCGTAGCCAAAACAGCATTGGTGACGGTAATATCTTCCTGAACGGTGACAGCAGCAGTATCCCGGCAGCCATTTAGCGTGTTTTCAGCAGTCAGGGTGTAAATGGCGCCTGCATCTACCGTTATACTGAGATTGCCTGGGCCGGTCAGGATATTGCCGCCTGCTGAGGGCGTCCAGTTGTAAAGGGGTGCTGCGCCGGCACCCGTTACATTTGCTGAGAAACTTACTGTAGGCTGTGTGCAGGTAATGGTGTCCGGGAGCGGCAGGGTGATTCTTGGTGCAATGGTGTCATAGCCAACGTCTACTGTCGCCGAATCCCTGCAATTGGTCAGCAGGTTCTCCACCATCAATTGATAGGTGCCGCCCTCACTGACGGTGGGGAAAAGGGTCGTGCCATCCTGTAAAAGATTGCCGGCAGCATCCCGCCACTCGTAGGCGAATTCATCCCCGGTGGAAGAGCCGCTCCCATCCAGAAGGATTTCGGGGTTCAGGCAGGACAATACCGTATCGGAGCCAGGGTTCACAACCGGGAGCGACTGGTCTTCCAGCACGGTAGTCATTGAGGTGTCACTGCAACGGTTGTCTATATCGGTGACCACGAGAAAATAATCACCAGGCTCATTAGCAACTGCTGAAGGCTGAAAAACATCACTTATAATATTGCCATCCGGCGTGAACCAGAAGTAAGTATGAGCTGGGTTGGGGTTGGCCAGAGTACCCAGGGTGACCTGCCCTTGCGTACAATTTAGGGTGTCCGGCGGCCCGGCATCGGCAGTAGGAGGGATGGTGTCAATTTGAACGGTCAGGGTGTCAAAGTCCGTACATACGGTCATATCGGTGGACATTTGACTGACCTCCAACACGTAATCCCCTGCGAGATTTACGGTTTGGGCTGCGTTTGTGCCCAGCGGCGTGCCATCTGGTGCATACCACTGGTAACTTAGCTGGCCGGACGGTGTGGAGCCGGTGCCGTCCAGGTTAACCTCGGTGGTGATGCACGTCAGGTCAAAGGCAGGGGCTATGCTGGCAATCGGTGCCAGGACTTCTACGGTGATGTTAAGCGTACTGTCGCAGTTTTGAGTGGAAGTCAGAAAGAAGCTATAGCTTCCTGCTTCGGTAAGGAGGCTGTCCCCAACTGCAAAGCCCTCACCCTGGCAAATGGTGACCGTTGTGTCTACAATATTGGGCGGCAGCACGGTCAGGTCCAAAATGACGATGCTATCGCACCCGGCAGCGGAGGGTAGGGTGTCCCGGAAAATCCCGGTTGTATTATAAATGTTTGGCCCAACTGCAATGGACTGCCCGGGGCAAAGAGTATCGGCCAGATTGGTCTCAATGGGGGGCAGTACCGTAAGGTCTACTTGCACCAGGCTGTCGCACCCGGCAAAACTGAGCAGCTCGATTTCGTAAAAGCCGGAATTGGTCAGTGTGGTGTCTCCCACAACCAAAGTGTCGCCAAGGCAAATGGTTTCTTCGAGCAGCTCGGTGGTTGGAAGTGGCACGATCGTGACCTGAATACAGCTGTCGCTCAATTCTCCGCAAAAGCGGGGCTCCAGGCCATCAAGGTTATTCCGGATGCTGTCTAGTGTAAGCATCCCATCGGGTTCAGGGAGGCTGTCGAGGTCTTCCAATTGGTAACTTAGCCCGCAAATTTGGTAACTGCCCGGTGCAAAGCCAGTCAGGTCAGGGTGATCGGTGGTGTCTGTGAAGATGCCATTCTGTCCCAGCAGGTAGGTATAGCCATAGATTGCGGTGTCGGGCGTCTGCCCGTTATCGAAAGCCAGTAGCGGGTCGATATCGAGGAGGGTATCGCCTTCGCAGGTGAGAACATCCTCTGCAAATAAGTTGCCCCCCTCGGCAAAGCAGCAGTCAGGGCCCCGGGCATCACAAAACTGGATTTGGAAGTAGGTAATCTCGCCAATGTAATCCGAGGGCGTATTCTCAATGCTGATGGTCCAGGTGCCGTTGGCGGTGCCGGTATTGAAATCCTCCAGGCAGCCCTGAAATGGATAATACGAACCGTTGTAAAAGTTCAGGTTGGAGAAATTGCCGGTTTGGTTGTTGTCCCAGCCAAAAAGGGAGCCGGGGTCCGGATCAGGGACTTCCAGGCAGGGTACAAAGCGGATGTCCCAAATCGAGCCGAAAGTGAACTCAAATTGCTGGTCAGTATTTGGCCCGATCAGGGTGGCTGATTGCCCGCTGGGAGAGGTGAGCGTAAGCACAAGGTTGTCTACGTATTGATGGGCAAAGCGGATGTCAATGCCACAAATACCCTGGTCAACGGCACCCAGATCGTCATTAAAAATATCGAAAACCTCATAGGTATAGGTCGGGCTGGAGTTGACGGCAATGCCAAGGGTGTCAGTGAGCCCGCAGGGCTGCGCGAAAAGAAGAGGTGTGCCACTTAACAGGGCCAAGCAAAACAGGAAACAGGTCCGCCGCATATTTCTAATGTCCTTGGGATTAATGGAACAGTCTTCAAAGTTACTATTATTTAGGAGAATGCGGAAGCTCCTTAACTTTTGAGTGTGCATAACAAATTGCACTTTTTCCTGGATAAGCTGGAGCAGAGCGGGAAGCTCTACCCCAGCAGTCATAGGGCTTAAATGCAGAGGGTTGCCTTTGTGTTTTGTGCAATTTGTTGTACACACAACTTTTGAAGCGATCAGGCCGGCGACAGAATGGTGATCTGTTCCAGCTCTTCGATGAGCCAGTCGTCCAGCCCGCGGTACCAGTCGAGGTGAGGGCTGATGGCACCACAACCGCCGCCCTCGTTGGGACATTGGGTTTCCTCCCATTGCTTCTTGCAGGAAGGGCAGCGCCCTGCGGTTTCGAAAGTATTCCACAGGTGCCCGCAGGTGCACATCCACCAGGCGCGGCCATCGGGTTTCCAGTCGCACTTTGGGCAGAGAATTTCCACGTATTTAGGCATGGGTTTGAGTTTTGGGTTCAAAAATGCGGACAGCGTCTCCCTGTTGAATCGTTCCGCCGCGAATTACTCGTGCCGTCACCCCACCGTGCCCCCGCATAGCGGCGTAGCCTCCGTCGCCCAGGTTTTCTTCCATCCGGGAGCAGGGGTGGCAATTACCGGTGATTTCCAGGACGACTTCAGCACCAATCTGTACTTGCTGTTTCATCAGGGAGAGGAGGTTGATGCCGGATACGACGAGGTTGCGGCGGGTAAGCCCTGGATCAACGGGGCCCCGATTCAAAATAGCGCCAATAGTATGCAGGTGTTCTGACTGAATGAGGGTGACTTGCCGTTTGCCACCGCTGCGGCTGTAATGGTCGCCCAGGATGCCTTCATCCGGGGTGATGATTGCGGAAGGGCAAGGCACTAAAGGGCTTTTCTTTTCCGGGCGTTTGCCAATCCAGTCCAAACGGCCGGTCTGTGGTACGTGCTGCTGAAGGTCTTTAAGCGTCGGAAACTTCACGGATACTGGCTTTTGCTTCTGTTTCAACCAGCGCAGCATCCATAAAGTTGCGCAGGCGGTGCATTTCGTCTTTGCCGAGGCGCTCACCTGCTTTCGCGAAAAGGTACAGCACCAGAGCAATCACAGCAGCTACGGGTAAAGCCCAAAGCGCAGGGGCTGCCATGCTCAGGCTCAATTGGGAGAAACCGGTAATACCGATGAAAAGGCTGATTGCACCAAGGGAAGAATAAAGGAAGACAAACATGAGCCATACCGAAGGGCGTGGTCCGTAGAGCCCCCGGATCAGAGCTCCCCCCTCTGCGTGGCCCTCGATGGTCAGGCTTAACTGAGGGGACCAGTAATGCTGTTGCTCCACGGGTATTCGAAGCACAATGTGGTGGTCCATGACGGAGCCCTGAATGCTGCCATCGCTATTGTTCAAAGCTTCGCTAAGGCGATGTATCACCTGCTCGGCGGTGGCAGGGTGCTGCCGCTGGAACCTTGGCCTGATTTCAACTGTCGTCATAAATTTGCTGTTGTAGTGGGCTTGGCGCTGCGACGGTTTGGTTTCGCTTAGACTAATAGTGTTAATTCGTTGTTGCGAGACCATACGATCAAAAATAGGTAAAAAATTATTAAGCCTATATAAAAATTTGGAGATGCTTTGCCTAATGCCGAAGAAATTAGGAAGGGGGAAGGGCAGGTGTTTGGCCACAGCTGTCGACCTGTTGTCCTGGGAAGGATTAATACGATGCCGTAAGGAGAGAAGGGCCTTAGTGAAAAACAAAAAACTCCCGGGCCAATTACCCGGGAGGCCAATCAAAAAACAGCAGGATATTATTCTTGAAAAACATAGACCGATTGCTCTGTTGCCCACCAAATGGGGCACAGTTCCGAACCAACTTGGTTGGTGCTGAACAAATCCTATGTAATCTTGACTTGACTAAACAAACGGACACGCCTGGAAAAGACCGTCTTGTCTTGTTTACGCACCTCAGAAAAATTAAGGTGCGGGTGGTTGGCAGGGGGAATGCCCCTGTGCGGGCCTAAAGATCGCTAATCCGGCGGACCACTTCGTATAAGCGGGTGTACGGCCCGACGTCCTCCACGAAAGGATCATGCTCCAGGTGATTAGCGGAAATAAGCTTCAGATGAGTAACCCGTCCCCGGCTGTCGGTTACACGCTGTACGTACTTCACCCAAAGCTGGCCATTGTTTTTGACCGCATAGATTTTGTTGTCGCGTATCTCGTGCAGGCCACTGATCTCTCTACAGATCACCATGTCCCCGTCGAGAATGACCGGTTCCATACTGTTACCGTTAATCGGAAAAGCAACAAGGCTGGCACCGGAAAGCCCCGGTATGCTGAAGAAGGTATTTTCTTCTTTGGTAAAGCTTTCTGCGCTCACCGTGGAGCCAGCAAAGGCTTCGGTGGTAGTGAACATAATATTGCCAAACATTCCTGGAGCCTCCTCCATTACCTGATCGTACTTAGGTGCCTCAAGCCCGAAAGGCTCGCCCTCTCCGTCGATCATGTAAGACTCATTTACCCCATACTCCCGGCACAGGGCGCGGGCGTGGCGGTAATCGATGCAACGCTTATCATCCGGGTTGAGGAAAGCACGAATAATATGACCGTAGGCACGGTTGCCGAGAATGCGTTCTGCAAAATCGCCCATCCCTTTGCCATTTCGGTCATTTTTGACGATCTCGCCACGTTCTTCCAACATATTGAAAACCGTAATAAATCTTTCATTCAATTGCCGCCTGTCTTCTCGG
>JANSXW010000054.1 GCA_024742755.1 bacterium | reverse complement strand
CCGGAATGGCACGGTTAACCATAAAACCATCAGTGGTGAAGTACACATTCTTAGATAGTGTTTGCTTGCCAACAAATCTGACTATTCCTGATCAGCCAAACCTGGATTTCTGACCTGCTATCATTTTTTTTGGGCAAACCTTACGGGTAGCGTTCGGCATTGATTATCTTTCGTCAGCAATCAAAGCAAGAAAAATCAACAAAACCCTGGCTGATGGTATCTACGCTCCGGAAAGTTGCCCAGGCTATCCACACCCTGAATGAGCAGGTAGGCAGAGCGGCGGCATGGCTGACTACGCTGCTGATGTTGCTGGTCTGTTTCGATGTGGTGGTCCGTTATCTATTTAATGAAACCCAGGCCTGGATCATGGAGCTGGAATGGCACCTGTTCGGGCTTATTTTTTTGCTGGGGGCCGGGTATGCTTTTCGGCACGACCGGCATGTCAGGGTGGATTTGTTTTATGCTAAGTTTTCGGCTAAGGACAAAGCACTGGTCAATCTCATCGGAGGCCTAATATTCCTGATTCCCTGGACAGCTATTCTGATTTACGTTTCCTTTGAATACGCCACTATTGCCTACAAAATTGGAGAGGGGTCGCCCGATCCCGGAGGGCTGCCAGCCCGGTACATCATCAAATATGCGATAACAGCGGGCATGGTATTGCTTTTCCTGCAGGGGCTCGCGAGTATCATCGACAACTGGTTGATCTTTAAAGGTAAAGCGCCTTCCCATTCCAGCACCTCCGAAACCGAATAAGCCATGGCCATCCTCGCGATATTACTGTTCATCAGCATCTTTTTGCTCATTTTATACGGGTACCCGGTAGCTTTTACGCTGGGCGGGATTTCCATCCTGTACGCCATCTGCTTTCTGGACCCGGGCAGCTTCATCGCGCTATCGCCCCGCATGATGGGCGTCGTGAGCAATTACGTGCTGATGGCGGTGCCGCTTTTCATCTACATGGGCATCATGCTGGAGAAATCCGGGCTGGCGGAAAGCCTTTTGGAGACTATGGCGATGTTGTTTGGCAAGGTACGGGGCGGGCTGGCGATCAGCGTGGTGATCGTGGGCGCTTTACTGGCTGCCTCTACCGGAATTGTGGGCGCTACTGTAATTACGATGGGGCTAATCAGCCTGCCGACGATGCTGAAACGCGGTTACCGCACCGAACTGGCTACAGGCACGATTGCCGCATCCGGGACGCTTGGTCAAATCATTCCGCCCTCTGTGGTCTTAGTGCTACTGGGCAGTGTGCTGAATGTTTCTGTGGGGCAGCTGTTCGCAGCCGCACTAATTCCGGGGCTGTTGCTTGTACTCGTTTACATCGTCTACATCGCCATCACCGCCTGGATGCGCCCCGGGTATGCGCCCAGTATGCCGAAAGAAGAGCTGGATACTTTCTGGGCTTCCGGGGCCACCCGAAAAGTGCTGCAGGCTTTTGTCCTGCCTATGTTGCTTATTGTAGCCGTGCTAGGCTCCATATTTGCAGGCATTGCCTCACCTACTGAGGCCGCCGCCGTAGGTGCGATGGGAGCCACTCTGCTCACCATCAGTCAGGGCAAATTCAATCTGGAAGTCCTGAAGTCCGTCATGCGCGAAACCACCCACCTGACAAGCATGGTCTTTGTCATCTTGCTGGGCGCTACCGTCTTTTCCTTTGTCTTCCGGGAAATGGGCGGGGGCACCTACCTCGTCAGCCTGATTGAGGAAGCCAATCTGTCGCCCATGGCTTTTCTCGCCCTGGTGATGATCGTGGTCTTTGTTGCCGGCTTTTTCATCGACTTTATTGAGATCATCTTCATTATCGTACCCGTGGTGGCCCCCATTTTCGTGCAGATGGACATTGATTTGATCTGGATTGGCGTACTGCTGGGGCTGAACCTGCAGACCTCCTTCCTGTCGCCTCCGTTTGGGTTTTCCCTGTTTTACCTAAAAGGAGTAGCTCCTCCGGGTGTGACAACCCAGCATCTGTACCGGGGTATTCTGCCGTTTGTGATTATTCAGCTGGTCTTTCTCAGTACGGTCATTCTTTTCCCTGAAGTAGTGTACTTTTTGATTGATTAAGCAGAAATGAAAAGACTGGTACTGATTTGCTTTGTTTTGCCCATCTGCCTCTTCGCCCAAACCGACGAGAGTGACACCCTGAAACTGCAGGCCCGCCTTTCGTTAAGCGGGATTTTCCAGGGCGGGAATGTGCAAACGGTCATTTTCAGAGCCAATTCCGACCTGAGCTATAAGCTGTGGGAAAAGTGGGTGTTCAAAACCCAAAATTCCTTTGTTTATCAGGAGTTTGGGAAGCAAAAAGCCGATGAAGATATCCTCAGCCTGAACTTCCTCTATTTCAATCCCAGGAAAAAGGTATACCCACTTCTTTTGGGCTTTGTAAGCACCAATTTCAGAAGGCAGATTGATGTACGTACCCTTTTGGGCGGAGGCGTCACTTTTCAGTTGCTGAAAAAAGATGGGAACTGGCTGAAAGTAGCCCTCTCCAGTGAATTTGAGCAGACTGAATTCAATAACGACACCTTCAATCGCGCAGCTTACAACGGTACCCAATCCATCGACACCTTTCGGGGTACAATTTGGATCAAGGGCAAATATCATCTCTTCAAAAGGAAGCTAATCGTTGGCCATGAGAGTTACTATCAGCCCTCTTTGGAAAGGGGCGATAACTATCGCTGGCGGGTAGACCTCGGGCTAGAGATTCCCCTCACCAGGTACCTAAACTTCAGGACCAACTTTCTGCACACCTTCGAAAGTATAGTGATCGAGGGGCAACGGCAGGAGGACAGCTTGCTGACTTTTGGGTTTACGGTGAAGAGTTTTTGATAGTCAACCTACCCCAACCGAACCCCCGAATCCACCTGAATCCGGTTATAATAAGCCTTCTCCGTGATCGCCGCATAATCTGCCGCCTTTTGCTGGAAACTGCGGTAGGACGCGTACACTTTTTTGCTTATGGGGTCCCGGGCGGTGATTTCATCAATCGCTTCTGCGGTGTAGGTGCGCATTTGACGGATGACTTCATCGGGGAAGCGCCGGATGTTGATGCCTTTTTCCAGGAGTTTGGCGAGGGCAGCGGAGTTATTGGCTTCCATTTGGCTGAGGATCCAGCCGGAGAGCTCGCCGGCTACGGTCTTGATGATGCCCTGCAGGTCGGAGGGCAGTTGTTCCATCTGGGTTTTATTGACGAAGAACTCCAGCATGGTGCCGGGCTCGTGCCAGCCGGGACTGTAGTAGTACTCAGCGATTTCGTGGAAGCCCATCAGGGTGTCGTGGAAGGGGCCCAGCCATTCCGTAGCATCGATAACGCCCCGCTCCAGTCCGGTATAGATTTCACCACCTGCCATGAGCACCGGTGCGCCGCCCGCCCGTTGCAGTACCTTGCCGCCCAGACCGGGGATACGCATTTTGAGCCCTTTCAGGTCTTCCACGCTGTTGATCTCTTTATTGAACCAGCCGCCCATCTGCACGCCGGTATTGCCGCCCGGCATGGGGATAAGGTTGAAATCGGCGTAGAGTTCCTCCCATAGCTTGAGGCCACCGCTGACCATCCAGGCATTGAGCTGCTGTGCGTTCATGCCGAATGGGACGGAGGCAAAAAACTGCGCGGCTTCTGCTTTGCCTGCCCAGTAATAGGCGGCTCCGCAACCCAATTCTGCTCCGCCTTCCCGCACCGTATCAAAGGCTTCCAGTGCCGGCACCAGTTCATTGCCGCCGTAGACCCGGATGTCCATACGCCCACCGGATAACTGCCGTACGCGGTCGGCAAAAAGCTCGCAGGCTTCGCCCAGGATCGGGAACTTGGGCGGCCAGGTGGTCACCATCTTCCAGCGGTATTTTTTGGCAGTGATGATGTTGGGGCTGCCATCGCTTTCTTCCTGCGCATGGCTGACGCCGCCCAGCCCTTTAATCACAAAAGGGAGGGAGATGGTGCCAAGGGCCAGGCCTTTGAAAAAGGTTTTGCGGTTGAGCTTCATAAAATGCTAGGGTTAAAATGTGATTCGGTGATAGATGTGTTCCAACGGAATGCGGTGGTCAAGCCGGGGAATGAACAGCTCCTCAGATGCCGCGGCCAGAGGGGTCATTAGCCATTGTCCGTTGGGGGCTCGTTCAAAAGATTCTACGGCCAGCTGATGTTGGGCAATGAAGACGCATTGCTCCACGCTCGGAATCCGCTGATATTGGAAAAACTTTTCGGTCCGGTCGTACTGCGCAGTGCCCTGGGAAAGGATTTCGATGATCACGCATGGGAATTCAATAATCAAAGGGTCCTGGTCTTCCGGGTTGCAGGTGAGGACGATGTCCGGATAGACATATCGCTTTTTAGACTGTATTTGGGTCATGACGTTTTCGTCAAACAGTTCACAGCCTGTGTTTTCCAGTACTTGCTGAAGGATTTGAGCGATAAGGTTCCGCTTGATGCGATTATGGTTCTTGGTAGTAGCCTCCAATTCAACAAGCGTCCCGTCCCAAAAGTCAAAACGCTGCCCTTCACCTCGCTGTGAAGCCAGGTATTCCTCGAAACTGACGGGCTGCAATCGTCTTGCCAGGCTCATGACAAAAATTTTTAACAAGATAGTGGAAATTTTAAAACCTTCCCAAAGGGTCCCGGCAGGGCTGCTGGGATCGAGGTTGAGGCTTAGGTTGAGACCAACCGGGACCCTCCGCAGAGAGCGACAGTTAACTGTCGCCGCCAGGAAGGCTGCATCTGGCTCTCAACCTTAATCTCAGCCTCAACCTTTTTTTAATTAATTTGTTTTATATTTTTTTAAAATAAAACAATTAAATGGCAAAGCCATCCGCAAAATACAATCAGGGCAGGGGAGCCCAAATCAATCCTGCCAACCGCTTTCATGAGCACGATTACGGGCTGGAGCCCTTGCAGCCGGATGCAAGGACGCAGTACATCCCGGTTTACCCCAAAACCATCCTCAACCGGGTGGAAAGCCCGGATATCGGCATGGCCTGGTCGATGAACCCCTATCAGGGCTGCGAGCATGGCTGCATTTACTGCTACGCCCGCAACACCCACAACTACTGGGGCTACAGTGCCGGGCTGGACTTTGAACAAAAGGTGCTGTACAAAAAAGACGCGCCCCAACTGCTCGAACAACAGCTGAAAAAGAAAAACTGGAAGCCCGAACCCATCATGCTGGCAGGCAATACGGACTGCTATCAACCGGCAGAGCAGACGCTGGGGATCACCCGCGAAATCCTCAAAGTGCTTTGGAAGTACCGCCACCCGGTAGGCATTATCACTAAAAACAGCATGGTACTGCGCGACCTCGACCTGCTGCAGCCTATGGCGGAAAACCGTTTGCTGCGGGTATCCATTTCCCTGACCACGCTGGATGAGAAGCTGCGCCGTCTGCTCGAGCCCCGGACCGCCTCCGTCAAGGCCCGCCTGAAGACCATTGAGGTGCTGGCAGCAAAGGGCATTCCGGTGAATGTCATGATGGCGCCCATCATCCCCGGGCTGAACGACCACGAAATTCTGGAAGTGGGGCAAAGGGTCAGCAGCCTGGGCGCGGTATCTATGGCTTACACTATGGTGCGCCTCAACGGAGATGTCGCGGCCATTTTTGAGGACTGGATCCGCAAGACGATGCCTGACCGGGCGGACCGGGTACTCAACCGCATACGCGATGTGCATGGGGGCGAGTTGAACGATAGCCGCTTTGGCACCCGTATGAGAGGGGAGGGGCAGTTTGCGGAAGTCGTAAAACAACAGTTTCAGCTGGCCCGTCAGCGGTACTTTGCGGATAAGGCCAAGCCGGCCTATAACCTGGATTTATTTGAGCAGCGCCGTAACCCCCAAATGTCCCTGTTCTGAACTTGCATTGGTTGCAGGCGTTTCAGAGATTAGCCGCCCATTGGCTTTTTCGCAAACACAAAACCACTATGCCCGAAACCTCACTGCTCGCTGCTGCTGAAACGTCGGTTTACCAACTTTTAGCGGAACACCTGCCGCCCCGTTATGTCTTTCACGATTTCAACCACGCAAAAGCTAGCGCAGCTATCGCCGCTGAGCTTACCGCTGAGGCAAATTTGCCGGAGGCAACACGCAATGCCCTGATTATTGCAGCCTGGTTTCACGATGTTGGCTACACAGAGGGCGAGGAAGGGCATGAACAGCGCAGCGCTGAACAGGCAAAGCAATTCCTTAAGCCGTTCCCTGAGACAGTCATTGACCACGCTCTGGTGGAGCAGTTGATCCTTAGCACTATGCCTGGCCAAAAGCCTGAGTCCAAACTAGAACAATGGCTGCACGATGCCCACTATTCCTTCCTTGGCCGTAAGCGCTTTGAACGGCGCGGGCAGTTGCTGCGACTGGAAGAAGAAGCCATTTCCGGCAAGAACTATACCACCCACGAGTGGGAAAGGCGCCTGCTGGAGCTTCAATTGGATACCAAATTCCTGACCCCGGAAGCCCACGAAGCTTTTGCCAGCCGCAAGAACAAAAATATAGCGGAACAACGGGATAAAATACGGAAAGCCAGGAAGACGACGGTCCGAAAAAAAACCGGAAAAGACTTTGGCCGGGGCGTGGATACCGTGTACCGGGTCACCCTTCGCAATCACATCAACCTGAGCTCTATTGCCGATGGCAAAGCCAACATGATCATCAGTATCAATACGCTGGTACTGTCCATTCTGATCACTGCCGGATCGGCGGGCTTTTCGATAAGCCCCAGCAACTTTGAGGAAAACCTGGAATTTATCCTTCCGGTGCTCCTGCTTATGGTCACTTCACTGATGGCCATTACCTTCGCCGTATTCTCAGCCATTCCCAAAGTGTCCGGACAGGATTTTACCGACGAGGACGTCAAAAAACATAATGTGAGCCTGCTGTACTTTGGCAACTTTCTGAGCCTGCCCAAGGAGCAATTCGTGGGCTACCTGCGCGACCTGAAAGAGGATCAGGAAGTCCTGTACGACGACCTTTCCCGGGACTTGTACAACCTTGGGCTCGTGCTGAAGAAAAAATACCGCCTGCTCACTTATGCCTATCGTACCTTTGTGGGCGGGCTGGTGCTGAGCTTTCTGGTTTTTGTATTTACCTTCCTGCTAAAATAGACTTGTTCAACTAGAGCCTCAAACGGCTGCAAGTGGCAAATTTCACCTTGCTCGTTGTTAAAAAGCCTCGCCGATGCTTAGGCATCGCCTACGTTTTTTGCCTAGATCAAAATAAAATTTGCTACACTTTCGCTCGTTCAGGCCTAGCTGAACAAGTCTAATAACCTGGCTGCTGCAAGCCTTTTTTGCCTGCTGTTCAAATTGTCGTAACGGAGTCTGTCCGCACCCGTTCGGATGTGGCTTTTTGGCCGCCTCCGGATGCATTGAAATAAAAAACCACGCCGACACTTAGCAGCAAATAGGCGGCCAGGGCATAAGTAGCCATTGGGGAAAAATGGGTTAGCCCAAACCAGTCTCCGGTACTCCAAATCAAAGCGAGGCCAATGACCGATTTCACCAGCTCTACCGGCCAGGCATACCGGCTTTGGTCCATCAGCATACTGTAGCTGAAAATGCAGAGGACCAGGAAGAGCCCGTAAAGGATTGCCTGCTGCGCACCGATTTCCGCCAGGTTGTTGAAGAGGTACATCATCAGCAGAAAGACGACGGTGAACTGCAGCCAGGACCACCACTGCATCGCTTTGGAAAGCTTGGGGTCGTACTTTTCGTAAGCATAAGGGTCTTCAATTCCGGAAAGCGGGTACTTTTCCTTTACATCAGCCGGGCGCCATCCGGTAGGTTTGAACCAAATGGTGAACTTGGCTTTCCAGTCCCGGGTGCGCCAGGCATCCTTGATGAGTTGCCAAAGGTGCACAAAGTTGATAATGATGGGATTCCAGGTGCGCACCGGGCGGGTCACGCCGTACACTGCCGGCTCCTCATCGAGCTCTTCCTGAAAAGTGCCAAACATTTTGTCCCAGACGATGAAAATCTGAGAAAGGTTTTTATCCAGATATTCTTTGTTGATGGCGTGGTGGACGCGGTGGTGAGAAGGCGTGACAATGATGTGCTCCAAAACGCCCATTTTGCCGATCAGGCGGGTATGGTACCAATACTGAGCGAACAGATGCAGGGGTGCGACCACCGCTACCACTTCTCCCGGTACGCCCAGAATGGCGATTGGCAACAGGAAAAAGACGGTGATGGCCACAAATCCTGAAATGGACTGCCGCAGGGCACAGCCGAGGTTGAATTCTTCGCTGCTGTGGTGGATGATGTGCCGGTTCCAAAAGTAGTTGACACTATGCGAAAGGCGGTGCACCCAGTAGCCGGCAAAGTCGAGCCCAATGAAAGCCAGGGTGTAAACGAGCCAGGTGGATTTGATTTCAAACAGCCCGATTTCCCCTACAAGCCAGTCGTAGGAGACCACCACAACCGTGAGCCCGAGCACATCTTTGATCACATTGGTCAGGCCAGAGCTCAGGCTGGATAAAGTGTCCATACTGCGGATCACCTTTTCGCCTTTCCACCAGGCGATGCCAGCTTCCAAAAGGAGGAGGGCCATAAAAAACGGGATGGCGTAATTCAGTACGGCGGCGTAGGATTCCATGTCAATTTAGTTTGGCGAAATTTCGCTATAATTTGCAAATATATGGAATCCGCTACAAAAAAAGTACCGGCAAACGACTGTATGCCATCTGCCAGGTACCACTTTTCGGGGTTATAATTTGTTAAACTTTATGATTTCCGGGCCTGCCAAAGACTGCAAATGGCAGAAATAGGTGCCCGGTGGCAACGTGCTCACATCAATCTCGGTTTGTTGGTGCGCTTTGGTCGGATTTTCCAAAACCAGCTGACCGGTAGCTGCAAAGACCTGTACCGTGAAATCCTGACTGGCCCACTGCAGGGTCAGCCTTTCCGTAGCCGGATTGGGAAAAAGGGTAGGGGGGCTGACTGCTTCATTCCAGCTGCTGCTCAGGTGGTGGTGCGCCCAGTTTGTCCCTCCTGATGCGAGGCTGTTGACCGGTACTCCGGCCGGGAAATCACCATCGCAGAAGCGGTTGATACGGGCCCGAAACTGCCCAAAGGCGTTTGGGGTAGCGGAAAAGCCCGGTTGAAGTGTTACGGCATCTTCTGCTACCAACTGCACCTGAGCAAAGCCTGCAACCTCGTAATCAGAGGCGGTGATAGTTGACAGCGCCGCTTCATGGACAAAGCCCGAAAGCACGGTTGCGCAGCACAGATTCAGGTTGGCATCGGTAACCAGAATATTGTTGGTTACGGCGAAGGGGCTGGACAAGATGCTGTGCATCCGCTTCTCCTGCATGGGCGTGAAAGCTCCCCGGCATTGGAACGGGGCGTAACTCATCGTATTGGTCACATCGGGGCTGTAATTGTCCCCGTTCCCATCGGTTTCTGTGCCGATAAAGGTACAAGTCACATCGTCTACATTGCTTCCCAGGCTGGGATCGGCGGGGGTGTCACAAAGCTTATCGCCTGCGCCTCCGCAATTGCTGCCGTCCACCAATTCGGCTCCGAACGCAGTTTCGTGGGTGTGGTAGAGCCCCAGGCAATGCCCCATTTCGTGCGCCAGGTGCGGGGTGTTGAACCGGCCGGCGTAAATGGTGGTATAGGTATTGGGGATGGCGTAGGCGGTGCCCCGGAAGAAGGTGTAGTCAGGCAAAATATTAATGGTGATGACGTCATTTAATGGCGGATAGGCCGCAATGAGGTCATCGGCGGTATCGCCATCAAATCCATCAGCAGGGCTGGCGAAGTTGGAATCATTAATGCTATAGATGCCCATCAGCGCAAAGCAGATGTCGTGGGGCGTATAGTAGGCTTCCAGGCGGTCAAGTTCATCCAGGACTTCCTGCCGGGTGGGCCCTCCCGTGCCATTGTCTTCGTTGATGGCCCGAACGGCAATTTTTACCGTATAGGATAAATTGGCGGGTGCTCGCTGCGCTGCCGGATACCGCTCCAGATAATCGGGCGAAGGCGGCGTGAGGCAGTCATGGGCCTGCCCAAACAGCGCTAAGCCCAGCATCAATAGGGTAGTGGTGAGGATTAAATATTTCATGTTGTTGGTCTTTTGGGCTTATTGTTGTTCCAGTTGTGCAATGCGGGCCTCGAGGGCTTCGAGCTGCGCTTTTAGTGCTTGGTTCTCCTGATCTGCTGCAATAGCGTAGAGGGTCAGCTCCTCGACTTTCTCTACCAGCAGCCGCTGTGTGCTGCCAATCTCAAAGCCACCTTTGGCTTCTATCGTCCGAGCGGGCTGAAAGCCGGGCAGATGCTGATGGCGGCTGATGAAGTCAGCGAGCTCCTGCAGCTCAGGCAGGTGGTAGGTGTCGCTAAATACATAGTCCGGCCAGTTGGCCTGTAGCTTGACCGTCACCTCTTCTGCCAGTACGGAGCCGCCTACGTACAGGCGATGGTTGCCTGGGGTTGCGGTGGTGCCCACGGTCAGGGTTTGATCGACTGTAGCGGTGTTGCTGCCCAGGTGGCCTGTGACGGTTGCATCATCGGTTACGGTAAGTGCGCCCCCAATTTGAGTAACACCGCCTACTTTGAGCTGATCGCCAATGACCCCATTATTGGACACGCTAAGGTCTTCGCCAATGAACGCATCAGTGCCCACTTGCAGGCCCTGCTGTATAACGGCATTCTTCGCAACATCAAGTGCTTCGTTGACCAATGTACGGCCGGCGATTTCCAGGAAGAAACCCGCAGCAGGAGCGTCCGTACCCAGCCCAACCTGTGCGCCATCATCCCAGAGCTGACTGTCGCCAAGGCTGCTTGAACCGGTGAACTTCGCCAGGCGGTTAGGCGTGCCGCTGATGTCTTCGCTGGTCAGCATTTTGAACCAGCTTGCCGTGCCCCAGTCCGGCGCATCGCCCTGCCAGCTGCGGTGGAAAATGCCCTCTTCGGCAAAAAACAGCTGATGGTCGAGACTGCTGCCTCCGGGGGCCAGCGTGAGCAGCCCGCCATCGGCTGCCGTCGTGACGGGGAGCACGCTAAAAGCAGTACTGGCATGGCGCTCCAGGTAAAGTTCATCTACGTAAGTGTCTGGTGCACTGTCCGTTGAGCCGTTGTCGTCAACGTGCAGCCGCCCGAAGAAGTCGCCCGTAGTGTGGGTATGGCCAACCGTGTGGAGGTCGAACAATGGGGCAGTGGTGCCAATGCCCACCTTTCCATTGGCGGTGACCGACATACGCGGCATTAAGTGCGGATAGCCCGTCTGAAACCGGAGGTCCGCTGCAAAGCCATCGGGCTGTACGGGGCCGGAAACGTAAGCGCGCATTTCAGCGCCGGTGTAATAATCGCCGCCCGTCACCCAGCCTTGCAGTTGAACAGCGCCGAGGCTGTCATCGTCTACAACGGGGAGTTTGCCGATGCCAAGCTGGAAGCCATTGTTTTTGGCGGCAAAAAGTGCAGGGTCATCACCAATGATCTGTGCATTCAAAAGGGTAGTGGTGCTTCCTGCAGCGAACAGGATAGCCAGGATGATTAGTTTTCTCATGGTTTTTTAGTGTTTTTGGTATATCTTTAATCCTTTATCACCGCTCTAAAACAAGTGTTACGAAATCAGTTGAATTTTTTGTCCAAATTACCTTTACGCTCAAAGAACTTGTGACGATCACCGAAGGTCATGTTATAATGCGCGATCTAAACCCGGGACAATCCCGGCAAAACAAGTCCTTTTAAAATCCGCCCCATGTTAAAGAAATACATAACCCTTTTGCTTTTTGCTGTTGCTGGCTTTGATTTGAGTCACAATGCCCTCTGGGCGATGTCACCCTCAGCTCACAGGCGGAGGTAGATGCTTTCGTGGCTGACTATCCTGACTGTACGGAAATAGCGGGAAGTATGCTAATTGGCTTTCTTGCTGGCACAGACCCTACCAATATTACCGACCTATCCGGTCTAGGCAGTCTTATCTCCGTTGACGGAGACCTTCGTATTCAAAGCAACGCTGGTGCTTTGCCCGCCGGCGTGTATCATCTTCACCTGATTACGGCGGATGCTGTTCATGCAGCGAGGGTGGTGAAGCAATAGCCCAGGAATCAATCTTTTTCCCTGAAGTCCAGATAAACACGGCCGGTCATTAGCTTTCAAAAACAGATTGCCCCCGAATAATTAAGGCCGAGGGATAGGCTATGTAATCTGTTTTATTGTCCACAATGTCAATGTGCGGCCAAGGGGAGTGAGCAAGGGTAGGAGTAAACAAATTGTTTGTATTGTGTTTGAGGAAAAATACTGTGTTTTTTAAGTGTAGTTTTAACCTTGTCAAGCTTTGCTGTGTCAAGCTTAGGGCTCAGGCGGTGTAGCTCAGTTTGGGAGTTTTGGCGGAAATTGACATATATATAGCACCAAGACTTATGCAGTCCATACCGTTCATCTAAATAAAAACTACGGGCACTGATTACTCCGTTTTGGAATCCGTATCTTTTATGCTTAGGCGTGCTGTGCTTATTGAACTTGCGTACAGCGCACTGTAGACGGCTTCAAACCCCTGTTTCTCTGCTGCACTTTACCCTATAATTTATATTATGTTAAATAGGGTTTTGAGAAAGCGGAAGCCCTGTTCTATTTCTTCTCCGCTCCCACATATTCACTCTGCCACATATTTTTTATCTTTTCGCATTCTTTCAAAACAAAAACCATCACCTATGCAAGACCGGCGTAAATTTTTGAAGCAATCGACCAAGGCAGCCGTAGCAGTCGCACTGCTCCCCTACTATGGCTGTAGCAGCGAATCGGCCAATGGAGCAACAGGCAACGAGGATACTGCAGCTGCAGCGGAGAAAATGGCAGAAACGGGCCATAAGCTCGACAAATTCGGCATACAGCTCTGGACACTACGCGATATCATTGCCGACGATCCTAAGGGCGTGCTGAAAGCGCTCTCGGAATTTGGCTACAAACAAATTGAAAGCTACGAAGGAAAAGATGGCATCTTTTGGGGCATGACCAATACGGAATACAAAGCCTACCTGGATGAACTGGGCATGGATGCTATTTCTTCTCACTGCGACATCAATAAAGATTTTGAGCAAAAAGCGCAGCAGGCCGGAGAAATCGGAATGCCTTATCTGATCTGCCCGTACATTGGCATGAAAGAATCCCTTGATGACTACAAGCGGGTTGTTGATCAATTCAATGAGTGCGGCGCCATTGCTAAAAAATATGGCCTCCGCTTTGGCTACCACAACCACGATTATTCCTTCCATGAACTCGATGGACAGATCATACAGGATTACATGATGGAAAATACGGATCCTGATACCGTAGACTTTGAAATGGATATTTACTGGGTAGTAACCGGCGGTGCGGACCCTGTCGAGTATTTGGAGAAATACCCCGGGCGCTTCAAGCTGTCGCATGTCAAAGACCGGATGAAGGATGTCCCGGCGGATGAGCGCTCGGCTTCCTGCGTGCTTGGCAACGGCACGATCGATTATCCAAAAATCCTGGATATCGCTGAAAAGCAAGGCATGGCTTACTACATCGTGGAGCAGGAACGCTACGATGAGTGTGCCCCGATAGACTGCGCCAAAGCGGATGCAGACTACCTGAAGGAAATAAAAATCTAAACACTGAATGAAGCTATTGAGCAGAGCTGCGGTGGGCCGGGAGACGGCCCACCCTATTCGCGTCCTTCAGTTTGGGGGCGGTAATTTTCTGCGCGCATTCGCAGATTACCTCATTCAAACCCTGAATGAGGAGACGGATTTTGACGGCGGTGTTGCTTTGGTAAAACCCACCGCGGGCGGCGACTACGCAAGCCTCCGTCAACAAGACGGCCTCTTTCATGTGCTGACGCAGGGCATACACGAAGGGCAAGCGGTCCGGGCCATCAAACGGGTGGAATGCATACAGCAAATCGTCCATCCGTACCAAAACTGGGCGGCATATGCCTCAACAGCCACCCTGCCTGAAATCCGCTTCGTCTTTTCCAACACCACTGAAGCGGGCATTGCCTTCCGCGAGGAGCCTATGCCCGCCGATGCCCCGGCCAAAGAATTTCCCGGCAAGCTTACGCAATGGCTGTTCCGGCGCTTTCAGCACTTTGAGGGCGCAGCGGACAAAGGACTGATCTTCCTGCCCTGCGAGTTAATTGAGCAAAACGGGCAGGAACTGAAGCATTGCATCCTGAAATACGCCCGGCACTGGAACCTTGGCGGGCCCTTTGAATCCTGGATTGAAATCCACAATATTTTCTGCAATACCCTCGTCGACCGGATCGTCCCGGGCGCACCGGCTAATGCAGAGGAAATTTGGTCGGAAACCGGATGGGAAGACCGCGAACTGGTCGCTGCAGAGCCTTATCTGCTTTGGGCCATTGAGGCAACTGAACAGGTGAAGCAGGAACTGCCCTTCAGTCAGACCCGGCAAAATGTGGTCTTCACTGATGACCTGAACCGCTTCCGTACGCTCAAGGTCAGAATACTGAATGGCGCGCACACGGCTATGGTGCCGGTTGGCCTGACCAATGGCATACAGACCGTCCGTGAATTCGTAGAACATCCGCTGTGGGGCGCATGGCTTACCGATCTGCTTCAAAAGGAAATCGCCCCTACCCTGCCATTCGATGCTCAGGAAATCCAAAACTACATTGTGGCCATCCTGGACCGCTTCCGGAACCCCTCTATTCATCACAAACTGTCGGACATCGCGCTGAACAGCACCTCCAAATTCAGGGTCCGATTACTGCCAAGTGCTATCGACTATCACCAAAAAATGAATACAGTGCCTGAGCACATTGCACAATCGCTGGCAGCGCTTATCCTGTTGTACAAAGGCGATATTGCGGGTTTGCCCAGGGACAGCGAAGAGGCAGTCCGTTTTTTTGAGGCTTGCTGGGCATTGGGATCACCTGATGTGATTACCGATAAGATTCTGTCTAATAGTACGTTATGGGGAGGAGATATCCGGTTTTTATCAGCGAGCGTACACCAGCATTTACAGTCAATGCTGGACTAATTTTTCCGGTAAACACCGTAGATAAAGTCGCTTTTATGATTTTCCAGATAGGCGTCTTCCATCGCAAAAAGCCGTTGCAGCACCCGGTCTGATTTGGGATTCGTATCAACAAAATGGTGCGCAATATCCTTCAGGGCCAGCATCAGCAGGTTGCCGCCGTAAGGGCGTTCTTCCACTACCTCAAAGTGCCGGTGCAAGGCCGGGATAATCGATTCGGAATCCACGCATTCTGAAGGGTCTGCAAGGATCATCCGCCAAAGCCCCGGGCCGGAAACCCGCTGCTTGAGCACATGGGTCTTGAAACGGCGGCGGTAAGGCTCCGGTATGAGCTGCAGCGCTTCATTGATTGCCTGGATTTGAGTTTTGGGGTACTGCAAGCGATTGGGGCCCGCATACTCGTTTATCAATACTAGCCCACCCGGTTTTAAGGTGGCCTTCACTTTGGTTTGCAGCAGGTCTTCGACTGCTTTGAAGTGATGAAGGGAGGCGTGGAACAAGACCACATCATAAGCCTCTGCGGGCCAATCCATTGCATACAAATCTGCCTCACGGAACTCCATGTTGGCAAGCCCGAGTTCCCTGGCTTTACCCGCTGCTGCGCGGAGCAAATTACCGGCAATATCCACGCAAACCACCTGACTGAAGTGCGGGCTTTGGGCAAATGCCATTTCGTGGCTGCAAATACCTGAACCAATAGAGAGCATGCGCAACCCGGTCTTCCCGCTTAGATGCTGCTGCATAAAGTAAGGCTCGTAGGGCAATGCCGGCAGCCCGGTGATGAGCCGGTTCCAGCGTTGCCTCACCGCAGGGACGATCCACCAATTGGCCGCCTGCAGCCCTACATCATCGAAGGCGCTGCGCGTACGGTCCTTAGCTGCCCAGGAGAACTTGGAAGCCAAAAAGGCCAGCCCGCGCTGACGAAGCTTTGAGTATGCTTCTGAGAAATCGTCGGTGGTGATGTACGGCATTAAGAAAGTGTCATTTCGGCTTTCAGCGCATTCACACACGCCTGAAAACTGGTGAAAAATTGGTCCTCTCCAAGCACATCAGGAAGGAGTTGTACCCGGGCAAAACTTTCCTTAATCAGGTCATTAGCCCCGGTAATGTAAACGGTAATCCCCCGCTTTTGCCAGTCGGTGATGACGTCTTCCAGCGTCACCATCCCGCTTTGGTCCATGAATGGCACCCTTTCCATCCGGATGATGACCGCATCTACGCCTTTGATGTCGTGGCAGTGTTCGCGGTACCGGTTGGCAAATCCAAAAAACATCGGCCCGTCAAAGGATTGCACGTAGATCCGCTCTGCAAGTTCTCCGGGAATCGCCTGGCTTTCCCCCATAAAGTCCTGAAGGGTCTTTGACTCCTGTGAGGACGTCAGGGTGCGGCTCATTTTGTTGATGAAGAATATGGAGGAGGCCACAAACCCTATTGCTACGGCATTAAGCAGGTTGTCGAAGAGGGTCACCAAAAGGACAATCGTCCAGGTCGCCGCATCAGACTTTGGAATCCGGAAAAACATCTTGATCCCCTTGGTGTCAATGATGCTCGCTCCAACGGTGACCAAAATGCCCCCCAGCACACTCATCGGGATGAACTGCACATAATCCGCAGTCGTCAGCACAATCAGCAGCAAGATGACGCCCTTCAGCAGGCCCGACCGCTTGGTTTGAGCACCGGCGTTAATATTGGTGACCGTGCCCATCGTAGCGCCAGCTCCGGGCAGCCCACCGAATGCCGCAGACAGGAAGTTCCCTGCCCCCTGCCCGATGATGGTCCAGCGGCTGTTGTGCTTGGTTTTGGTCAGGTTGTCCGCTACTACGGAGGTCAGGAGGGAATCAATAACCCCCAGTCCGCCCAGCATGACCGCCGGTGTGATGATGTACTGCAAGTCTCCGATTTCCAGTTCGAGCAACCGGTTGAGCTGAAGGGCGGGCAGTTGCGTTGGGATTTCGCCAATCACCGGCACATCCAGGTTGAAACCCAATGCCAAAGCCGTACAGGCAATAAGCGACACCAGTATAGAGGGCACCCGCCGGGTAAGCTTCGGAAAAAGGTAAACGATCGCGATGGAAAGCACCCCAAGCCCAACGGCTTGCGTATTCACCGCCTCTACCCCACCCAGGCTGCTCATAATGGTGAGAAATCCGCCCGGGTTGTCCAGACCAAGGATAGGGAAAATCTGCGCCGCAATAATGATCAGCCCGATGCCCGCCATAAACCCTGATAAAACCGGATAAGGCATGAACTTCACAAAACTGCCAAAGTCGAAAATGCCGAAAAGCAGCTCTAACAACGCAGCAAGCAGAAAAGTCGCAACGATCAGTGGTAGGGCATTGCTTAAATCGCCACCGGATTGGGCAAGCCCCGTAGTGACTACCGTAGCTGCCACGACGGTCATAGGTCCGGTCGGATCGGAAATCAGCGTGTTCGTACCTCCAAAAATACCAGCAACAATAGCCAGGATAATGGCGGTATACAAGCCTGCTTCCGGCCCAAGCCCGGACTGCACACCAAAGGCCAATGCCATAGGCAAAGCAATGATGGCAGCCAGGAATGCTCCGGATAGGTCTCCTTTTAGAGAAGGGGCCGGTGTCCGCTTCCTGAATAGGGGTCTGAATGGCATGGAAAATGGGTGTTATAAGATTCTACTTTAAACGATAAAAGTAATCCTATTCACACAGTTACCCAAATTCAGAACCCCACCCTTTCGAATAATTCAGAAGCGTTTACCGACGCCCAGGCCGAAGGAAAAGGTGGTAAACGCGTCCGCCCGCATATCATAAAAAATAGTAGGATAAAGGTCCCAGTGGTGCTCCAGCTCCAGTTCATACTCTATGCCAACCCGGAACAACATGAATTTTTCATGGATATCAAACTCCAGCCCCGGGCCGATCACAAAAACCACCCCGGAATCGTGATGGTATAGCAAATCTAAAGTCGTTACAACCGGAAACCGCCGTTCTGTAAACTCATTGTTTTCCCGTTCCACAATGAAAGTCTCCAGCTCAATATCATTATGCAGGCCAATACCCCAATGATTGTTCAGCCAATACTCCAGGTCTACGCCGTAGGAAGGGATGGCGATGCGCCCGCCGTCCGAAAGGCCCGGGATAAAGGTATGGCTTATAAAGGAGGCAAAACGGAAGTGTGGCTCATCCGCATCTTCCCTTGAATTGATATGGATCGGGCTATTGGTTTCCTGGTGTTGGGCGCTAACGTTTTGCATGAGCAAAATAGCGGCCGCCACTGCAAGTGTAGTTCGTATTAAACGCATATCTGATTGCTTTTTCACAAAGCAAAGCAAATCAGCATTAAGGTTAAGTGAATTGCATCACACGAAGCCTGAATGCCCCCTGTAAAGTGACCCGCGTTTTGGATAAAATGGTAAAAAACTCAATAATCGAATTGTTTTTTGTCACAAACTTCTCTAGCTTTACCCCATAAATAAATTTAGATGAATCTGTTTCAGTTCTGTTTTCTGGTCTTCCTGAGCCTGTTCCAATCTTTTGGGACCAATGGCAAAGTCGATTCCGTGGATACAGCACTGTACGTTTCCACAACTGCGGACGACGAAATTTCAGCGACCCCCACAGCTCCTGACTGGCTCGCCGTAGTTCCCTTTTTCTCTGAGTCTGTTGAAGAAAAAGATGAAGAAGTGCACACCGGCGATGATGTCGCTGATAGTTCCTTCTTCCCTCTCCTCAAGCGCGAGCCTTTGTTTGGGCTAGTGCCTTTTCTGATGTCCGGGAGCGATACCGCTTTCGCACTTACCACTCCCCTTTTCCTCTTATTTCAGGTTTTTCGGAATTAGGCCGGTTGCAGTACCATTCCGTGCATATGCTGATGGTGTGCCACGGGCACTAGTGGATTGAGACGTAAATACTTGATAGTTAACGACCAGGCACTACAGAAGGCTTGAGCTTGAAAATACTATCAAATAATTCGGTCTAGTCGCACTAGCCTATCGCTTGTTCTGTTTCAATCGGGCCGTAACATTTCTATTGGCATTCATCAGCCTGCATCCAACATTGTATGTTTTGGAAACAGATGTGGTATGTCCGGTTCCATAAAGCGAAACTAAGTAGCCCTTCCCCTAGAGAAAGGAGGCTGCTATTTGATGTTATTCCATAAATTCTAAGCTTAGAAATCATGAACACAAAGATTGTTTTCTTGTGCCTGCTCGTCGCTGCATTGGCTACAAGCAGCTGCGAACACGAAACGCATAAAAAACACGAAATAGGGACACTTGAAGTAACCAACCCTATAGAAAAAGACACCCTTTACTACAAAAACTACGTCAGTCAGATTCATGCCTTTCAGCATATTGAACTCCGGGCATTGGAGAAAGGCTATTTGCAAAAAATCCTTGTTGATGAGGGGCAGTATGTACAAAAAGGACAGTTGCTTTTCCAGATTCAGCCCACGATTTATCAGGCTGAAATGCAAAAGGCACAGGCAGAGGTTGGAAAGGCTGCTATAGAGTACCAGAACACAAAAGTGCTCTCTGACAGCAATATTGTTTCAAAAAATGAATTGGCACTGGCCCAAGCGAATCTCCAAAGAGCCCGGGCAGACTCCGCTCTGATGCAGGCGCACCTCAACTTTACTGAAGTGCGGGCGCCCTTTAGCGGCATCATCGGACAGTTTGAAGAGGTACGCCTGGGTAGCTTGCTGGATGAAGGCGAATTGCTGACCACCCTTTCTGACAACAGTAAAATGTGGGTCTATTTCAACGTCCCTGAGGCTACCTACCTCGATTATATGAAGCAAGTCAAGTCCTCGGCTCCTACGCCACTAAAACTAAAGTTAGCGAATAACGAACTGTTTGATCAGGAAGGGATCGTTACCGCAATTGAATCTGACTTCAATAATGCAACAGGCACCATACCGTTCAGAGCCACTTTTCAAAATCCGGACCGCCTGCTCCGGCATGGCCAAACCGGCAATATCCTTTGGCCGGTAGCACTCGATAACGTGGTCATCATCCCGCAGAAGGCCACCTTTGAAATCCTGGACAAAAAATATGTCTTCCTGGTTGATGAGGAAGGGCATGTCCGCTCACAGGAAATCAAAATTGGCGCAGAGCTCAATCATCTGTATGTGGTGAAAGAAGGCCTGAGCCTGAATGACCAGATCCTAATCGAAGGATTGAGGAAGGTACAGAACGGCGATCATATTGAGTTTGAGAAGCAACCCGCTGCAAAAGTATTTGCCGAACTGGAATTGCACGCGGAGTAACTAACCTGAGGTAAAAAGCATATTACCATGTTTCAAAATATATTGAAAAGGCCGGTATTGGCAATTGTCTTGTCGGTCACGATTGTTTTTGTGGGGCTGCTCTCAATTTTCCAGCTCCCCATTTCACAATTTCCTTCAATTGCGCCTACAACGGTCAACATCTTTGTAGCCTATCCGGGGTCAAGTGCAGATGTGCTGACCAAGTCTACGCTTATTCCACTGGAGACCGCGATCAACGGGGTACAGGACATGCGTTATATCGCCTCAGATGCCACGAGCGCCGGGGAAGGAACCATTCGGATTATTTTTGAGCCCGGTACAGACCCTAATCAGGCGGTAGTGAGGGTCAAGACCAGAGTAGACCAGGTTATGCCTAACCTGCCTCCACTGGTTCAGCGTGAGGGCGTCATCATCACCCCCATTCAGCCCAGTATGTTGCTGTACGTCAACCTTTACAGTGGTGAAGGCAGCAGTATTGATGAAAAATTCCTGTACAACTACGCATATACCAAGATAATCCCGGAGTTGCAGCGCATTAAAGGGATTGCACGGGCCAACATTTTAGGGTCGCGCAAATATGCAATGCGGGTGTGGCTTAAACCTGACCGCATGCGGGCTTATAAAATATCAGCAGAGGAAGTACTGGAGGCTATGGAGGAACAAAGCCTTATTGCGAGGCCTGGCCGTCTGGGCAGAAGCTCCGGAAAGGCTGCGCAATCCCTGGAATATGTTCTCACCTACCCCGGACGGTACAATACACCTGAACAGTACGAAGAGATTATCGTCAAAAGTACGGAAGAGGGCGAGCAGATTAAGCTTAAAAACATTGCCGAGGTAGAGCTGGGCAGTGAATTTTTTGACATCTACTCCAACCTGGACGGTAAGCCTTCCTCCTCCATTGTACTCAAACAGACGTTGGGGAGCAACGGTAGCGATGTGATTAAAGAGGTCAAAGCCAAAATGGCCGAGCTGGAAAAAGAATTCCCCGCCGGGATCCATTACAAATACAGCTATGATGTTTCCCAATTTCTGGATGCCTCCATCGAACAGGTCATACATACCATCCGGGATGCCTTCTTTTTGGTAGCGCTTGTGGTGTTTATCTTCCTGGGCGACTGGCGGTCTACCCTCATCCCCATCCTTGCTGTGCCTGTCTCGCTGATTGGAGCCTTCTTTTTTATCAACCTTTCTGGCATGTCCATCAACCTTATCACCCTCTTTGCACTGGTCCTTGCCATTGGAGTCGTCGTAGATGATGCGATTGTGGTTGTGGAAGCGGTACATGCTAAAATGGAGGAAGACCCTACGCTGTCGCCATATAAAGCTACCCAGAAAGCAATGAGCGAACTGACCGGTGCCATTATCGCGATCACCCTTGTGATGGCATCAGTATTTCTGCCGATCGTTTTCATGACCGGCCCTGTAGGCGTTTTCTACCGGCAGTTTTCCATTACGATGGCGAGCTCCATCGTGATCTCAGGGTTGGTTGCGTTAACGCTCACACCGGTCCTCTGTGCCATCATCCTCAAAAATAATCACGGTAAGCGGAAGACGTCTCTGTTCGACCGCTTTATTGATGGCTTCAACCGTATGTTTGATAAAGGTACGGGATTCTATGTCCGGGCCCTGAATAAGGTGGTGGCCAGGCGTGTGGTCACCTTTGGCATTTTGGCATTATTCATTGCTGGCATTGTCTATGAAAACGAAATCCTCCCGGCCGGTTTTGTGCCCAACGAGGATCAGGGCACCATATACGCCATCATACAAACACCTCCGGGTTCTACGCTGGAACTGACCAATGAAGTGGCCCGGAAGCTTCAAAAGATCGCCGAAGAAGTCGAAGGTATTGAATCGGTGACTTCCCTGGCAGGTTATGAAATCATGACTGAGGGCCGTGGCTCCAATGCCGGCACCTGCCTCATCAACCTGAAGCCCTGGTCAGACCGGGATAAAAATGTCCATGAAATCATGGAAGAGCTGGAAGAAGAAACGCAGGACCTCGGGGCCATCATTGAATATTTTGAGCCTCCGGCGGTTCCTGGTTTCGGTTCTTCTGGCGGCTTCTCTTTCCGCTTGCTGGACAAAACCAGCTCTACCGACTACCAGGAATTTGATGAGATCAACCAAAACTTCCTCAAGGCGCTGAAAGAGCGGGAGGAGCTAACCGGCTTGTTCACGTTCTACGCCGCCAATTACCCGCAGTACGAACTGGAGATTGACAATCAGGCAGCCATGCAGAAAGGCGTTTCTATTGGCGCAGCCATGGAAAACCTTAACATTCTGATTGGCAGTACCTATGAGCAGGGCTTTATCCGGTTTGGGCGCTTCTTCAAAGTATACACCCAGGCCGCGCCGGAATACCGCCGCTATCCTTCAGATATGGAAGAGTGGTTTGTGAAAAATGAAGCCGGAGAGATGGTCCCTTACTCTGCATTTATGAAGCTCATAAAGACTCAGGGGCCGAACGAGATCACCCGCTACAACCTCTACAACTCTGCTGCGATCAGGGGGCTGCCCTCTTCCGGGTTCACAACCGGAGATGCCATTAAAGCCATTTCGGAAGTGGCCGAACAAACCCTGCCCCGGGGCTACGATATCGCATGGGAGGGCTTGTCCTACGACGAAGCCAGCCGGGGCAATGAGGCCTTGTACATTTTTCTGGTCGTGATTTTCTTTGTGTACCTGGTCCTGGCAGCACAGTACGAGAGCTTCGTATTGCCGCTTGCGGTACTGCTTTCCCTGCCCATCGGGATTTTTGGCACCTTCTTTATGCTGAAAGCCATGGGCCTCGCCAATGATGTATACGCTCAGATCGGCATGATAATGCTCGTAGGCCTGTTGGGCAAGAATGCCGTACTGATTGTTGAATTTGCGGTTCAGAAGCACAACGAAGGCGCTTCTGTTTTTGACGCAGCAGTAGAAGGTGCAAAAGCCCGTTTCCGCCCTATCCTCATGACTTCTTTCGCGTTTATTGCCGGGCTGATTCCGCTGGTAATGGCGCATGGAGCAGGGGCAGTGGGCAACCGGACAATTGGTGCAGCTTCCCTCGGCGGCATGTTCTTTGGTACCGTCTTTGGCGTGCTTGTCATACCAGGGCTCTATTTCGCATTCGCCAAAATGGTAGAAGGCAGGGACCTGATCCGGGATGAGGCACACTCCTCCCTCTCCGAAGAGTACATGGAGGCGCATTCTCAAGCCTCACTGCTAAAAAAGCTAACTAAGCTTGATGTCTTGCTGAAAGCACGTAACCGAAAAAACAAAAAAGATGACTACTAAAAATATCCTTTACAGAACGGCTGCATTCATGATGCTGGGTGCCCTCGCCTGGAGCTGCAATGTGCCGGAGAAAGCACTCATGCCGGTAAGCCAGCAGCCCCCTGAGCAATTCGAGCCTGCGCTTGCAGCAGACAGCATGAATATTGCAGACGTGAGCTGGCGGGCTTACTTTAAAGACCCCAATCTGGAAGTACTCATCGATTCTGCACTGCAAAACAACCAGGAACTCAACATCCTGCTGCAGGAAATTCAAGTCAGCCAGAATGAAGTACTGGAAAAAGAAGGGGAATACCTGCCATTCGTCCGCCTGGGAGCAGGCATGGGAGCAGAAAAACCCGGGCGCTATACCAGGGCTGGCGCTGTGGAAGAGCAATTGGATATTGAACCGGAAAAAGCGTTCCCTGAACCGCTGGGCGACTTTCAGCTGGGCGCCGTGGCTACCTGGGAAGTGGACATCTGGCGCAAGTTGCGCAATGCAAAAGATGCAGCTCAATTGCGGTACCTTGCGGCTACTGAGGGCCGAAACTTCCTGGTCACTAATCTCGTCGCAGAAATCGCAGATTCCTACTACGAGTTACTGGCGCTGGACAATTTGCTCAATATCGTTAACAACAACCTCGTTCTCCAGCAGGAAGCCCTGAATAAGGTCAGGCTGCAAAAGGAGAATGCCAGAGCAACTCAGTTGGCGGTCAACCGGTTTGAAGCGCAACTGCTCAATACCCGAAATCTGCAATATGCCATCCGTCAGCAAATTACGGAGGCGGAAAACCGGATCAACTTCCTGGCGGGCCGCTATCCTTCCAAAGTACCCCGGGACCCGGAGGCGTTTATGAAAATACCTCTCGATAGTATACAAGCGGGCATCCCAGCTGAACTGTTGACGAACCGGCCCGATATCCGTCAGGCAGAATATGAATTGGCAGCGGCAAACCTCGATGTTGATGTGGCACGGGCCGACTTCTACCCCAGCCTTGATATCACTGCCGGGCTTGGCTTTCAGGCATTCAATCCCAGGTTTCTGGCTAGCCCGGAGTCTATCGTTTTCAACCTGGCTGGTGACCTCATGGCGCCCCTGATCAACAAGAAGGGTATACAAGCGAGGTACAATATGGCAACGGCTAAGCAAATTCAAGCCGTTTTTGCCTATGAACAAACGGTCCTTGCCGCCTATACGGAACTGCTCAATCAACTCAGCAGACTGGATAATTACTCCAAAAGTTTTGACACCAAATCCGCCGAAGTTGATATCCTCAACCAATCGGTCCGCATTGCCAACAGTTTGTACCGAAATGCCCGGGCCGACTACGTGGAGGTACTTCTGACACAGGAGGAAGTATTGGATGCCAAAATGGAGCTGATGGAAACGAAACTAGAGCAACTGCATGCTAAAGTTGCCATTTACCGTACCCTGGGCGGTGGCTGGCGCTAAGCCGCATATCTTTTCAGAACAGCCTTAACCAAATCACTGAGCGCGCCATTCCTTAATAAAAAGGGGTGGCGCTTTTTTTAGCAGGAAGGAAGGCTGACAAAACGATGGAAAGCTCAGGATGTCAAAACTTAACGCGTTCCTTAAGGTAAGCGTGCACGCGCGGTAAGTTCAACTTAACAAAGTGCTGTACTTTTTTGGAGCGGGTCAGCAGGACCGCCAGGATGATGCTCGTAATCATGGGATTGTTCAAAGGATGTTCATGGAAACAACTATAGAACGCCCCTGACACTCCAATTGTTGCGCCTACCAGCCCAGCAAAAGCTTTAAGGAAATAATAAAAGTCATCGCGATTACAAAATAACGGAACGCCAGCTCAGGGATCCGTTTCACAATTAAAATGCCAATGAACACGCCCAGCACAATGGCAGGCAGTGCCAGCAGGTTGGCCCGGAAGCTGTGCCAGGTGATGGTCCCCCACACGAAAATGTGAAAGGGGAACTTAAAGAGGTTGATGATCATAAAAAACCAGGCAGTGGTGCCAATGTAGTTGTTCTTGGGTATGCGGGTGGACAGCAGGTAAACGGCCATGACGGGCCCAGCGGCATTCCCAATCATAGTGGTAAACCCGCCGAGCCCACCGAATACGCCCGCCACGTATCTGTTGCTCGCCATGAAGGCGGAAAAGCTCGTGCGCTCCTGCAAAATCAGCAGCACCAGGCTCCCAATGATGATGACGGCTATCATGTCCGTAAATACTGCATCATTTACGTAGTAGCCCACCCCGATTGCAATGAGCACGCCCACTACAGCCATAGGCAGCAACCGTTTGATGTAGTGCCACTCGGCATGCCGGTTGTAGTAGCTGACCGCAAATATATCGGCCATGGAAAGCATAGGGAGGACCAGCCCAACTGAAGCCTTGCCCCCAAAAGCGGCTGCCATCATGGGCACGATAAACATGCCCAGCCCTTTAATGCCTGCTTTGGCCATACCGATCAGCAAGGCGGCAATAAACAGCACCATCCACTGATCGGAGTCAAATTGCTGCCAGATTTCGTTGATCATTCTTCCTTTAGATTATACCATGGGAGCGGGCAAAAGAAGAAGTACAACTACCGGAAAGCTTTTGCCCCAATATTCTTCAAAACCTGCCCTTTGATTGATTTTAAAACAAAACCAGTCGTGCATTTAAACAACAAGCCGGTCGCTTCCTGTCAGGAAAACAACCGGCTTGGTTTTCTTCGTGCCGCGCGGGCTTACGCGTTGATGTAAAGCACTTCTTTGGCTGCCTTTACGATCTTGTCGGCATTAGGCAGGTAGGCATCTACCAGCGTGGGCGCGTACGGCAGAGAGGTGTCTGCCGCGTTCACCCGCGTTACCGGGGCATCAAGGTAGTCGAAGGCGTACTTTTGGATTTCGTAAGCGATTTCCGCTGAAACACCGGCAAATGGCCAGCTCTCGTCAATCACTACCAGGCGGTTGGTCTTTTTCACAGACTCCACAATCGTAGCGTGGTCAAGCGGGCGGATGGTCCGCAGGTCAATCACTTCCGCAGAAATACCTTCCCCTTCCAGTGCTTTGGCGGCTTCCAGCGTGGGCAGGATCATTTTGTTGAAAGTGACCAGTGTGATATCGGAACCCTCCCGGTGTACCCGGGCTTTTCCGATGGGTATGAGGTATTCCTCTTCCGGCACTTCGCCTTCATACCCGTACATCATTTCTGACTCCATCATACAGATTGGATCGTCATCACGGATGGCAGACTTGAGCAGGCCCTTGGCGTCAGCAGGGTCAATGCAGGAGATGACCTTCAGGCCCGGTACGTTTGCCATCCAGCTCTCGAAGGTTTGGGAGTGCTGCTGTGCCAGCTGTCCGGCACTGCCCGATGGGCCACGGAAAACGATGGGGCATTTGAACTGGCCGGCAGACTGAGAAAGGGTCTTGGCGGCGTTGTTTACAATCTGATCGAAAGCCAGGACTGCAAAGTTCCAGGTCATGAATTCAACGATGGGGCGCAGCCCGTTCATTGCTGCACCAACGCCAATACCCGCGAAACCCAGTTCGGCAATCGGCGTATCAATAACCCGCTTGGGGCCAAACTCGTCCAACATGCCTTTACTGACTTTATAGGCACCGTTGTACTCGGCTACCTCCTCTCCCATCAGGAAGACATTCTCGTCTCTGCGCATCTCTTCAGACATCGCTTCGTTGAGTGCGTCACGTAATGCCAGTGTCTTTGCCATTTTTATGTTTTAATTGAGTGATTTGTGTGTTGCTAAACCGGGCTAATGTTCGGACATCATCCCATCGGTCCGGCAAAAATAAGCAATCTGACGAAACTGCAAAAAACAGCTGCAACATCTCAGAATTACCCCACTTTAACAATTCTGCCGCAGGCTTGTTCTCCTAAAGAATCGGATAACCAAGCGCCGGTAGGGTTAATAAGCTAAGAAATTCTTAATTTTGCGGGCGTTGGAATAATAGCAATCTTTGCTTTTCCGTTCCATCCCATGAATGTTAAAAATCAATCGGAAAACAAGAAGCCATGAAAAAGATCGTCAAAAACACCGCCCTTGCAGTTATTGCAGTTACTGCTTTATCCTCCTGCAACCGCGGCTACGGATGCCCAAATAATTTTTCCTTGAACGATGCCCTCACTACGGTTGTTGATACGGTTATTACCGTCATCAACTACATAGGATAAATGAGCAAAATCAATTGGCTGCAATTGCAATCCCGCAGTCAGATCGAGGAAATCATTGAGCATTCCAAGTCTGTCCCCTGCCTGATCTTTAAGCACAGCACCCGCTGTTCGATAAGTTCGCTTGCGCAAAACCGCCTGAGCAAAGGCTGGTCTTTGGGAGATAATGATGTCCTGCCCTATCATCTTGATTTGATCGCCCACCGAGATTTGTCCAATGCCGTAGCGGAGCAGTTTGGTGTCAGGCATGAATCCCCACAGGTCCTCTTAATAAAGGATGGCAGATGTGTTTACGATGCCTCCCACCTGGGCATTAGCGCTCCCGATATTGCATCACAGGTTGGAGCCTGATTCGACTTTGAAGTAAAGAAAATTGCGTTGCAAGGCTATGGAAGACCTATCAATCATAAAGACACAGGACGGCTCTGACTCTATCTTCTCTGAACGGTTTGGCGTTTCTTACCACTCCAGATACGGCGCGATACAGGAATCCCGGCACGTTTTCCTGCAATCCGGATTATACCCGAGGCTACAGGCGCTGAAAGAGGTCGCTGTGCTGGAAGCCGGGCTGGGCACCGGGCTGAATGCCCTCCTGACTTGCCTGGAGGCAGGAAAAGTGCAAAAGCCCATTCGTTACGTAGCGCTGGAAGCCTTCCCGCTGAGCACAGCGCAGGCAGATACCCTCAATTATGCCGAGCATCTGGGGGCGGCAGCGGCAGACATACTGCACCAAATTCATCACTCCGAATGGGGCCAACCGGTCAAAATCACCCCATACTTCACCTTTGAAAAGCGCCATATCCCCTTTGAATCGTTCGGGGACGAAGCGGCCTTTGATGTCGTTTACTTCGATGCCTTTGCCCCCAATGCCCAACCGGAGCTCTGGGAATCGGAGGTACTGGGGCGGATGTACAGCGCGCTCCGGTCAGATGGGGTTTTCGTAACTTACTGTGCAAAGGGAGCCGTCAAACGCTGCCTGAAAGGCCTCGGCTTCACCATTGAAGCCCTGCCCGGCCCTCCGGGCAAGCGCGAAATGACAAGAGGGCTAAAGGTTACTCCGGCGTAGCATCATCGGTCCGTTCGCGGTTGCGCCTGGGCTTTATGATGTTGATCTTGCCCTCTTCGCCGTACAGCTCCTTTGATTTTTTGTTGTAAGCCAGTGCCGCCTCTTCAGCGGTATCAAACATGCCGATATGTACCGATTTGCGGTTGATGGAAATGACCGCCCGGAACCGGTTGTTCTCCTGATAGACACCGGTATACCCGGCTTTGCTGCTGGTTTTGCGCTTCCGGCTGGCAACGCTTCTGGAACGGTACTGAATATTGGCCAGCCTGCAATCGAGTTTATTGCCGTTTTTGGTGCCTACAAGATTGGACGTTGTTGTTTTTTCGTGGGCAAGGAACCGCTCCGCGATGAGCTTATGGAGGTAAATGGTTTCTGTTTTGTACTTCCCGTCTGCCTTTTTCCAGGTTTTCTGGAAGACCGCGCAGCCACTTGAGTGCTTTCTCAGGTTATTGATGAAGTTGACCTTAACCAGGTAAGAATCCGTGGTCAGGTATTCATAGACTTGAGCATCAACTAACACCGAGTCATCTGAGTTTTTCAGTTTGACTTTGTACAGCAAAACAAGTGGTTTTTTGGTCTACAAGTGCACGGCATTTTGGGAAAAATGCAAGCGTGCAAATATAGTTTTATTAATCAGGGAGTTTCCAAAAGGTTTGAGACCAACCTTTAGTCCCTCTAAAATAAAGCAATTCTTTAAAAACTAAAAAGCCACAGCCGGATTAATTCATGTATACGCTTAATAAAGTGGTCACCGACGAAGCTTAGCTTGTCAGGACAGGCCACTGATGAGGTCAAGCTTATCAGGGCAAGCGCAGACCACTTTCCAGCGTTTATGCCGACCTGTCTGCCGAAGTACCAACACGCAGGCAGGCATTAAGTAGGTTTGCTGTGGCAAACCACTTTATCGTCGGTATAAATACAGGATATCCTTACTTTTGGCGAAAAATCAGCCTTCATGGACCACCGCGATGAGCATTTTATGCAGCGTTGCTTTGATTTGGCCCGGCTCGGAGCGGGCTCCACTTCCCCTAATCCAATGGTTGGCGCGGTAATCGTGCATCAGGGGCGGATTATCGGAGAAGGCTATCACCGGGCCTATGGCGAAGCGCACGCAGAAGTCAATGCCGTTAAGAGTGTCACCCCGGCGGACCGCCCTTTGCTTCGGGAGTCCACCCTTTATGTTTCCCTGGAACCCTGCAATATCCACCGCAATACCCCGCCCTGCACCCTGCTGATCCTGCAGGAAGGCATCCCGAGGGTGGTGGTGTCGAGCGTAGACCAAACGCCCGGGGTCAATGGCAGCGGGCTCGACCGTTTGCGCGAAGCCGGCGTAGAGGTAAAGGCCGGTGTGCTTCAGGAAGAGGGCGAACGCCTCAGTCAGGCGCGGAACACGTTCGTCACAGCGCACCGCCCCTACATCCAACTCAAGTATGCCCAATCTGCCAATGGCATCTTTGCACCGGAAGACAATCAGCAGCTTTGGCTGACCCACCCCTACACCAAACGCCTCGTGCACAAATGGCGCAGTGAAGCCTCTGCCATCCTTGTCGGCGCCAATACCGCATTAGCGGACAACCCACAGCTGAACAACCGGCTGTACTACGGCCGCTCTCCGGTACGGGTACTGATGGACCAGAAAGGCAACCTCCCCTCCAGCCTACGCATTTTTACTGATGGCGCCCCTACCCTGCTCTTTCGGGCGCAAGGCCTGCCTGAAATGGCAAATTTGCCGGATACAGTGCAATGTTTCGAGGTGCCGGAAACCGCAGCGCCCATCCCCTTCCTGTTGCATCAGCTCCATGGACTGCAACTGAGCACGCTTATGGTGGAAGGCGGCATTCAGACCCTGCAAGCCTTTATTGATCAGGGGCTGTGGGAGGAAGCCCTTGTTCTGACAGCTGCCCCCTATTTGCTATCCGGAAGACCGGCACCACACCTGCCCGCATCCCCAGCTGCCACTTATCAGCTTGGTAAAGACAAGGTCAGCCTGTTTTACCGCCCGCAGATTCGTTAAACTTCCTTTAAAGGCCCGGGCTGTCGACATAAGAACCCGGCAATTTTTGTTTGTTTGTTGTGAAGTTTGTCACGGTTAAACGCCAAATCATTGACATTTATGAATAAGTATCGGAGCATTATTGTCTTTTTCCTGGCCTTTGCAGCCATGAGTTTTGCACCCCGGCAAGCAGCAGCGCCGGGCGATAAAGTCAGGTGGATGCATTGGGAAGAAGCGGTATCGCATATCGAGCAGCAAGACAAGAAAGTCCTCCTGCATATTTATACCGATTGGTGCACCTGGTGCAAAAGAATGGACACCATTACCTTTAATGCGGCGCCCATCGCGTCCTACATCAACGATAAATTCTATCCGGTGCGCCTCAATGCGGAGCGCAAAACCAGCATCGACTATAAAGACAAAAGCTACACTTTTGTCGAAGATGGCAAACGCGGCTACCATCAGTTTGCAGCGGAGCTTCTCCGGGGCCGTATGAGCTTCCCTTCTGTCGTCTTTATGGACGAGCAGGGAGAAGTCATTCAATCTATTGTTGGCTACAAATCTCCGGAAGAGTTTGAGCGTATTCTCACCTACTTTGCGGAAGACTACTACAAGGAGACGCCATGGTCGGCCTTCAAACGCAACTACGCCCCTAAGCTGATCAAAAAGGAAGATTAACGGCCACGCCCCCTACAGGCCCTACCTACGCTTTTTCACCCCCAGGACCCCAAGTATGCCACGGGTCAACTCCCTTGCAACGGTACGCCCGATTTGACGGGTAGTCGGGCTGTTCAGGATTTTCTCAAACATGCTTTTCTGTGCCCGTCGTGTGGAGGTGCCCGCCGCTTTCTCCCGCTGCGCTTTCAGCTCTTCCTGCCGCTCTTCCGTCTGGGCGGCTTTGATTTTCGCCGTCAGGATTTCATGGGCAGACTCCCGGTCTATTTCTTCGTTATACTTGTCCGCTATCCGGGATTTCCGGATGATGCTGTCGATTTCTTTTTCGGTCAGTACATCCATCCGGGACTGTGGCGCACGGAGCATAGTGTGTGCCAATGGCGTTGGGATGCCCTTTTCGTTCAGGGCAGTGACGAGGGCTTCTCCGATTCCCAGCTTGGTCACGACTTCGGCCACATCATAGTAGTTTGATTCCGGGTAGTTCTGAGCGGCAAGCTTGATGGCTTTGCGGTCTTTGGCGGTGAAGGCGCGCAGGGCGTGCTGCACTTTCAGTCCCAACTGCCCCAGTACATCGTCTGGAATATCGGCAGGGTTCTGCGTGACAAAGAACAACCCTACTCCTTTGGAACGGATCAGCTTGACCATGACCTCGATTTGGTCCAGGAGTGCATCTGAGGCTTCCTCAAAGACCAGGTGCGCTTCATCAATGAAAAGCACAAGCTTCGGGCGGTCCATATCGCCTTCTTCCGGGAAAGTGGCATAGATTTCAGCCAGGATTTGCAGCATAAAGGTAGAAAACAGCTTCGGGCGGTCCTGTATGTCCGTAAGGCGGAGCACAGACACCATGCCTTTGCCTTCTTCATCTATACGGCAGAGGTCCTCCACGTCGAAGGAGCGCTCCCCGAAGAACCGGTCTGCCCCCTGCTGTTCCAATTCCACAATGCGCCGCATGATCGCACCAACGGAAGCCGTGGAAATGAGCCCGTAGAGGGATTCCATTTCATCCTTGCCCTCATTGGTGGAATACTGGAGCAGCTTCTTGAAATCTTCCAGGTCCACCAGCGGCATTTGGTTGTCATCGCAGTATTTGAAGAGGACAGCAGTGATGCCACTCTGGGTGTCGTTCAGCCCAAGGATTTTAGAAAAAAGCACTGGGCCAAACTCATGTACGGTAGCCCGCAGGCGCAGCCCTTTTTCTTCTGAAAGCGACAGGAACTCTACCGGGCTCTGACCGGGCTCAAACGGGAATCCGATCTGCGCATGCCGCTCGTCAATTTTGGGGTGCCCGCCGCTGGGTACCGCTATGCCCGACAAGTCGCCCTTGATGTCCATCAGCAGAGACGGTACACCTTCAGCCGAGAGCTGCTCCGCAATAATCTGCAGGGTTTTGGTCTTGCCTGAGCCGGTAGCGCCCGCGATCAGCCCGTGCCGGTTAAGGGTTTCCAAAGGTACGCGGACCAGGGCATTGGTCAGGCATTCGCCATCCAGCATGGCACCGCCCAGGGTGATGCTTGCTCCTTCAAAAGTGTAGCCTTCTTCAATGACTTGTCGGAATTGGTCTTGCTTTGACATATTGCTTATCGGTTGTTCCAGTTTTCGATTCGTTTTCTGAATTTGTCTTTGTCCAGCGGCCACAGGTCAACGTCGGCCCTGGCTTCCAGTTCAGTTTCCACCTCCTCCGGCAGAAAACCGGCAAAGAAGTCCAGCCCGGTCATCGCCTCCACTTCATCTACCGTTGCCACAAATTTATACAAAGGCTCGTAGGAAATGGTATTTGGGAGTACAAATCCGATGGCTTTGAGCTGTGGCTCTTCAAGATCAAGCAAGACTTTGAAGTATCCGCCGGGGATGGTTACCTCGTTGTTGCCAATAACGCCCTTCGGCTCCATGTCCAGCAAGGGGCCGGTCACGACGTACAATTCGCCTGCATCTTTAGCCCACTCCCGGGTCAGTTCCTCGAGCTCCCGCCATATGCCGCCATTGAACTGACGGGCCTGAGGAGAAATATTGCTCATCAGAAAGGTTTCGGACATGGCCGACTTGCTGTAAGCCCGGTCTGCGGCCGGTATCAGATGCCCGCGGTCGTAGCCGGAATGCCGGTAGTCATTGGGGTGGGCCGAGCCGGTAGCGATGGCAGGGTCAGGCCGGAAGTCGTCTGTGCGTTCCACGTAGGGTTCGCGAAGGGTAGCGCCGGAAAGCTTGTAGGCTACCCACTCCGCCTGTTCGTGCGCCTCATTGTAAGACAAGGCATAAGTGGTTTTTTCCACTACGATTCCCTCCCCGCCTTTCGGCAAAAAGTAGGACAACTCAGGGTCAGTGGGGTTGGTTTCAAAATGCTCCCCGGTGAATAGGTTGAAGATAAAGAACAGCCCGGCGATCAGCGCGCTGAAAATCCCCACCTTAGCTACCATTCCGGTGCTCCCCTTCCCACGGCGCTGATGATTGGTCCTGAACTTGGCCATATTTTGTATTTTTATCCCAAAAGTAGTAGTTTAAGGCTTTATTAGATCCCGGTTTCCAGAAAAATGTCCTAATGCCTCTGATTAACATTTTAAAACGCTCGAGTGACCTTGTAGCAAGCTTTGACAAGCACTGCCGGGTTATTCACTGGAACAACAGCATAGAAGAGCATACCGGTATTCCCAGGGAAAAAGCGTTGGGGAAGTCTATTTACGATATCCTGCCAGGGCTTCAGGCACATTTGGGTTCCCTTATCGAGAAGCAGGTTTTTGAGGAACAAACGGACGTGGAGTACCTCCACGACCTGAAACTTCAGCTGGACAACGGGGTGATGCTTCATGCTTCCGCAGCCGTTTTCCCGTATCAATACATCAGCCGGGTATCTGCTTCAGAAATAATGGGCGGTGTGCTGCTGCTTTATCCTTTCGAGAGAAGCGCGCCTTACCCGCCTAAGTTATCCAAGCTGCTCCTGTCGATTCCCTACTATTCCAGTGAAGCGATCATCATCACTGAGGCCAGCCCTTTGGATGCACATAAGGGGCCCTCTATTGTTTATGTCAACCGGGCTTTCACAGCCATGACGGGCTATGAAGAACACGAAGTACTGGGCAAGACGCCCAGAATGCTGCAGGGCCCCAAAACAGACCGGGCGACACGTGACCGTATCAAAAAAGCGCTACAGGACAAAGTAGCTGTGCAGGCAGAACTTCAGAACTACCATAAAGACGGCTCCTGCTATTGGGTTGGGATCAACATCGTGCCGGTAAAAAATGAGGCAGGCTGGACCACTCACTTCATTGGGGTGCAGCGGGATATAACAGAAAAAATTGAGTCTCGCCGAAACCTGGAAAAAACCGTTGAAGAACGGACCCATCGTCTACGTCAAGCCGTGGAGGACCTCGAAGCTTTTGCCTACAGTGCTTCCCACGACTTAAAACAGCCCTTGCGTTCTGTGACTTCCCACCTTGGTCTGTTGAAACGGAAAGCCAAAGGGAAAATCGACGCCGAACTGCTGACTTATATTGACGAAGCTGTAGACGGCGCCCGGCGGATGTACGGGCTGCTGGAAGGCGTGCTCCAATATTCACGGATTACCGCCGTAGAGGATGAGTACGAAATGGTGGATATTCAACAGCTGTTTGCCCGAAAAATCAAAGAGCTGCAACAGGCCTACCCTCAGCAGCGCGTTGAGGTGGAACTGCCGGAACAGCCATTGCCGGTTGTGGAAGGCTATGAGGTCCATTTGGAGCAGGTCGTGCAAAACCTGCTTAGCAATGCGGTGAAATACTGCGATGCGGCTGTTGCTAAAATTCAGATTGCGGCAGGTGCGGCCGAGGAAAAGTACTGCATTTCCATTACCGACAACGGCCCCGGTATCCCGGAAGAAGACCGGCGGAAAATATTCAACCTGTTTAGCCGCAACCACGAGCTTGTGGAAGGCACCGGAATCGGGCTTGCCATCTGCAAAAGAATCCTTCAAAGGCACGGCGGCACCATTGCTATCGCGCCCTACGAAAAAGGGAAAGGCGCCACATTTACCTTCACCCTCCCGAAGCCGAAAGGACCTGCTCCACAGCCTTCGCAGGCTGAATAAGCTTACCGGTCTGATCCGTCTGCTGAGTGGATTTACCCGTTTTGTTTAGGATTTGATACGCCTGATCCGTGGTCAGCCCGGGCTTAAAGCTTTTCATTAACCCGATCAGCCCGGCTACGTAAGGCGTTGCCATGGAAGTCCCGTTGTAGGTGTCGTACTGATTGCCGGGAATGGTGGAATAAATGCCTACACCGGGCGCAGCGATGCCGCGTTTCAGGTCGGTCACGTAGTTGGAAAATATTGCTTTGCGCAGCTCGTTGTCGACCGCGCTTACGCTAATCACGCCGTCCACCGCAGCAGGCACGTAATTTTTGGCATTCCGGTTGGCATTGCCAGCTGCCGCCACAACGATGGCCCCCTTGTCATTGGCATACTTCACGGCTTTGCGGTAAGCCCTTTCCTTGCTTTGGTTGGACAAGCCGCCCAGGGACATGGAAATAACGTCCGCCCCGGCATCCGCAGCCTTGATCATACCGCTGATGATGCTTTTTTGAGTCCCCATTCCGGAGGCATTCAGCACCTTAATGCTCGTCACCTGTACATAGGAAGCGCCGGGCGAAAAGGAAGCAATGCCAAGTCCGTTGTTGGTAACAGCTGCCGCAATGCCTGCGCAGTGGGTACCGTGCCCCCTTGGATCATTATCGTCCGTTGAATTCAGTGATTTGTAATTCGCAGATAAGTCTTCATGATTGGCATCAACACCCGTATCCAAAATGGCGATGAGGGCTGTTTTTGCAGGTTTGCCAGATTGCTGCCGCAAAAGCCGGTACAAGTCATTGACCGCCATCGCCTCAAAGCCCCACAATTCCGAAATGCCAGGGTCGTTGACGCCGAATTTTTTGTTCACCCCCGGCAGCTTCTCGCCGGTTACCGGGCTGATGCTGATGCGCTCGTTAGGCTCCACCCAGTCCACCTCAGGCACCGCGCGCAGGTCATTCAGGATGTCCTCCAGGTCAGCCAGATGGCTTTCCGGTATATTGACAACCAGATAGTCATCCAGTTCTGTAAGATCAGCTTCACCAACCTCAAAAGCAGTGGAGAAGGTCAAATCGTACTTATAGGCCGGCGTGCTCAGCACATCCTGATCTGCCCCTTCCGCCAGTTCCAGCAACAACTCCCCATCCGGGTCATAGCTTACCGGTGCCGCTTCCAGCGTATGCAGGCTGCCGCTCATCTGAGCCGGCACAAACCAGGCCAGAAACACCGCAGAAGCCAGTGCTGCCCCCATGAACCAAAGCCGCTTGTGGGTAGCCAATTGAAAAACAGTACCCAACAGCCCCAATACCAGCAAATCGCGGAACAACACCCACAACTTGACCCCGAATTTCACATCAGCGGTAAAAACCACCAGCGCATAACTGAGGAAAAGGCCAAAGAAAACCCGCTGCAGCCAGCGCTCTCGCTCTTCGTCCGAGCGGTACAAAAACCAGAGGGCAAGGCTTGCAGTCGTAGCAATGTATAAGGTTGGGTACAACATCATTTCGGCTTTGAGTAAAATGTATGAACGAACGATCTAAGCTACCTATTTTCTGTGTGGTGGGCAAAAGAATCCGACGAAAGGGGGGCGTAGGCAGGTGGATGGCCCAATCTTGGCTGAGGGTGGCCCGGAGGATGCGGAGCTGAGGTTGAGGTTCAGGTTTCCGACTCCGCTTAAGCTCCGTCGGACGAAGAAGCACCAGCCTGCGTCCTCCAAAGGCAACGGCCGCTTTGCGGCCGCCTCCCGGCGACCCACCGACCGGCACTGCTCAATATCCAAGACTGAACCAACGGCATTGCTCGCCTCCAGGCAGGAGACCGTTTACGGTCGGGCAAAGAAGCCATTGCCTGGTCCTCAACCTCAACCTAGCCTCGGCTGCCCAAAGACCAACCTCATCCTCGCATCGCCCGGGAAAGGCTAAGGTTAAGTTTTCCGACTACCCATAATTTGCCCGTATGGGCGGGCCAGTCCATACGGACAGGTCCAGACGGATGCATATTGGCGCCAAAGCTGCGTCGGACGGAGAAGCACCAGCCTGCGTCCTCCAAAGGCAACGGCCGCTTTGCGACCGCCCCCCGACGACCAGCCGACCGGCACCGCTCGCCACTTTTACATTTCCGAAGGCCCGTATGGGTTGCATTTCGCGTTTTGCAGTTTTACATTTCCTCCCCTACCGCACCAACAAAACCTCCCCCCCAATCTCCACCTCCCGCCCATCCAGCAACAGCAGGCGCAGGCGGCAAAGGTAAACACCCGGAGGCGCAGCGGCCCCCTTATGCGTGCCGTCCCAGCCCCCTGAGCCGGGAGCGAAGTTTTGCCCCTCATAGACCAGCCCGCCCCAGCGGTTGTAGGCCTGCATCAGGCGGACCTCCGCGACGCCCGCACCGGCATAGACCGTCAGCAGGTCATTGCGGCCATCGCCGTTGGGCGAAAAGGCATTAGGCAGGTAGGCCGGAGCGGACGCATCCACGTAAATCGTGGTGCGGGCAGTGGCGGTGCAGCCCAGGCTGTCCGTCAGGGTAGCGGTGTAGACCGTGGTGGCCGGCGGCTGAGCCAGGGGCACCGGGCAATCGGTGCAGGACAAGCCCGTGGGCGGATCCCAGGCGATGTCAAAGCTGATGGCATTTGTAGCGGCCAGCAGGCGCACTTCCTGCCCCAGGCGGATGCTCGTAT
>JANSXW010000371.1 GCA_024742755.1 bacterium | reverse complement strand
GAAGACGCAGCAGTAGAAGAATAAGCTTTAATAAAATTGTAATACCATAGATATGGGTCAGAAGACAAATCCAATTGGTAATCGCCTGGGCATCATCCGCGGTTGGGAATCCAACTGGTTTGGCGGTCGTGACTACGCTGACAAAGTCGTAGAGGACGAAAAAATCCGTACGTACCTCCAAGCTCGTATTGCCAAAGGCGGAATTGCCCGAATCATTATCGAACGTACGCTGAAGCGTATCACGGTTACCATTCATACCTCTCGCCCGGGTATCATCATTGGTAAAGGTGGTTCTGAGGTGGACCGTATCCGCGAAGAGCTCAAGAAGCTGACCGGTAAGGACGTTCAGATCAACATCATTGAGATCCGCAAGCCTGAGCTGGATGCTGCCATCGTTGCAGAATCAATTGCCAAGCAGCTGGAAGCGCGTATCAACTACCGCCGCGCCACTAAAATGGCGATTCAGTCGAGCATGCGTGCCGGTGCAGAAGGCATTAAGGTCCGTATCGCAGGCCGTTTGAACGGTTCTGATATGGCTCGCCGTGAGGAATTCAAAGAAGGTCGTACCCCACTGCACACCTACCGTGCAAACATCGACTACGCGTTGAAGGAAGCACTGACTGTCTATGGTAAGATTGGCGTTAAAGTATGGATTTGCAAGGGTGAAATCCTTGGCAAGCCGGATCTTTCTCCACATGCCGGCGTTCAGGAACGTGGTGGCAGCAATACCGGTGGCAACGACCGTCGTGGTGGCGGAGGCCGTCGTGGCGGCGGAAGAAATCAGCGCCGTCGTTAGAATAATTCAGAAAAACGCTGTACCTTTGCCGAGCTTTTCGGGAGCGCGGTCAGGTATGACCATTTTAAGAGGTTTAGACGCTTAAATTTAGTGTAAGATGTTACAGCCAAAAAGAACGAAATATCGCAAGCAGCAGAAAGGCCGCAACAACGGGCTTGCTCATAAAGGTAGCCGCATCGATTTTGGCTCCTTCGGTCTGAAAACAATGGATGCATCCCGCATCACCAACCGTCAGATTGAGGCTGCACGTATCGCGATGACTCGTTACATGAAGCGTGAAGGTAAAGTCTGGATCCGTATTTTCCCGGATAAGCCAATCACTTCAAAGCCGCAGGAAGTACGTATGGGTAAGGGTAAAGGTGCCCTTGACCACTGGGTGGCAGAAGTAAAGCCTGGCCGTGTGCTGTTTGAACTGGACGGTGTCTCAATGGACATTGCTCAGGAAGCACTTCGCCTGGCAGCTCAGAAACTGCCTGTTCGTACCAAGTTTGTGGTCCGCCACGACTTTGCGGGATAATCCATTTTAAAAGGACTATTTAATTCGATTATATCATGGCAACAAAGAAATTCCTGGAGCTCCAGGATTATTCGGACGCAGACCTGCAAAGCGAACTGGACACTACTGTTGCTCAGTACCAGAAGCTAAAGT
>JANSXW010000165.1 GCA_024742755.1 bacterium | reverse complement strand
GGTCAAATATATGAGTATCCTAAATTTCCAGAAGCCGGACAAGATTGTAATGCAGAAAGCCAACGATTTCGAGGGGCTTTTTGAATTCAAACCTCTTGAACCGGGCTTTGGCCAAACCGTAGGTAACTCCCTGCGGCGTGTACTGTTGTCTTCCCTGGAAGGCTTTGCGATTTCTGCTGTCCGTATCGCGGGCGTCGAGCACGAGTTTGCTACGATCCGCGGTGTGGTTGAAGATGTGGTGGAAATCATCCTGAACCTTAAGCAGGTCCGCCTCAAGCAGCTGCTGAGCGAAGAAGAAATCACTACTGAGAAAGTATACCTGACCATCAGCGGTAAGGAAGAGTTCCGGGCCGGAGATATCGAAGAGCATACCAACGTATTCAAAATCATGAACCCCGACCTGCTGATTTGTCAGATGGAGCCGTTCGTGAACCTCGAAGTGGAACTGACGGTGACCAAAGGCCGTGGTTACGTTCCTGCAGATGAAAACCTGCCTAAAGATGCACCAATTGGTGTAATCCCGGTGGATGCCATCTACACCCCAATCAAAAACGTTGCCTACCGCGTGGAGAATACCCGTGTAGGTCAGCGGACCGACTACGAGAAACTTTCTATCGATGTGAAGACGGATGGTACCATCCACCCGGAAGACGCGATCAAGGAAGCTTCCCGTATCCTGATTCAGCACCTGATGCTGATCACAGATGAGAATATCACCTTCGATGATGCTTCCACCCGTGAAGAGAACATCGTTGACGAGCACATCTTGCATATGCGCAAGTTGCTGAAGACTTCACTCGAAGACCTTGATCTGTCTGTACGGGCCTATAACTGCCTGAAAGCAGCAAAGATCAATACATTGGCAGAGCTGGTGAAGTACGATACGCACGAGCTGCTTAAGTTCCGCAACTTCGGTAAGAAGTCACTGGTAGAGATCGAAGAGTTGCTGCAGGACAAAGGATTGACCTTCGGCATGGATCTTTCCAAGTACAAGCTCGACGAAGAATAATAAGGATTCAACAGGTGGAGTAGTGCCTTTTACCCGGTATTGCTCCTCGTTTTTTTATAACCCTGTGATCACTGCTTTTCCAAGCGGACCGACCTGTGGTCTATGCCGGTAACGGCTCCCGAAAAGTAGGTGTCACGATGTAAATCATTCTCTAATGAGACACGGTAAAAAATTCAACCATCTCGGCCGCAAAGAAGGGCACCGCAAAGCCCTCATGCGCAACCTCGCTGCTGCTGTCATTGAGCACAAGCGCATCAACACGACACTGGCCAAAGCCAAAGCACTTCGTGTATACCTTGAGCCACTAGTGACCAAAGCGCGCAAAGGAAGCGCACACGATCGTCGCGTCGTATTCGGCTACCTGCAAAACAAAACAGCCGTTACTGAGCTGTTCGGTCCAATCGCGGAGAAAGTCGGAGAACGCCCCGGTGGTTACCTTCGCATCATCAAGACGGGTTTCCGTCGCAGCGATGCCGCTGAAATGGCTATGATCGAGTTTGTAGACTACAACGACGTATACACTGTCGGCAAGAGCGAAGGTGGTAGCCGTCGCCGCCGCCGTCGTGGGGGCTCTGGCAAAGGCAAAGGTGCTGAAACTGCCGTTGCGGCTGCTACGGCTGCTGCTGCAGCTTCTGCAGCAACTACAGAAGAGGAAGAGTAATTGCTTCCCGTACTTCAGCTTTGATGAAAATCAGGAAAGGCAGGTCTCAAACGAGGCTTGCCTTTTCTGATTCATGGAGGCAGCCCTGCTAAAACAGCACGAGTTGGTGGAATCAGTAAGGCCCGGGCTTGTGCAATCAGGACCAAAAAAAACGCCAGATGCAAGTTCTTGCACCTGGCGTTCCACTTTCTTTCTCTGGGAGCAGCGTTTAGTTGGAGCTAATCGCATAGCTCAAGCCAAGAATCCAGTAGGACTGCAGAGGATTATCATCCCGGCCTGCAGCGAGCGCTTCCTGCTTATTGCTGCGTAAGCCAATATCAAGCCCGATGCCAACACCTTTGTAGGCGGTGCTAAAGGTGTTCACCCAAGTGTAATTGGATAAATCCTGGCCTTGATAGCTCAGGAAGGCAGACAGGTTGGATTTCCAGTTGAAACCTTTGACAATCGTCCGCGTGTAATCGGCTACGACTTTGGCACCAAGTGAAGACTCAAAGTCGAATTCATCATCTGCAAAAACAAAGTTGTAGTTGAGGGGATGAACAACGACGACCAGGTCTGTAACCGGCGTCCAGGTGGCACCCACACCAAGGTCCAGGTAGCCAGGGTTGTTCAGTTTGCCGTCCAGCACAGAAGTCCGGTATTCTCCCAGAGTCGAGATAGCCAGTTTTGGGGACAGCTTGTAGCCGTAAAGGGAGACTAAATTGAAGGCATCCGCAGAGACCTGGAACTCATCGGTATCATCAGCATTGTCCCGGTCATCAAACCGGAGCCAGCCCAGTGTGAGGTTGGCACTGTTGCGCCAGAAGGAATTTTCCCACTCTCCGTTGATGAAAGCAGTAGAAGTGATGCCAATATTCATAGCTAAAGTGCTCGGCTGATCTTTCGGCAGCCAGTCGCTGAATGTAGTGAAGTTAAGGCCTACGTTGCCCAGTACCCCTTTTTTCCAGCGGGGGTAAGGCGTCAGCTGATCCGTTAGGCTGGCAACATCAGACTGCAGCTGGTTGACCTGCTTTTCCAAGGCCTTAAATTCTTTCGTCAGGGAGTCCAGTGTAGCGCTCTTTACGGCTTTTTCTGCTTCCAGTTCTTCGGTCGTTTGAGCATACAGCCCATTGTTCAGGAAGAAGGAGCAGGCAATCAGAATAGTGAACAGTCTTTTCATTAAGCGTTTTTTCTTTAAGTGTTGACTGAAAATTATAAAAGTAAAAAAGTGACGGTAGGTATACCAGTCTTTGCTCCTTAATAGACGATGAACACAGGAATAGTCACTCTTTGTTTATTGAAGTTTCAGGTCAATTTGTGAAAAAGAAGAACCTGGTGCTGTTTTATGACCGAAGGTGCGCTCCTGACCTCATTTGTTTTTTCCCAGTTTTATGCTTAGAAAAGGAATTGCCGGAAGGCCGTTGTCCCACCGGGCGGAATATCGGTTGATCATAAAACGGGGTGTTATCCATGTTACAATTTTCACTTTTTTAGACAATTTACACTTACGTTGATACAGGTGGTTTTGAAAATTGGCATTACTTTTGCATTACCTGCATTGGAATAATTATTCGACCAGCAGGCACTCCTTCTGAATACACAGAGATAGCTACAACGATTCTCGATCGAAACAGAGTAGGTAGTACTACTCTCCTGAACCTTAAATTTTTAAAATTCCCTGTAAATAATAGATCATAATCTAATCTGCACCATTGCAGATAAGGTCAACCTGTGTCAAAACAGAACAATTTAATGCTTAGCGACTAAGCCCCGCTACAGTGAACGATAGAATTTTGCACAAACCACACCAACATGAAACCCACACTTACTCAATTGGCAATTATTGCCCTGTTTACAACCACCCTTTTCGCATTAAACCCCGGCATGTTCCCGGCAAATTACTGGAATGAAAGCCATCAGGATACGCCTGCTGTTCACCAGGAAAATGAGGAGCTGAGCATGCCCAATACCTTGATCCTGGATATCGGTATCATGGTCAGCGATGTGACTCCTGAAACGGGTGTCGCCTTTTCTTACACAATCAGTTACGCAACGCAAAGCCTGGTGGAGGATGCAGACAACCCGGTTATTGAAGTGCCCCTGCCTAATGGAATTCAGGTTGTTAGTTTTGTAGGCAATGCTGAAGTAGGCAGTACTGAAACTGTCAACGTTATGGGCACTCCGACCTTCCGCATCAATATGAAAAACCCGCTCGAAGCCGGTGCAGCAGGTATCCTTATGCTGGAACTGGTTATTCCTCCCGGTCAGGTGTGCGATGGCACCGTCATACCCGCTGCCGTTACTTTCTCAGCGGATGACGCTGACAATAGCCCGGTTAGCGATCAGACAGATATCACAGTAAGCGCTCCTAATGAAGCGTGGAATGTAAACGTAAGTGCGGTGGCTGTCGGGGTCCCCGGCTCCACTTCCCTGTTTCAGGTCGGCATCAGCCCCTCCGCGGCCACCGGCTTTATCGCGTTGGACAACGCAACCCTCACGGCCGAAATCCCCGCCAACACCAACGTCGTGAATTGCTCAGGGTGTATGCAATCTGGAACGACACTAACCTGGGACGTCAGCAACACCTCCGGGCCGACTTCCTTCCCCTTGGTTTTAGAGTTCCCTTCCCCGCCTTTTGACTTCAGCGATAACTTCTCGGTTGAAGCCGTGCTTGATGGCACTACGATCTCAGATTGCCCGGTTAGTGTGGATGATACGGATACCTTCAACGGCACTTTGCCTTCGCCTAATCCGCTCATTCAGTGTGGGGTGGGCCTCAGTACCTATGAAATCGGGGACGAGGGCGTATTTGCCGCCAGTGCTGATGTGACCGGTAATGTCGAAGTGGACAATTTTACAGCGGTCATTCGTATACCTGCCGAGCTCCAAATCAACTCCATTCTGCCCTCAACCTACGTCTATGATGGGTTTCCGGTAACGGTGACTTATGAAACCAACCTAAGTGGGCCTGCCATGCTGGGCAGCTTCAATACGACCCTGGACGGCTCTTCCGGTGGTTTTGCAGCGCCCGTTTTGGGGGCAGGCGAATTTCTGACTGCCCTGATTTTTGAATTCGGCACAGTGCCTCCTGGTTTCGGCCCTCTGAATGGGATAGAGCTGGATTATGAAGTATTGGCCGTGGATCAGCTTGGCAACACGGTAATAGGGGCCAACCCTCGCATCACGGACCCGACCTATGTGTCTTGTCCCAATATGGTGTACACCTGTATTTCACCGGAGGTGGAAGTATCTGCTGACTATGAAGGTGAGCCGGTGCCCAATGACTTGTGTGACGAAAGTACGGCCGTTACCCGTATCCCACCCGTTGGGCCAGGCGCTCCTAATAAGTCCGCTTCCGGAAATGTGTTCTTTGTGGGAGATGAAGTTACCTACACCCTTTCTTTTCATGTGTGCGGCCCGGACCCACTCGTAAACGGCCTGGTGACGGATGATCTGCCCAATGGGGTAGCCCTCGTGCCGGGTTCAGTGGCTTACAGCACCAACATCACAGCTATAGGGACTCCCGCGCTCAATCAGACGGGCAACACCCTGACCTGGGACTTTTCCGGTATAGACCTGCCTGGCTCAACCGAGGTTGATGAAGACTGTGGAGAAACTTACATCATCGAATATACCGTGGAAGTGACAGAGGTCGCCAATGGCCCGGGCAACGTTACCCTAAACAACGCTTTCACCATCGACGGGGACGATGTGGATATCGCTCCGGAGGCAGCGTTGCCCGGAGATGAGGAAAGTATTACGGTTCCACCCATCGGCCCTACCAATTTGTCGAAGACCTCCCTGAACGGCTCAGCCGGCAACCCCGAGGATACCATTACCTTCCGGTTGCGCTTCCGCAATCAGGGACCCTTTGCTGTCAATAACGTCGTCATTGCTGACCAACTGCCTATGGGCCTGGATTTTGTGCCTGGCACCATTGAATACAATGGAGGGCTTACCCCTGCCGACAACGATGGCATGGTCTACAACAGCGGCAATCGTACCCTTACTTTTGAATGGGCCAGCCTGAGTGGATCGGCTCCGGGGGAACGCTACTCGGAATTCTATGAAATCACCTACGATGCAGCCATTCCCCGGGGCTTCCCTCCCGGGCCATTGCAAAACTGTTTTACCGTTACCGGAACAGGCGACTACATTCGTCAGGACCTGCCCCTCGGGGACTGCGAAACGTTCACGGTAAACGCGCTGGTACAGACGAGTTCGCAGAAAGGTGTCCGGGGAGACTGTGATGCCGACTTTGTCTTTTTCGATCCCAACGGGCCCAATCCAACGCTCGAAAACCTCAATGGTATCGGCCGGACTTTTCAGGGGGGAGCGGCAGACTGGAAACTCATCATCGAAAATACCGGCAACGTTGAGGTCAAGGATATCACGGTTATTGACATCATGCCGTTCATTGGCGATGAAGCGATTTCCTTCCCTGCTGACCGGGAGAGCGAGTGGCGGACGAACTTTGTAGAGGTGGTTTCTATGCCAGCCAATGCAACCGTGGAGTATTCCATAGAGCCCAATCCCTGCCGTGCTGACTTTAGTCCGGCCTATGAGCCTGCAGGCTGTACCGGCCCGTTTTGGAGCACCACCCCTCCGGTTGATGTTACGGAGACACAGGCACTAAAGTTTTTCCTTCCCACTCCACTGGGGCCCGGAGAGCAAACAGAGATCATATTCAGCACACAGGCACCGGTTGATGCACCGGAAGACGCGATTGCATGGAACTCACTGGCCTATCAGGGCCGCCGCACTGATACACCCGGAGAAGAGTACTTCCTTGCAGCAGAACCCAACAAAGTCGGTATCGCCATCAAAGCAGATACGGTCTCTGTTGGCAATTACGTGTGGTCGGACGATAATATGGACGGCATCCAAAACGAGCCCGCCGAGCTGGGTATCAATGGCGTGAGCGTAGACCTGTACCGTTTGGTGGGTATGAAAGATGCCACGCCGGGCGCAGGCGATGATGTCTTCGTAGGCAACAGGCTGACCGGGGACAACCATTTCGGCAATCCGGGCTACTACCTCTTCGCCAACCTGCCTGAAGGCCAGTACTATGCCGTTTTTGATGAAAACTCCTTCCCGCCCGGGCAGGTGCCTCCTGCGGATATGCCCACCCTGCTCAATGCAGGCGGCGACGACGTGGTGGATAGCGATGCGGATCAGACCACTATGTTTATGACGGACCTGACCCCTGCGCTGACAGAAGCCGGGCAGGCAAAAGATACCACTTTAGACCTCGGGCTGATCGCCACCGATTGCGGCCTTTTCCCCACCGTTTTGGTCATGTGTGATGACCGGGGCACGGCACAGGTGAACGATGACCGCTACACGTGGACGCTGCAGGTCAACCGGGAAATCAACAGTGCCTTAGACAATAACGGGACTTTCACCCTACAGGTGATGAATGCGGATGGCCTGGAAATTGATGTGGTGCCCAACCTGGCTTACGGAGCGGAACACCCTATTGGGGATGAGTTTGGCCCCTTACCGATTTCAGGCGGCGACCTGATGTTTGAAGTCAAAGACGATATTGACCTCAGCTGCGAAGCGTTTGGAACGGTAGAAGCTCCGGCTACCCTGAATGTCACCAACCTGAGTGCTACCGACTGCGTGGACGATGGCATGGGCAACCTGTCTTATAATCTAACCGGGACGGTGGAAATCGGGGGTGCCCCAACCGGGACAGGGACCCGCCTGGAAGTCTTCTTTATGGACAGTGGCAATACAGAAAGCCAGATTTTCGATCCCATCGCCGAAGACGGAACCTACAATTTCTCTTTCAACGGATTGGCCTGCGACGGAGAATCCTTTGATGTCGAAGCCCGCTTTATTGATGGCATGGGCAACATGATCGACGGCACCTGCACTGGCGAACGCCGTTTGCACGAGCCCTGCTATCTGGCCATTACAGACATCCAAGTTGAAGACAACTGCCGTGCGGACGGCACTTACACCGTCAATGTAATTGGTACCTACTTCAACGGTACCGGAGATATGGAAATCAGTATCGATGGTAACTCCGCCTTTGACCCGGCTACGCAGACTCTCGATCTGGCAAATCGCGCGGATGGAGTCGAGGAGACCCTGGCGTCCTTTACCAAAACCTGTGATGGCCAACTGCACGAAGTCACTGCTGCTTTCAATGGCAGCTGTATGGATATGGCTAATTTCGAGGGGCCACGCGACCGTGACTTCGGAGATGTCCCGGATACTTACGGTACCACACTTGGCCAAAATGGCGCTTTCCACATCATCCACGATGACCTGTTCCTGGGAGATTGCGTCGACTCAGAGCTCGATGGTTCACCTGAAGCGCAGGCCGGCGTGGACGGTACGCCTTCCGCTGGTGCTGGCACAGGAGGTGACGATGGCAACGGGGTGGAAACCGAAATGGGTGAAGCTTCCTTCAGTGCGTGTCCGGGCGATGACGAAGACGGCGTCCGTTTCATCACTTCAATGGTGCCGGGCAACGAGGCCTGCGTGGAAGTGACCACAACCAACAATACCGGCAGCCTCGCCGCGCTGCAGATGTGGGTCGACTTTGATGGCAATGGCAGCTTCAGCAACGGTGAGGAAGTAACCTTTTCCGAGCCAATTGTTGGAACTGGAACCAACACGACCGACTACTGCTTCGATGTGCCTGCTTCAGCCACTTTCCCTAATCTGGAAACCTTCGTTCGTGTGCGCCTGAGCTCAGCGGGTGGATTAAACGCCACCGGTCCTGCCAATGACGGAGAAGTGGAGGACTACTACCTGGCTTTCGCCAAAATCGGCGACTTTGTCTGGGAAGACCTCAACTACGATGGCATTCAGGATAACGGAGAGCCGGGCATCGCAGGTGCCGAAGTAAGTATCTCAGGCATAGACCTGAATAGCGATCCATTTACGGCAAGTACGACCACTACCGGTTCCGGTATGTATATGTTTCCCGGGCTGTTCCCGGGCGACTACATGCTGACTTTCACCACACCTGACGAACTGGTGCCTTCCCCACAGGGCGAGGGCAATGATGGTATGGTAGACAGCGATGCTGACCCGGGCACCGGCAATACCATTACTTACACCCTCAGTGCCGGAGACAATAACCCGGATGTCGATGCCGGCTTCTTCGTGCCAGCCATCGAAGTGATGGCAGAAGAAATTTGTGTCGATAACGCGCCCTATGTCAATTACAGCATTACACCCATTGGCTTTACCCCCTCCAACGGTGCAACCATTACCTGGGTGGACCCGGATGCGGATACTGTAGTAGCGGTCCTGACCAATCAGGCACTTTCCGGAACCCTGCTCTGGCCGGGTGCAGTAGTCGATAACGGTGTAGCCGTAGACTGGCCGGGCTGGGTATTGGTCGATGGGGTCTGGGAAAGAGTAGAGGATGGTTTGCGCCCGGAGCTGCGCCTGCGTTTTGACGTGAACCCTTCTGATTCCACCATCGTACTCTATCCGCCGGCAACGCCACAGTGCAGTACCAATCCGCCACTCGGCGAGCTGGGCGACTACGTTTGGGAGGACATCAATGGCAATGGCGTTCAGGAAGCCGGGGAGCCGCCCGTCGAAAACGTGACGGTAAATCTGTTGACGGAGAACGGTGACTTCATTGAGTCCACCATGACGGATGAGAATGGGTTATACCTGTTCGACAGCCTCGGCCCTGCCAGCTTCATCGTGGAATTTATTACGCCTAACGGTTATGAAATTACCCCCGCCAATAATGCAGGCATGGACGATGCCCTGGACAGCGATGCGGGCGGGGACGGACAAACGGAAGTTGTTACGCTGGGCAGCGGGGAGACGAATTACACCATTGATGCGGGCATCTATCAGCCAGCCAGCCTGGGCAGCACCGTATGGGAAGATACCAATGGCAATGGGCAGCAGGACAACGATGAAGACGGTGTACCTGGCGTTACCGTCACACTCTTCACTTGCGTAAATGGCATGCCGGATGCCCCCGTGCCCGGCGCGGAGGTGATGACCGATGGCAATGGTGATTACGAATTCACAGGCCTGGCACCGGGCAGCTACACCGTGGTCTTTGACTACAGCGGCATCAACGGTGCATCGGATTATATTTTTACCCTGCCAAATATCGAGAACAACACCATTGACGCTCTGGATTCAGATGTCTTCGACGAAAACGGGAACGTAGCATGCGTCACACTGGAGTCCGGAGAAGACAACCTTACCATCGATGCCGGTATTTACCCGGATGAGGACGGCGACCTCGTCCCAGATGATATTGACCCCTCAGAAGAAGCAGACCCCACCGGCTACATCTATTGCGAGTCCACCGGCGAGATCATCTCCGGCGGCAGCATCAGCGTGTCCGGCCCCGGCCCGGTAGATGTCGTACAGGATGGTTCAACCGGCTTCTATGGTTTCTTTGCTGCATCTGTTAGCGGCACCTACACCATTCAGTTTACGCCCCCTGCAGGCTATGTGGTTTCTCCCGTTTGTATGGAAGAAGGCGGTGTGTTTGATGCCCCCATTGGCATCACAACGCTCGGCAGTGGCGAAGCGGTTGGTAACCCCGGCTTTCTGGAAAACCCGGACTGCGGCAGTAACCCGTTCTACTACAGCATCGACCTGGAGCCAGGTGTGTTTGTCTTCAACAACAACATCCCGCTATCCTGTGCAAGCATCGGTGATCTGGTCTGGGAAGACGATAACCTGGACGGCGTGCAGGATAATGAGGAAGCTGGCGTACCTGATGTTCAGGTCGTCCTCTTTGAGTGCAATAATGATGTGAAGGGCGCTCCCGTCGATACCACACTGACCGATAATAACGGGAACTACATCTTCACGGGCTTGCCCGCCGGCGTGGAATACTGCGTGCTGTTCGATTTGGAACATTCTCCAAATGCAGATGCCGCTGCCTATCAGTTCACCACTCAGGACCAAACCGATAATGGCGGCAATGATACCAACGACAGCGACCCGGACACCAATGATGGTTGCACCCCAGGAGTAATCCTGTCTGAAGGGGAAGCCTATGAGGATTTTGATGCCGGCCTGCTGCGGCTGGATTTTGGCGACCTGGAAGAGTTCAACAACATTGCCACAACCGCTGCCAATAACGGTGCCGCTCACTCCGTCCCCACCAATGTCCTGCTCAAGCTGGGCAGCACTGTAGATGCAGAGGCAAACGGGCAGCCCAGTGCAGACGCCTTCGGTGATGGCATTGATGAGGATGGGGTTATTTTGCCGCTCTTCATTACCGGCAACCCCGTTGATGTGCCCGTCACACTTATGAATATGACGGGTGGAGAGGCTAAGCTCGTCTTCTTCATTGACTGGAATGACGATGGCGACTTTGAGGAGCTGGGCGAAGTGTATGACCTCATGGTGCCCAATAACGCCACCGAGGTGATTTTTGAGGACGTAACCCCTCCGCTGACCGCCGTTACAGGCGAGCAACAGGTGAGCGTCCGTTTCCGCCTCAGCACAGATATGGACGCCGTGATGAGCCCAACCGGTATAGCACCGGATGGAGAGGTCGAAGATTACCTGACGCCCATTCGGGGCCTGGACTACGGAGACCTGAATGATACCGCCCTGGGCACCGGTGGCGACCCCAATGACCCGCTGACCCCGGCGAATTACGCTACCTTTCGCGAAGACAACGGGCCCCGCCACCGTTTGGTAACGGATATGAACGAAAATGCACTTCTGAAAATTGGTACAGCCCTGGACGATGAAGCCAATGGCCAGCCCAGCGTTGATGCAGGTGCTACCGTAGGAGGTGATGACAATACTTCCACACCTGCCAGTGATCCGGACGATGAAGACGGGCTTGACCTGAACAACCTCCCACGGTTCATTCTCACGCAGACGACTACTTTGGATATCCCGGTGATGAACATGACAGGCAGCGAAGCTACGTTAGCCTTGTTCCTGGACTTCAATAAGGACGGCGCTTTTGACCCGGCTGCAGAGCGCTTCAGCATGACCGTTCCGGTCAATGCCACTACCGTCAGTATCGAAGTAGACGTGCCGGTAACAAGCGTAGTGGGCCAAGACTTAGGCCTGCGCCTGCGCCTCGCCAATGACCCTGCAGACGTGGCTACCGCCCTTGGTGAAGCCCAAAGCGGGGAAGTGGAAGACTACATGGTACAGATCGTCGGGTTTGACTACGGTGACCTGCCGGTTTCTTACGGCACACAGGATCCTGATGCGCCTAAGCACATCATCAGTGAAGACCTGCTTCTTGGGCAGTGCGTGGATGTAGAATTGGACGGGCAGCCGGAAACCCTTGCAGAAGGGGACGACAACGGCTCCGGGCTGGTGACCTTTGGTACCTGCAACGAAGCCGATGATGACGAAAACGGCATTGATTTCATCACGCCCCTGCTGCCGGGCACAGAAGCCTGTGTTTCCGTTACGGCCGTAAACAATACAGGCGAAGATGCCGTGCTGCAGTTCTGGATAGACTGGAACGGCGACGGTGCTTTTGGTCCAGAAGACGAGGTCACATTTACTACGGGCCATACCGTACCGGGCGGCGGCCTTTCAGGAGAAGTACTATGCTTTGAAGTACCTGAAGACGCCACCTTCGAAGGTGGTAGCGCCTATGCCCGTGCGCGGCTGAGCCCGGAGGGCGGCCTTGAGCCGGGCAGCCAAACCGGTGATATCCCATTTGGCGAGATCGAAGACTACCAGGAAACCCTCTACCTGGTGGGCAGCTACGTCTGGGAAGACCTCGACGGTGACGGCCTGCAGGGCGATTTCTCAACCCCCTGCTTCAATGGCTTAGCGATGGAGCTGGAATGGGCTGGCGTAGATGGCAACCTAAATACCGCAAATGATAACGAGGTCTATACCCTCAATACCGCCTCTGTTAGCGGCATTAACGGACAGTATGTCTTTGAAGGGCTGATACCAGGCACTTATACCCTGCGTATTGCAGAATTGCCAACGGGCTATGGCCCAACAAGCATTGGAGCAGGCAACGATGAAGACCTGGACAGCAACGACCCGGCCAACACCTCCTTCACCATCCTTGAAGATGGCACACTGCGCACAGGCGAAGACGGCACGGGCGATGCCCCGGGCAATATCAATGGCTATCCGGACGATCAGGACAACCTGTCTTTTGACTTTGGCTTCCGCACAGAAGGCTACGAAGTGATCTGCAATTGTGACGGTTCCATTACCCTGGACTGGGCGCCTTTCTCTACCGGTAACAACTGGACGGTTGATGTAGAAGATGAGAATGGCAACCCGGTGGTGGACTTCGTGAATATGTCTTCCACTCAGGTCACCTTTGTACCAGGCACCCTGATGAATGGCGCATGCTACAATTTTGCAATCACAGAGAACCTGGGCAATGCTGAGGTAGAGGCGATCTCCGGTCTGCTGCATGCCAATTGCAACCCGGTACCGGTACTGACGCTTACAGGTGAAGGTCCAACCTGCCCCACAGCAACGGACGGCGCCCTCACCATCACTTTGGAAGAACAGGGCTGCAATGCCACTTACGATGTATACCTGATTGAAGCGGGCGTTGGAGAAACGCTGGTAGGTTCAGCAGTAGCTCTGTCCCAGCCGATTCTGGTGGAAGGCCTCGGCGAAGGCACTTTCCGGGTCCGCTTAGAGCTGGTAGCCCGGGGCAGCTGTGCCTACGGTGATGGCTGCCTGCCTGAACTGTATCAGGAAGAGGTTACTTTAGAAACTACAGATTCCACGCCACCATCCAAAACGGTTACGGATCAGGCTGGCCTGGAGCCTCCGATGACGATTGTGTACGAAAGCATCCCGGAAGGGGAGTGCGGCGTACAGTTCAACTGGTTTGTCGAGCTGGATGATGATTGCCTGAGCGACGGCGTCAGCCTGGAGGCGCAGATCACCTCGCAAACGGACAACCCTTCTGTGTCTCCAGGTGCCAGCGTGACGGTATTAGATGAGGAGCCGCTTTATGTTGTTGCCGTTCATGCGGGCATCGGCAACAACACCCTGCTATTGATTACCTCTGATGAGGCCGGCAACAGAGATACCATGACGTACGAGATCACAGTAGTGGACAACCGCCCACCTGAGATCTACGGCCCTGGCGACATGCAGGTACAGATCCCGGCTTGCGAAGACAGCGCCCCTGTCAACTGGCAGGTATCGGCTATTGACGACTGCGACCTTGATGTGGAGCTGGAGCAGACCAGCGG
>JANSXW010000398.1 GCA_024742755.1 bacterium | reverse complement strand
GGCCCACGTTGCTGGTGGGGAGCCGCACCGCCGGCCGACGGAGGGTCGATGGCCCCACCGGCGTCACTCGCCAGGGGTCCGCCTCCACCACTGCCGCGCCTGCCGCAGAAAGCTGGGCCTGCTGCTCCGCCCGCACCCGCACCCATTCAGCGGCGACGAAGTGGCCACCCGCGCGGACCGCATCCTCGAAGGCCTCAAAGGCGAAGCCGAAGTCGGAGTCCTGCAGCAGCCCGTGCTTCTGCCGAAAGGCTCGAACATTGGCCTCCTGGACACGAGACATCAGCCCTTCGCCAGAGCCGCCCGGGTCGCCCCCGGAGTGCTCCATGGCTTCAGTGGCATAGCGCCCAGGAGTGGCATCACCGCGAAACGCCATGGCTAAGAGCAGCGCCCCCCAGCGTAGAGCCTTGGCAGCAGCGGATGGGGCAGGCTTCGCATTGATGGATGCCACATGAAGCGCACACAGAGTGAGTCCTGCTTCCGCAGTAGGCGCAAAGCCCGCCCAGAGGGAGGTTCCTCCTGCCCTCGTCCAGCCACCCACGGAGAAGCCTCCCCGCTGTGGCTCTGGCCAGGGAGTCGCTCTCCCTGGGCCATGGCTCGGTCCACCTCCGAGCGCCCAAGCTCCATCTCCGCCAGGTCCCCATGAAGCCCCGGAAGGACACGAAGGGGAGGTCGCCAGATTCCACCCGGCCCGCGATGGCGGAGACATACATCGGGATGATGTCCTGGGCACGGAGGCCACTGCCTGCTTCAGCCACCATGGCCTCAGACAGGCGATCCTCCTCATAGCACCCATGGTAGGCGGCCCAAGCCTCATCTGCAGATGCACCTTCTTGAACCAAGACTGCACGCCGGCACCAGGTGCCAACAAACGGGAACTTGAAGCCGCCAAGGGACCCGTCACATCTCGCACACTGGGCATCAATGCAGGGTGCAAATTGCAGGTGGGGTATCTCCCCACTATCAACCAAGGGCAGGGGAGCTTGCACGAAGGGGGCATGCAAAACTTCCACAGCCGAAAGCCAGAGCATCCGGGCCTCGCCATGCTTCCCCTGCTCCAGCAAGTTGCCCACATGGCGCTTGAAGTCGAGGTAGGCGCCTGTGGACAGGATAGGACGATCCGTGTGAACGGCAAAGTCAACTCCTGGAACTGCCAACATTCGACAAGTAACACTTGCCGAACCCGCAAACCAGAAGTTAAAATTTAGCCAGTTTGGATCAT
>JANSXW010000302.1 GCA_024742755.1 bacterium | reverse complement strand
GGACAAGGAGAGTATTTTACCATGTGCCCTGATATTTACAGGGCCACTAATCGGGGGGTTGCCGATTATCACATCGAACTTTATTTAAGGTCACCTCGGTTCCAGGCAGCAGGTACTAATTGTTCTGGGTGTGCTAATGATGATTATATCGTTAGATTTCGCACCGATCGTGAATTTGTTGATGTAGGTCAAGATGAACAAACAGTTTGTTTTGATGATGCATTTGTTTTTGCTAAACCATATTCGGCGATTATTGATTGCCTTTAAAAACCAATTGTTATGCGAATAGTATTTGTTTTATTTACGTTAGCATTATTAGGCTTTGGGTGTACTAAAGATAGTCTGTCCCTTTCTAAATTGAAAGAAACCCTAACCCTAATCGATATTTACAGGGCAATTACTAATGAAAGCCTTGATGCATCACTTACCATTGACAATTATCAGGCTAACTTCGGATTTTCAGAAGAAGATAGGGTTACCTTGGTATCCACTGCCTGTGTTCCAGGTAAAGATATCTGCAAATATTCTAGTATCGCAGTCGATGACCTTCAACTCAAATTTGAAGAAGGTACCAACCGGTATCCTCACGATCCGATTTATAATGACCTTTTTGGGAAAACGGTTTCCGTTAGTTTGTTAGAAGGTGAAGGTGTCATTGAAAGAAACGGAATTTTGACTCAATTATATATTCCTCATGCTTTAGAAGTCGATATCAATGAAGTGCCGCAGTTGTCAAATAGCTTTGTGCTAAATTGGAATGCTGATCAGATGAATGAGCTTGGGGTTTATATAATTGTCCAGTATGCAGCTGTAGAGAACCCTAACTTCGTAGATGACTTCCCGGAAGAAATTGTCAACTATATCCACACGGAAGATGACGGTAACTATGTTTTTCAAGTGAATGACTTCCCAGATATTCCTGAAGGCTCTTTGGTTACACTCAAAATCATAAGGGGGGCTTTTGAACTGGCAGAAGAAGGTGAGGACCTCATTCGGGTATTTGCACTTTCTCACGTAACCGGTTATGCCCGGTTTTAAGTGCGAGCTGAAATCGTAATATTTGATGCTGATGCCTTGTCTTTTAAGATGGGGCATTAGTATATTTTTTGGACAAACCTGGACAAATCAGGCCCGCAAACTATTGTTACCTTTGCAGGGACAGCCGCCTGACCTATGCCATTCTCATTATTTGATCTGACCATTTTTATCAGCCTTGCTCAGGGTCTTGTGTTTGGGGGTATGCTCATGAGTGCCCCGCAGTTCAAAGGCACCGACAGCCGTTACCTGGCTTTTCCTTCCATACCAGCTACGTCTATATGGGCATGGGGATAGATACCTGGCAATTTACGCAAGTGGACCTCGGGCCGGCTTATCAGTACCGCTACCCGGTTTGGAAGGGCGATGCAGAGGCTGCGTTCAGCCTTCCTGTAGCCGGCCTGGTGGTGCGGCCGAACTATGCCTTCGACCCTTCCTTGCCAGACGAGACGAATTATTATTTCGGGTATTTGCGTACGGGGACCCGACTGGCGGCTTTCCCAAGGTTATTCAACCCGCGTTTCCGGGCGGGCTATGTCTTGCCCCTGAAAGATGCTAAGTCAGTGGGGGCTTATTATAACATGGAGTGGCTAAGCTGTCATGAAAAAGTACACCATATATATAGGTATCATTTTTAGCCTTGTTTCGCTCTCGTGTGAGAAGTATATTGCCGGGAAAACCGTGGCTTCGTATTTCACGGCAGAGCGCCGGCTTTACATGACGACTTCTATTAAGAACGGCCCCGGGCCGGATGACTTTACCTCGCCCGAGCAATGGTTCATTGAACCGAAAGGGGAGAGATTCGGGCAGCCTGTTGTCCTGCTTACGCACCGGCAGACGATCAGTGCACGCGAGACCTTTGCTTTGGCGATGCGCACCTTACCTCAGGTAACCACTATAGGAGACACCACCGCAGGGGCTTTTTCCAACCTGTTGCTGCGGGAGTTGCCTAATGGCTGGGGCTATAGCATGAGCATTGGAGAGTGGAGGGCAGCTGATGGCAGTACCTACGAGGGCGTTGGGCTGCCGCCCGATGAGGTGGTACAGAATAAGCGTGCGGACTACCTGAACGGAAGAGATGAAGTTCTGGAGCGTGCTATTGAGCTGCTCCGGTAGCAGGTCAAAAAATTTTTGGCCGAAAATCAGACAATTGCCAGTATGTGGCCTTGTTGATTTAGTCTTTTGAATTCGGCATGGCCCTGATCTGTATGGCATGACCAAATGATGGCCGCCGCCTGACTTTCCCCCATTCAGAAAAAAAAGGAAGCAGCTTGCAGGAAATAAAAAAGCGTTTTACATTTGCAGTCGCTTCGCAAGAGAGGCGTTGCTTAGAAGAGCGGTTGAAAAAAGTTGCAAAATAAATTTGGTGATTTAAAAATCAAGTTTTATCTTTGCACTCGCTTTGAAAGCAGAGCGGCAGATTTTTGTAAAAGAGGTTTTTAGAACAGGGTGCACACGGCACAAAAAGAAAATAAAAAACTTCAGAAAATTTGCAGGAAACAAAAAGCAGCGTATCTTTGCAGTCCGCCTTTGAAAATGAGGCTGGGCAGCGCGGAAGAGCGCTGGTTTTCCGACAAGATTTTAGAGCGGCTGAAGAGCTGCTTAAAGATACGCCCCTTTGGGGGCAGAAAGTTCATTGACACTGTTTTGTTAGAAGGTAAGCATGAGAATGCGGAACTTCGAAAAGACGAATGCGACACCTTAATAAGGAAAACGTTAGTTAATCTGAGTTTAAAATAATTTGCCAACAGGCATCAAAATCTTTTACTATGGAGAGTTTGATCCTGGCTCAGGATGAACGCTAGCGGGAGGCTTAATACATGCAAGTCGAGGGGCAGCATGGGACTTCGGTCCTGATGGCGACCGGCGCACGGGTGAGTAACGCGTACGCAACTTGCCTCCAAGC
>JANSXW010000197.1 GCA_024742755.1 bacterium | reverse complement strand
TTAGCTGAATTGAATCTGAAAAAAGTAGCAATGAAGAATAAAAACAATGGTGTTTGGATCGGTGTGGACCAACTGCAAAACGATCCCAGCTACCTGGAAACAAACAAAAACGAATTCACAGAACTGCCTGTCGTTGACACCCTGTCCAAGCAGGGCGCGATGGATACGGAAGCTTCCCGCCGGGACTTCCTGAAGTACCTCGGGTTTGGCCTTGGTGCTGCCACGCTGGCGGCCAGTTGCGAAATCCCTGTGAAGCGCGCGGTACCTTATGTGGTCAAGCCGGATGAAATCGTACCGGGCGTCGCTACTTACTATGCTTCTTCCTTTGTGCAGGGCGGCGATTACTGCCCCGTACTGGTGAAGACCCGCGAGGGCCGTCCCATCAAAATTGAGGGCAACACCCTTTCCAATATAACAAAAGGCGGTACGAGCGCCCGTGCGCAAGCCAGCGTGCTCAGCCTTTACGATACCAACCGTCTCGATGGCCCTTACCGGGTAAAAGAGGGCAAGATTCAGCGTTCTGCTGACCGCAACGAGCGGGGCCCGTCCTGGGAAGAAATCGACGGTGAAATTATGGGCAAACTGACGGCCGGTTCCAGCATCCGTATCGTGGCGAACACCATCATGAGCCCAACGGCCAAGAAAGCCCTTGAGGACTTCAAAGCGGCTTACCCTAATACAGAGGTGGTCATGTACGACCCGGTTTCAAGCTCTGCCATTCTGGAAGCCAATCAGGCCTCCTTCGGTCAGGCTGTGATCCCGGCTTACCACTTTGACAAAGCCGATGTGATTGTCAGCTTTGATGCTGACTTCCTTGGCACCTGGATTTCTCCAACCGAGTTTGCCAACCAATACGCGACCAACCGCCGCATCAATAAGGTGAAAGGCGCGAAGATGTCCCGCCACATTCAGGTGGAAAGCCACATGAGCCTTACCGGTTCCAACGCGGACAACCGCATCATGGTGAAGCCTTCTGAGCAGGGCGCAGCTATCGTTGCACTGTACAACGCCGTTGCCGCCAAGACGGGCGGTGCCCGTGTAAGCGGACCGAACCTGGAAGGTGCCACGGCTGGCAAGATTCAAAAAGTAGCAGACGAGCTGGTCAGCAACCGCGGCAAGTCCCTGGTGGTTTCCGGCTCTAACAATAAAGGCGAGCAGATACTGATCAATGCGATCAACAACATGCTCGGCAACTATGGCAGTACCCTGGACTTCAACGCCGCTTCTATGCAGCGTCAGGGTATGGACAAGCCGGTGCAGGACCTGGTGAAGGCGATGAACGCCGGCCGGGTAGACGCCCTGTTCGTAATGGACGGTGCCAACCCTGCATTCGACCTGCCAAACGCAGCGCAGTTCCGCGAGGCGGCCTCCAAGGTAGGGCTGAAGGTTTCCTTCTCCATGGTGCCTAACGAGACCGTAACCCTGTGCGACTACATCACACCTACGCACCACTACCTGGAAAGCTGGGGCGATGTGGAGCCTAAGCGCGGCCACTACAGCCTGATTCAGCCCACTATCGCACCGATCTTCAATACGGTAGGCCGCCCCGGCAGCCGTCAGACCGAAGAGAGCCTGCTGCGCTGGGCGAAGTACGATATGATGAGCGTGATGGGCGGCAGCAGTGCAGACAGCGTTGCCGTCACTGCAAAGTCTAATCCATACTACGAAAAGTCTAAAGAAGACGTTGGTGCATTCATCTTCAACTACATGAAGAAGCACTGGCAGGAAAACCTGTTCCCTAAGCAGAATGGTTTCGCGACCTTCAAAATGTTTTGGGACAGCGTACTGCACGACGGCGTCTTCGTAGCTGAAGATACTGCGGAGGCACCTGCTTTTGCCGGCGATGTAAACGCTGCAGCCCGCATGGTGCGCAAGCCTTCCAATGCCGAACTCGAAATTTCCCTTTTCGAAACCGTCAACATGGGCGGTGGCGCCTACAGCAATAACCCCTGGCTCCTCGAGATGCCGGACCCCGTTAACCGCTGTACCTGGGGCAACTACCTCGCCATTCCGGTTGGCTGGGACGGTGGCAACGAGTTCACTTCCTTTATGGGGCTGAACCCGGATGAAAGCAAGGGGAAAGCCGACATCGTAGATGTTACAGTAAATGGAACGGCGCAACGCTGTACAGTCGTACGGCAGTTTGGCCAAATGCAGGGCACGCTCGCCATTGCATTGGGCTACGGCCGCACCGAAACCGGCATGCTGGGCCGTGCCATCGGCAATAATGTAGGTGTTGACGTTTATCCGTGGACTTCCTACGACGAAAACGGCAACGTACAGTACTACGCCACCGTAGACAGCGTATCTGAGAAAGTAGCGGAAGAAGACCGCTTCGCCTGCGTACAGTACCACCACTCTATGGGACTGACCGGTGAAGACCCAGAGACCGGAGAAGAAATCAACGTCGATGAAAAGACGGTAATGACGATCGGAGAAGGTTTCCAGGGCGGTTTGGTTAACCGTTCCATCATCTATCAGGGCAACCTGTCGGAGCTGGAAGACCTTTCTCACCATATTGAAGAAAAGCGGGCGGAAGCTCAGAAGCTGAACAGCCACACCCTGTACCCTTACGATGAGTACAAGGAGCAGGTATACGATCAGGGCCACCACTGGTCCATGCACATCGACCTGAATGCGTGCATCGGTTGCGGTGCCTGTCAGGTAGCCTGTATCGCGGAAAACAACGTACCGGTAGTTGGTAAGACCGAGGTGGCCCGCCACCACGAGATGACCTGGCTGCGGATCGACCGCTACTTCTACGGCGACTACGAAAACCCGAATGTGGTTTACCAGCCGATGATGTGCCAGCACTGTGACAACGCGCCTTGTGAGAACGTTTGCCCGGTCGCTGCAACGAACCACAGCTCTGAAGGCCTGAACCAGATGACCTACAACCGCTGTATCGGTACGCGTTACTGCGCGAACAACTGCCCTTACAAGGTACGTCGTTTCAACTGGCTGGACTACACGACCGCTGACCTGTTCGGTGCCAACGAGTACGACCTGAACGGCGAAGAAGCCATCCCATTCGGTGCAGACAACCTGACCCGTATGGTCCTCAACCCGGACGTGACCGTACGTTCACGCGGTGTGATTGAGAAGTGCAGCTTCTGCGTACAGCGTATTCAGGAAGGCAAGCTGACCGCTAAGCGCGAGCAGCGCAAACTGCGCGATCAGGACGTGAAGACCGCTTGTCAGACAGCCTGCCCAACCGGTGCGATCGTCTTTGGTGACGACAACGACAAGGAAGGCATCCTGGCGGAGCGTCTGGAAAACCCACTGAACTACCTGGTGCTTGAGGAAATCAACACCCAGTCAGCGGTGCGTTACCAGGCACGTGTCAACAACAAGAACGAAGAACTCGATGCATAAAGCGGGTGGGGAGCCTGCTCCCCACCGCCTCTATAATTAAATAACATTTAACGACTCGATTATAATGAGTGCAGTAGTATCTCCAATTCGTGAACCCTTAGTAACCGGTGGTAAGACTTACCATCAGATTACTGAAGATATTTGCTCGCCAACGGAGCGTACGCCGAGCGCTGCCTGGGTGCTGGCTTTCATTGTAGCGGTGACCGGCCTGGCGCTGTTCGTCTTTGGTGTAGCCTGGACGATCTGGCAAGGCATTGGTACCTGGGACCTCAACCGGACGATCGGTTGGAGCTGGGACATTACCAACTTCGTATGGTGGGTAGGTATTGGCCACGCCGGTACCCTTATCTCGGCCATCCTTCTGCTTTTCCGTCAGCGCTGGCGGACGGGTGTAAACCGGGCTGCGGAAGCGATGACCATCTTCGCCGTTATTTGCGCAGGTCAGTTCCCCCTCATCCACATGGGGCGCATCTGGCTGGCGTTTTTCATTTTCCCTTACCCGAACACACGCGGCCCGCTGTGGGTGAACTTTAACTCACCGCTGTTATGGGACGTCTTTGCGATCTCGACTTACTTTACGGTATCGCTATTGTTCTGGTACACCGGTCTGGTGCCTGACTTTGCAACGGTACGTGACCGCGCGAAGGGCATCCGCCGCAAACTGTACAACTTCCTGTCCTTCGGCTGGACGGGCAGCGCCAAGCACTGGCAGCGTTGGGAAGCACTCTCCCTCGTACTGGCAGGCCTGGCGACACCACTGGTACTTTCGGTGCACACCATCGTATCTTTTGACTTCGCCACTTCCGTAATTCCGGGCTGGCACACCACGATCTTCCCGCCCTACTTCGTTGCAGGTGCGATCTTCTCCGGTTTTGCCATGGTGCAGACCCTGATGATCATGACGCGGAAGATCCTCAAACTGGAAGACTACATTACACTCGAGCATATTGAGAGCATGAACAAGGTAATCCTGGCCACGGGTACCATCGTTGGTGTGGCTTACCTGACGGAGCTCTTCATCGCCTGGTACTCCGGGTACATTTACGAGCAGTTTGCTTTCTACAACCGTGTACTTGGGCCTTATTACTGGTCCTACATCGGCATGATGTCCTGCAACGTGCTTTCACCGCAGATTTTCTGGTGGAAGAGCCTGCGCCGGAACATCTTCGTCACCTTTGTGATGTCCATCTTCGTGAATATTGGGATGTGGTTTGAGCGCTTTGTGATTATTGCGACCACACTGGCCCGGGACTACCTCCCATCAAGCTGGAGCTACTACGTGCCAACCTGGGTGGAAATCATTATTTTCATTGGTTCTCTGGGGCTGTTCTTCACCCTTTACCTCATCTTTGTGCGTGTTGCGCCGGTGGTTGCGGTAGCGGAAGTGAAGAGTATCCTGAAGGCGGGTGGTGATCAGTACATTGGCCCTAATGCCAATAAGGCCCACCACGGCAGCAAAGAAGCCGCTCACTAATCCAATTTGAAGAATCTGTAACGCTAGAATAATGAGCAATCAAAAGAAAGATATTCTGTACGGATTGTACAACGACGAGGAGTACCTGCTCAAGGCGGTAGACCATGCCAATGCCGAGGGGATTGAAATCACAGAGGTGTTTACGCCTTTCCCGGTCCACGGGCTTGACCCCAAGCTGGGCTTTTCGGAAAGCCGCCTGCACATTACCGGTTTCGTATACGGTATGCTTGGTACCCTGACGGCTTTCCTGTTTATGACCTGGGTTTTCACCCGCGACTGGCCGATCATTTTCGGAGGTAAGCCTTACTTCTCTGCACCGGCATTCATTCCGATCACTTTCGAGTTGACGGTCCTGTTTGCAGCGGTAGGTATGGTGGTGACCTTTTACATCATCTGCGGGCTCGGCCCGGGCGTCACGATCCCGACCCTGGACGACCGCATCACGGATGATAAATTCTGCATCGCATTTGATGTGACGAATGCGGAGGCCTCCTTCACCGACAAGCTGAAGGGCTTCTTTTCCCAGACGGGTGCGGAAGAGGTGAACACCAAGAACATTTAAGAAAGAACTATAAACAAGAGATGTGATGAAAAACATCAAGCATATACTTTGGGCATTCGTTGCAGTGGTGGTTTTGCACTCCTGCGCGCCTGCCGATGGCAACCATCCGGGCACTGAATACATGCCTGATATGGGGCACTCCATTGCTCAGGAAGCGAATGTCTTTACCGATTACTACTACAACACCTGGGACAGTGCCAGTGTGGTGAAGCTCAAAGAGCTGCCCATTGCCGGCCTGCCTGCTAAAGGTGCTGTGCCCCGGGGTTACGCTGGTGCTTACCTGGCTGCGAATCAGGAAGGCGGTCCCTCTACGGATGCTGTAATGGCTTACATGAATGGCAAAGATCATGTGCAGGGTATTGCCGTGCCTGTCAACGGTTCTGTTCCTTATTACTATGAGGACACTGAGCCTGAGCGCGAGCGTGCTACTGCAGAAATCATAGATAACCCTTTCCCCATTACCGCTGAAGGGCTGGCAAAGGGAGAGGACCTTTACAACAAGTTCTGCGGTATTTGCCACGGTGAGAAGGGCGATGGCGTTGGTTACCTGGTTTCTGACGAAAACCCCAATGCGGTTTACCCGGCTGCCCCTGCCAACTTTCTGCTGGATCAGTTCCTGGAAGCTTCCAACGGCCGTTACTACCACGCTATCATGTACGGTAAGAACGTCATGGGCGGCTATGCGGATAAAATCTCCTACGAGGAGCGCTGGCAGGTGATTCACTGGATCCGTGCTTTGCAAGCCAAAGAGAAGAAACTGGAATACAGCCCGGAAGCCAATACCCTCAACCCGGAATTCGGCACGCCTGCAAGTCAGGCGCCTTCACTGGCACAAAAGATGACAGACGAGGCAGAAATGCCGGCTGAAGCTGGAGACCACAGTGAAGGCGATCACAGTGAAGAAGGTGATCACGGCGGTGATCATAGCCACGGTGACGGCGGCCACGGTAAGAAGTAATCCTGTGAAAAGGGTATAAGGAAAGCAATCGAAAAAACTATTCAAACAAAATAACTAATGGACCAATTCACGATTACTGGCAATCAGCGGAACGTCCTCTTTGGGTTCATGGGGCTGGGTTTGTTGTGCATGATCATTACTTTTTTCGGTGATGATATGTTCCACACCCGTTTCTGGACGAACTACCTGCACAACTCCGTCTTCTTTACGGGGATTGCATTGATGTCGCTTTTTATCCTGTCTGCCTTTACCACCGCACTCGCTGGCTGGCATACACTGATTAAGCGTATTTGGGAAGCTTACTCCATGTTTTTGATACCGGGCTTAATACTGATGGCGGTCGTAGTGATTGCCACGGTAGGCCACATGCACCATCTGTACCACTGGACAGACACCACGGAGGTCGCCAACGACCCGGTACTTAATGGAAAGTCCGGATTCCTGAACCTGACCTGGTTCACAGCTGGCACCATCATCATCATGGGCATCTGGGTATTCTTTGCCTGGAAAATGCGTCAGCTTTCACTGGACGAGGATAAGAATGGCGATGCTTCCTATGAGCACCACCGTAAAATCCGGATTTACTCAGCGGCATTCCTGCCTATTGCAGGCTTCTCGAGCGCAGCGGTAATCTGGCTTTGGATTATGTCCATTGATGCGCACTGGTACTCTACGCTGTTTGCATGGTACACCGGCGCGAGCTGGTTCGTTGCCGCGATGGCTTCCACTATCGTGCTGATATCCTACATGAAGGGCAAAGGCTATTTGCAGAACGTTACGCAGGAGCACCTGCATGACCTTGGCAAGTACCTGTTTGCGTTCAGTATCTTTTGGACCTACCTGTGGTTCTCACAGTACATGCTGATCTGGTACGGCAACGTCGGTGAGGAAACCGTTTACTTCCAGGAGCGTCAGGAGAATTACCCTGTGCTTTTCTACGGGAACCTGCTGCTGAACTTCATCGCGCCTTTCTTCGTACTGATGCGCAATGACACCAAGCGGAAATACGGTACAATGGTCTTTGCTTCAATCGTGGTATTCTTTGGCCACTGGTGGGACTTCTTCCAGATGATCAAGCCAGGTGCCCGCCTGACAGCGATGCACGCGATGGAGCACCACGGAGGCGAAGGCGCACACCACGGTGCAGAGCATGCTGCCGCAGAGTTGCCCGGCCATACCGAAGCAGCTATGCACGCGATGCCATTCGAGATGGGCTTTACTATTCCCGGCCTGCTTGAACTCGGAACGATGCTGGGCTTCCTGGCGCTGTTCATCTACGTCGTAATGAATCAGCTGTCTAAAGCACCGCTGACACCGAAGAATGACCCTTACCTCGAGGAGTCCCTGCACCACCATGTAGAGCTGCACGGGGAAGAGGCGCACTAAAAGTGCAGTTCAGCAGGAACTGCAAAACCCGGCTTATTTAGACTGATTCTAAACAAAATTAGTCTGAAATCAGAAACGGGGTTAAAGCTGTTGAATGAGTGTATTTTAGCAACAGCAAAGAAGAATTGATTACACATAAAATCAGATAAAGAATAATGACTGCTTTATTCGTACTACTTTGCGTCATACTCATTGGCATTATTGTCGTTCAGATCGGCAAAGTGACAGAGCTGGCGGGTAAAATTCGCGGTGAAGAGGAAGCACAGGAGCGGACCAACCGCACTCAGGCGGGCTACTCCATGATTTTCATGATTGTGTTCCTTCTGGCGTGTACTGTATCTGCTATCTACTACAAGGATAGCATGCTTTGGTACGGCCCTAATGAATCTGCTTCTGCTCATGGCGGCAGTATCGACTACATATTCAACATTACGTTGTTCTTCACGGGCATCGTATTCTTCATCACTCAGATTCTGCTGTTCTACTTCGCGTACAAATACCGTGCGCGCCGTGGTTCCAAGGCAGAGTACATTTCGCACAACAACCGCCTTGAGGTGATTTGGACCGCTATCCCTGCGGTAGTAATGACCTTCCTCGTAGTGGGCGGGCTTGACGCCTGGAATGATGTGATGGCGGACGTTGAAGAAGGCGAGGACTTCATCGAAATCGAAGCGACGGGTTATCAGTTTGCCTGGCACCTGCGCTACCCTGGCCCTGACGGAAAACTCGGTGCCCGGGATTACAAGATGATTTCCGCAACCAACCCACTTGGTCAGGTATGGTCAGATGAGAAGAACCTCGACGACTTCCACCCAAGCGAAATTGTACTGCCGGTAGGCAAGAAAGTGCGCGTGCGGATTACTTCCCGCGACGTTTTACACAACTTTTACCTGCCGCACTTCCGGGTGAAAATGGATGCTGTACCGGGTATGCCTACCTACTTCGTTTTCACGCCTACGACTACAACAGAAGAGTACCGTGCTAAACTGGGTGTCCTGGACGATCGTGGAGAACCGAAGTATCCGGAATGGCACGCACCGTTAGACCCCGAGGACCCGGAGGGCCCAACGAAGTTTGAAGAATTTAACTTTGAGCTGGCTTGTGCGGAGCTTTGTGGCAAAGGTCACTACGCGATGCGCCGTGCGGTACGTATTGTTTCAGAAGCAGAGTACAAGAACTGGCTTTCTGAACAGCAGTCTTACTACGAGTCTACCATCAAAGGTACAGAGGACGATCCTTTCGCTTCAGAAGCAGTGGAAGAGGAGCCCGAACTCACAGACGCGAGCCCGGTTGAGGAGGAAACTTCTGAGGGCGAAGGTTCTGCCGAATAATTTCGGAACAAGAATCATGCATTTGTGTTAAAGCAATACAATAACGATTAGAACGGATAACAATAAAATTTTTCAGCAGATGGCTAATGTTGCAGATAAGCCGCTAGTACACGAAGACGATCTTTTGATCGAAGAGTACGGTTACGATGATCACTTTCATG
>JANSXW010000056.1 GCA_024742755.1 bacterium | reverse complement strand
GTCCGCCGTACTTAGGTACTAAGGCAGGCGGGGGCGGATGTTCCCGCGCATAGCAGCGCTACGTAAGGGGTTATCCAACGAAGAGTAGCCTCAAAAGTCGCCGCAGGCAACCCCTAGTTTTAGCCTTGACAGACCACTAGACCGAATTATTTGATAGTATTTTCACGCTTAAGCCTTTTGTAGTGCCTGGTCTTTAACTGTCAAATATTTACAGCTCAATCCACTAGTTGTATGAATGACACTGAATAAAGCCTGACTAGAGGAACCGGCAACTCGACTGGGACACTGCATAGTTTGCAGCTTTTAAACAGGGTTAAACTTACCCGGCAATCTATTTGCCATCTCAACACATAATCAGCCATTATGAAGCCTAAACTCTTGCACCGCAATCCTACAGGCTTTGTTGAATCCGTTGTTTATCAGCATACCGTAAGTGATCAGTTTCTTACGGCCTGGCATTACCACCCTGAACTGGAGCTGGTATACATAGTGCGCAGTTCAGGCAGCCTTTTTGTCGGCGACGCAATAGAATCGTTCGGACCGGGCAGCCTCGTCTTATTAGGCTCTAATCTTCCTCACCGCTGGCTCAATGACTCTTCTCATCAACCTCGCCCTGCTACCGAGCATTCGGAATCTCTTACTGTACACTTTGCTCCTGATTTTCTCAAAGTTAACCTTTGTAAAATTCCGGAATTCAGGCAGATGGGGCAGCTGTTGGAACAAGCTAAACGAGGCATTTTTTTCAATGGCAGCTGCTGCCAAAAAATTGGAGATCAACTCCTTATAATGGACAAACAGGATGAGTTCAAACGGCTCTTAAATTTTCTTGACATTTTACGCATACTCTCCCAAAGCTCAAATACCCGCCTGATTGCAAGCCCCGGATATGCAGCACAAAAAATTGAGAGCAATAGCAGATTTGGAAGAGTACACGCCTTTATTATGACCCACTTCCAGGAAGATATAACCCTTGAGCAGGTCGCAGATATCGCCCTCATGAATAAGTCCGCCTTCTGCCGCTATTTCAAAAAAATGACTAAAAAGAACTTTTCCAGATACTTGCACGAAATACGAATTGGGTATGCCTGTAAGCTGCTTAGCGAGCAACAACAAGACATTTCTATTGCTGAGGTCGGCTTTCAGTGCGGATATAATAACGTCTCCAATTTCAACCGTCAGTTCAAAATCGTCACAGGTCATTCACCAACGGCATACATTCGCCAATATGAAGTTGAATAGCCAAAATAGAAATCGTTAACGCTATAAGAGAAAAGCAAGCTATTCACAAAGACAATCCGCTCCGGCACTGGTTAAACGAATGGTCATATACTTAGTTACAGCACAAGATAATTTGCACGTATAACGCGCTCCTTTTTATTTCTGCAAATATTTTTGAAGCAACTGCAAATAACAGATTACCAACAGCAGGTTTTAGAATTTAATTTTATCCCGAAATTAATTTTAAAACTAAATGCGGATGACCACAGTAATCACCAATGTTCGTTTTAAAGACATCCGATTCCCCACTTCTTTAGACTTGGATGGGTCGGATGCGATGAACCCCGACCCGGACTACTCCGCTGCCTATGTTATTCTTGAAACCAACCACCCTGAAAAGGTCGAGGGGCACGGGCTAACCTTTACAATTGGCAGAGGAAATGAAATATGTGTAAAAGCGATAGAGGCACTCTCCTATTTGGTCATCAACCAGAATATTGAAGACATAAAAGCCGACATGGCGGGCTTCTGGCGGCATATGATCAGCGACAGCCAACTGCGCTGGCTGGGCCCGGAGAAAGGCGTCATCCATCTGGCTACCGCGGCCATTGTAAACGCGGTTTGGGACCTCTACGCCAAGTTGGAAGGCAAGCCCCTGTGGCGGCTGCTGGCAGACATGAGCCCGGAGGAACTGGTAAGCTGCATTGACTTCACCTACCTGGCGGATGCCATCACCCCGGAGGAAGCCCTGGCAATTTTGCGAAAGCAGGAAGCCGGAAAAGCCGGGCGCATTGCCTACCTGATGGAGCATGGCTACCCGGCCTATACGACTTCTGCCGGCTGGCTGGGGTACAGCGACGACAAAGTGCGGCAGCTTTGCCGCAACGCAGTAGCCGATGGTTTCCGGCACGTGAAAATGAAAGTCGGTGCAAACCTGGAAGAAGATATGCGCCGGGCAGCGATCATCCGGGAGGAAATCGGCCCGGACCGCTACCTGATGATGGATGCCAACCAAAAGTGGGAAGTGCCGCAGGCCATCGAGTGGATGCAGCAGCTGGCCGCCCACAACCCCTGGTGGATTGAGGAGCCCACAAGCCCGGATGATGTGGAAGGTCACCGCAAAATCCGCGAAGCTATCAACCCCATCGGCGTGGCCACCGGAGAGCACTGCCAGAACCGCATTATTTTCAAGCAGCTCATTCAGGCGGGCGCAATCGACTTTTGCCAGATCGACAGCTGTCGCCTGGGCGGGGTCAACGAAATACTGAGCGTGCTGCTCATGGCAGCCAAATTTGGCGTGCCGGTATGCCCCCACGCCGGCGGCGTAGGTTTGTGCGAATACGTACAGCACTTGTCTTTTATCGACTATATTGCCATCAGCGGCAGCCTCGAAGGCCGGGTGATCGAATACGTTGACCACCTGCACGAGCACTTCATCGAGCCGGTGGTCATTACAAATGGAGCCTATATGCCGCCCCGCATGCCTGGCTATTCCATCACCATGAGAGCCGAAAGCCTGCGCGATTATGCGTTCCCGGAAGGGGCCATATGGCAGCAGCCGGAACCGCTGGAGGAAAACCACACTGCAACAAAGCTATAAGCATGGAAATCCGACTCGACCATAAAACAGCCATTATTACCGGGGGCGGCAGCGGCATAGGCGCAGCAATCAGCCTCGCGTTTGCGAAAGCCGGTGCCCATGTCTTTCTCATCGACCTGGAAGAGGACAAGGCAGAACAGGCGCTCGCCCAAATCCGGGAGGCAGGCGGTTCAGCCACCTTCGTACAAGCCGATGTGAGCCGGCAGCAGCAGATGATCGCTGCTGCCAAAAGCATAGCGGGGCAGACCGGGCGGATCGACATACTGATCAATAATGCCGGGATCGCGCATGTGGGCAAGCTCGGCACCACGCCCGAAGCAGACTTTGACCGCATCTACCAGGTCAATGTCAAAGGGGTATACAACGGTATGTACGCCGTCATCGGGCAAATGGAGCAACAGGGCGGCGGCGTCATCCTGAACATGGCGTCCATCGCTTCCACCATCGGCCTGCCCGACCGCTTCGCTTACTCAATGAGCAAAGGTGCGGTGCTCAACATGACCTATACCGTAGCCCGCGACTACATCAGTGCTGGCGTACGCTGCAATGCCATTGCTCCGGCCCGCATACACACCCCCTTTGTGGACGGCTTTATTGCCCAAAACTACCCGGGCCGCGAGCAGGAGATGTTCGAGCACCTGTCCAAAACCCAGCCGATTGGGCGTATGGGCACACCGGAGGAAGTTGCCAATCTGGCGCTCTACCTCTGCTCAGAGCAGGCCAGCTTCATTACCGGAACCAACTTCCCGATAGACGGAGGATTTTTAAAACTCAATACCTGAATGAAATTAATACGATTTGGACAAGCCGGGCAGGAATGCCCCGGCATACTGGATGAAAACGGGCAAAGGCGGGATGTTTCTGCCTTCGGCGAAGACTACGGCGAGGCCTTTTTCGGCACCAACGGCCCGCAGCGGCTGTCTGACTGGTGGGCGAAATCGCAGAGCGAATGCCCCGTGGTGCCCGGCAGCGAGCGCCTGGGGCCACCCGTACACCGGCCTTCCAAAATCGTATGCGTCGGCCTCAACTACGCACAGCATGCCAAAGAAAGCGGCATGGAGCTGCCGGCAGAGCCGGTCCTCTTTTTCAAAGCCACTTCGGCCATCTGCGGCCCCAATGACCCGCTCATCATTCCGAAAGGGAGTGAAAAAACCGACTGGGAGGTGGAACTGGCTGTGGTCATCGGGCAGCGCGCCAGCTACGTCAGCGAGGTGGACGCCATGCAGCACATAGCCGGATATATGCTGCACAACGATTACAGTGAACGGGCTTTCCAGCTGGAGCGCAGCGGGCAGTGGGTGAAAGGCAAGAGCTGCGACACCTTCGCGCCCATCGGCCCCTTCCTGGCTACGCCGGATGAAATTTCCGACCCGCACCAGCTCCGCCTTTGGCTCAAACTGAACGGCGAGATCATGCAGGACAGCAATACCTCCGACCTGGTGTTCGGCATCCCTTATCTGGTGCATTACATCAGTCAGTATATGACGCTGTTGCCGGGCGACATCATTTCCACCGGCACGCCCTTTGGGGTAGGCCTGGGGCTCAATCCGCCCCGCTACCTAAAGCCGGGCGATGAAGTGACGCTGGGTATCGACGGGCTCGGGGAGGCCACGCAAACGGCACAGGCATACGCAACCGCTAAACGAAGCACGCAATGAAGATAGACGCTCACCAACATTTCTGGAAGTACAGCGCTGAGGCCTACGGCTGGATCACCGATGAGATGCCGGCCCTGAAGCGGGATTGCCTGCCGGCAGACCTGAAGCCGCTGCTGGAGCAAGCCGGTTTCGACGGATGTGTGGCAGTGCAGGCCCGGCAGAGCCTGGAAGAAACCGACTTCCTGCTGGAACTGGCTGCCAAAGCGCCCTTCATACGAGCAGTAGTGGGCTGGGCAGACCTGCAGGACGAACTGCTGGAAGCTACCCTGGAACGCTATCTGGGCGCTCCGCTGCTGAAAGGCATCCGGCACATCGTTCAGGATGAGCCCGATGATCAGTTTCTGCTGCGCCCGGCATTCCTGCGGGGCATACAAACGCTGGGGCGGCTGGGCTACACTTACGATATTTTAATTTATGAGCGTCATTTACCGGTAGTTGCCGATTTTCTGCAGCAAAGCCCGGAGCAGCCCTTTGTGCTCGACCACCTGGGCAAACCGGAAATAGCAGGAGATCCGTCCGGGCGCTGGCGCCGGGGTATCCGTACCATCGCACAACGCCCTTACGTCTACTGTAAGCTGTCAGGTATGGTGACTGAAGCAGACTGGAACAACTGGAAGGCAGAAGACTTCAGGCCCTACCTCGACACCGTACTCGAAGCCTTTGGCCCGGAGCGGCTCATGATCGGTTCCGACTGGCCGGTCTGCCTGCTGGCCGCCGATAGCTACGGAAGCGTCGTGCAGATTGTGGATGAGTATATTTCCGCGCTAAGCGAAAGTGAACAGGCAGCAATTTACGGCGGGACAGCCGCCCAATTTTACCAGATCAATTAACAAAAGTATACTATGGACCTTAAGCTGAAAGACAAAGTATTCATTGTAACCGGAGGAGCGAGCGGCATAGGCGAAGGCATCAGCCGGGCCTTGGTGCAGGAAGGCGCAGTGCCGGTCATAGTGGGCCGCAACGAAGCCAAAGGCAACCGCCTGCTGCAGGAACTGGGCGCCGGGCATCAGATCGTCATGACGCTGGGTTCTGCCGACAGCTGCCGTACCGTCGTGGATCAGGCGATGGGCATAGCCGGCCGCATCGATGGGCTGGTAAATAATGCCGGTGCAAATGACGGCGTAGGGCTGGAAAAAGGCAGCCCTGAGCGCTGGCTGCAGTCACTGGAAAGCAACCTCCACCACTACTACTACCTGGCCCACTACCTGCTACCGCACCTCAAAGAAACACAGGGCAGCATTCTCAACGTCAGCTCGAAAACGGCAGTGACCGGACAGGGCAATACCTCCGCCTACGCTGCCGCAAAGGGCGCCCAACTGGCTCTTACCCGTGAATGGGCCGTGGAGCTGCTGCCCTATAATATCCGCGTGAATGCGCTGGTGCCTGCCGAAGTGATGACCCCGCTGTACCGCAGCTGGCTCGACAGCTTCGATGACCCGCAGGCCAAACAGCACAGCATAGAAAAAAAGATCCCCCTTGGCAAGCGCATGACGACAAGTGAGGAGATGGCTGACATGGCCCTCTTTTTGCTGTCCGAGCGCGCTTCCCACATTACCGGACAGCATTTTTACGTCGACGGCGGCTACGTCCACCTCGACCGGGCCCTTTAAAGACTTGGCGTATGAAGACCTACTGCTACACCCTTGACCTGAAAGACGACCCGGCGCTGATAGCGGAGTACGAACGCTACCATCAGCAGGTCTGGCCGGAAATTCTGCAAAGCATCACCGAAAGCGGCATTCAGCAGATGACGATCTACCGCTGGTCTAACCGCCTGTGCATGATTGTGCACGCTGCTGATGACTACGACCCGGCCGCAAAAGCTGAAAAAGATACCGCAGACCCGAAGGTGCAGGAATGGGAGACGCTGATGTGGAAGTACCAACAGGCACTGCCCGGAGTCCCGCCCGGCACCAAGTGGGTGGAAATGGAACCAATTTTTGAACACTAAGAGATTGACGATGACGATTGGGCTGTTCATACCGTGCTACATCGACCAGTTCTACCCGCAGGTAGGCCGGGCGACGCTGGAGCTGCTGCAAAAAGCAGGCTGCCGGGTGGAGTACCCGCTGGCGCAGACCTGCTGTGGCCAGCCAATGGCCAACTCCGGCTGCGAGACGGATGCCCGGGCCGCGTACGCCCATTTTGTGGACACCTTTGCGCCCTACGACTACATCGTAGCCCCCTCCGGCAGCTGTACCTACCACGTACGCAAGCACTTCGATATCCTGGAGCAGACGGATACCGTACATCAGGTGCGGCAACGTACGCTGGACCTGTGCGAATTCCTGCACGACGTACTGCAAATTGAGCAGCTCGACAGCCACTTCCCGCACCGGGTAGCGCTGCACCAAAGCTGCCACGGGCTGCGCGGGCTGCGCCTCGGCCCCGACTCGGAGCGCCGGGAGCAAAGGCCCAACAAACCCACCGCCCTGCTGCGGATGGTCAAAGGGCTGGAGCTGGTGGAGCTGCAGCGTGCCGACGAGTGCTGCGGATTCGGCGGCACCTTCGCGGTAGCCCAGCCGGATATTTCCGTCAAAATGGGCCGAGACCGCATTGCCGACCACGAAGCCGCCGGCGCGGAAGTCGTCACTGCCGGAGACATGTCCTGCCTGATGCACCTGGAGGGCATTGTACGCCGGCAGCAGCGCCCGCTGCGGGTACTGCATATTGCTGAAATCTTAAACGGAGCCCGACTATGAGCCAACACGCTACCAAAGCCCACGCCTTCCTGGCCAACGAAGAGCGCGCCAACTGGCACGATCAGTCCCTGTGGATGGTGCGCGAAAAACGCGACCGGGCCTCCGGCCAAATCCCGGATTGGGAGCAGCTGCGCGACTGTGCGTCCGGCATCAAAGACCACGTACTGGCCAATCTGGACAACTACCTGGAGGAATTCGAAGCCCATGCGCTGGCGAATGGCGTACAGGTACACTGGGCACGCAACGCTGCCGAGCACAACACCATAGTCGAAGGGATTTTGAGAAAGCATAACGCCCGCCGGGTGGTCAAAAGCAAATCCATGCTCACCGAGGAGTGCCAGCTGAACGAGCACCTCCACCGGCAAGGCATAGAAGTGATTGACACCGACCTGGGCGAGCGCATCATACAGTTGCTGGAGGAGCCGCCCAGCCATATCGTTATGCCTGCCATCCACCTGAAGAAGGAGGAAATCGGCGAGCTGTTTCACCAAAAGCTGGGCACACAGGCCGGAGCCACCGATCCCAAATACCTGACGGAAGCGGCCCGCCACCACCTGCGTGCCCGCTTCATGGAAAGCGATGCGGCCATCACCGGCGTCAACTTTGCGATCGCCGAAACCGGCGGCATCGTCGTTTGTACCAATGAAGGCAATGCCGACATGGGCGTCCACCTCGCTCCGGTGCAAATCCACTGCATGGGCATCGAAAAGATCATCCCCAAAGCCGAGCACCTGGGCGTATTCACGCGCCTGCTTGGCCGCAGTGCCACCGGGCAGCCCATTACGGTATTCACCTCCCACTTCCACCAGCCGGAGCCCGGCAGGGAAATGCACATCGTACTCGTAGACAATGGCCGGACGGAGCAGCTGGGGCGGGAGAAATTCCGCAATTCCCTGAAGTGCATCCGCTGCGGGGCCTGCATGAATACCTGCCCCATCTACCGGCGCAGCGGAGGGCACAGCTACGGCGCTACCGTGCCCGGCCCTATCGGCTCCATCCTTACGCCCGGGCAGGATCTCAAGCGGTATAGCGACCTGCCGTTCGCTTCCACCCTCTGCGGCTCCTGCTCAGATGTGTGCCCGGTGAAGATCAACATACACGAGCAGCTGTACGAGTGGCGGCAGGAAATTGCCAGGCAACATGAGCTGCCGGCCTCCAAACGGCTGTCAATGCGCATCGCCGGATGGGTGCTCGCCAGCCCTGCCCGCTACCGCTTCTTCGGCAAATGGGCCCGGCGGGCGCTGCAGTGGCTCCCCCGCTGGATGGTCTACCACCGCCTGAATGCCTGGGGGAAAGGCCGGGAAATGCCCGAACCGCCCCGACAGAGCTTCAAAGAGTGGTACCAAAACGAAAAACCTAAGCAGTCATGAGTGCCAGAGCACACATACTTAAAGCCATCCGGGAGCGACGGCCCGCTTCCCCTCCCCTGCCCCGGGTACCCGGGCCGCAGCAGCAGGGCGCAGGTATTCAGAGCCGCTTTTGCGAAAGCCTCATACTGGCCGGTGCAGAGTGGGTGCCGGAATCTGCCATCGGCGACTGGGGCAGTTACCTGCAAAAGCATTATCCCGACTGCCAAAACTTTGTCACCGCCCTGCCGGAACTGGCCGGGCCCGGCCTTCAATTCCTACCCGCCACCACGGATGCCCGCAGCCTCCGAAATGTGGACGTAGCCATCATAAAGGGTGATTGGGGCGTAGCTGAAAACGGTGCCATCTGGGTACCGCAGGAACAGCTGCCCGCACGTGTGCTCCCCTTCATCACCCAGCACCTCATCCTCCTATTACCAACAGATAAAATTGTGGAAACTATGCATGATGCCTATCACTACATCCGGCCCGACACCACCCCCTTCGGCGTGTTCATCGCGGGCCCTTCCAAGACCGCCGACATTGAGCAATCGCTCGTGAAAGGCGCACAGGGTGCCCGTTCCGAACTCGTGGTGCTGCAGCCCGGTGCTGCCTAAACCAACGCCCTAGCTTCCAAAGGAAAGCACTTTGACTTAAACAACTGAATTACAGATTTTTACACAATCACGCACTTGCGTGAACAGCCAGTCTTATTTCCTAATTCATAACATCAGGAATATGAATACCTTTACCAAATTGACCCTATTCACATCTATCAGCCAGTATTTCAGCAATACCATGCTGATCATTGCCTTTTTGCTTGCCTTGCCGCTGAGCATGAAGGCTCAATCAACTTTTGGCTCAATTGAGGGCACGATAACGGATGAAAAAGGCGCCCCATTGATCGGGGTAGCTATTTTAGCCAGCGACCCCAGTACCGGGCTTAGCCGGGGTACCACTACCGATGAGGATGGTACATACCAGTTGCTTTCATTGCCCCGGGGGGCATACAACGTTACTGCTTCCTACCTGGGCTATCAAACTGTGGAAAAGCAGAACACAAAGCTTATGATCGGGCAAATCCTAAGGCTTGATTTCCAAATGCAGGAAACTACGGTGGACATGGAGGAGGTGCTCGTGATTGCCCAATCCGATGCTGTGGAAATGCGGCAAACATCGGTGGCTACACCTATTGCAACCGAGCAGATTGAGTACTTACCTGTATTTTCACGAAACATTCTTTCGCTTGGCCAATTGGCACCGGGAGCCCGCTCATTTGATGGCAATGCAGCTGACTTCAACAGTGGTGCTTCGGAGCCCGGAGTACAATCCGCTACCGGAGCTGTTTTCGGGCAATATATCGTAGACGGCCTCAATACCAAGGGGCGGACTGCCGGAGCCTCAATTACGGGCAACGTAAATGACGTTTGGCTTAGCCAGTTGGTGGTTGACGAAATGAGGTTTATTACGCACGGTTATGATGCACAGTATGAGGGCGGCACCGAAGTGACCGTCATCGAAACCAAACGAGGCACCAACAACTTTGAGGTCACGGCTTTCGCCAATGGTTATCAGGATTGGATGCGTGCGCAAGGGCCACTCGAAGAAACAAAACCAGAGGGCTTTTACCGCTATCAGTCTGGTGTGTTTGCCAGTGGGCCCATCATCAGAGACAAACTGTTTTTTGCGGCCTCCTATGAGCGCAATGATGAAATTGAGCCTACGGCATTCGTGATACCGGATGACCCTCTCTTTTCGGATTATGAACGCCTGATTAACAATGAAGTGGGCTACACGCTGTGGTCTGCCAAGCTCACTGCGCAACCCAACAGCAGGAACCTGATCGATTTATCCTGGTTTGCCCGCCGCGACGATCACGATGTTGTCCTACCGGGGGCAAACACCCGGGAATTTGGATGGACTCAGGACCAGGTGACCGACAACTTTATTCTCCGCCATCGCTACACGCCCAACAGCAAAATCAACAATGAATTCATTGCGTCTTACCGGTTCAATCAATGGCTAACCACTTCGCTTTCCCAAAACCCGCTTAATCTTTACTCCAACTATGGGTTCTTTGAGGGGCCCATGAATATATTCTGGCCATTGGAGCAATTGGAAAATCAGACCAATATCACCAACAACTTTCAGATCATCGCCAATAACCACGTATTCAAAATTGGTGGCAGCTATGAATATAGCGACCTCACTTATAACTGGCCGCTTTTGTCTCAGCCTTTCATTATTTATGCGGAGCCAGGTGTCCCTCTACTGGGACAGATTGGTGTAGGGCGTACCGATCAGACGGAAAACTCCAATGATGCTTTTACATCCATACCGGCACACCAACTGGCTTTCTTTGCTCAGGATGACTGGCAAATCAATGACCGGTTGCTGCTTTCCTATGGCCTGCGCTACAGCAGTAACTTAGGACACCTCAACAATGACTTTGTGCTCGATGACACAAACGCCCGTAAGCTCACCGATGCTGGCGTACCAGAAGAATTCATCGCAAAAGGAGACCGTAAGGATTACCATAATATCGCTCCCCGCCTGAGGTTTTCCTATGACCTCTCCGGAGATGACCGCACCGTACTTTTTGGTGGCTATGCCCGGTCTTATGACCGTCCGCCACTCAATGATGTCAATGCCGAAGCCAGGGGCTTTAACTGGCTTCAGGCTACGATCCCATTTGAAGCGCTGGGGGGCTTCCCTTTCTCCACTGACCCTGCCGTACTGAGAGGTTATGCCGCTTCACTCGGCGTCGACAACATCACTCCTAATGTTACCCTCCTGAGCAATGATATAGCCAATCCGGTATTTGATGACTTCTCCCTTGGTGTTAACCAGCGTATTGCACCTAAAATATTGGGCACACTCAATTTTGCCATGAAAAACATGAGCAACGGTTTTGCAAGCTACAATTTCAACCCCTTTATTGATGGTGGGTCTACCCGCCGGGTTACAGCTGACTATGGAGATATTTTCCTGGCCGACGATACCTGGTCCAGCAGTTACCGTGCGATGATGATGACCGTTCGACGTAACTTTAGTGACGGATGGATGTTCCAGTTCAACTATACGCTGGCCAGTGTTAAGACCGAACTGCAACGCCCACTTGAAGAGGGGGTCTTTGAAGATGTTAATGCCAGTACAGACGAACGCCACCGCTTCCTGCTGACCGGTATTTATACCTTGCCGTTCAATATCCGGATTAGTGGAATTATAACTATTGCGAGCCCTACTCCACGTAACGCTATTACCGGCAGCGACGACAATATGGACGGTGACCCGGAAAATGACTTCCTGGATGGCCAACCCTTCAACTGGCGACCTGAAGGTTTTGAGAACTGGTACCGAAACTTCGACCTGAATCTTGCTAAAACCTTTAACCTTGGCAGTGGCAACTCTGTGGAAGTAAGGGTCGATGCCTTCAACCTCTTCAATTTCGACAATTTCAGTGCATTCCAGGTCAACCGCATGGCGCCAAACTTTGGGGACCCTGTGGCTGCATTCAACCCCCGCCGCGTGCAGCTGGGCGTCCGCTACCACTTTAAGCAGGGACAGCAATAATAACCCAACTGATTCATAGCAACAGCGTGCGTTTGGAAGCCGGGATGAAATGCCCGGCTTCCTTTTCGCTCCGAGAAGCTCCAAACCGTATGCCCAAACCAATTGCCTTACTCATTTGCAGCCTACTGCTTGCCCTTTCCGGCCTGGCGCAGCAACCCGCCCGCAGCCTGCAGGCCCTTCCGGGCGCTGAGGTCCACGTGGACGGCCGGCTGGACGAGCCCGTCTGGCAGCAGGGCGAATGGAGCGGCAAATTCTGGCAATACTTCCCCTTCGACAGCACCCTGGCCGTTTCCCGGACAGATGTGAAAACTGCCCGCGACGAGCAGTACCTCTACATCGCTGCCGTCCTATACGACAGCCTGCCGGGCGAGTACGTGACACAAAGCCTGCGCCGCGACTTTCAGGGGGAAACCGTGGATGGGTTCGCAGTTATTTTGGACCCCTTTCAGGATCAAACCAATGGGTTCTTCTTCGCCATCAACCCCTTCGGCGTACTTTCGGAAGGGTTGATCGCCAACGGAGGCGAAAACCCGGAAGACCTTGACCTGAGCTGGGACAATATCTGGAAAGGCGAAGCCCAGCGCAATGCCAATAGTTGGACCGTGGAAATCGCTATCCCGTTCAAAACCCTGCGCTTCCCGGAAGGCAGCCAGGAGTGGAACATCAATTTTTACCGCACCGACACTAAGTACAATGAACGGGCCGCCTGGTCGCGCGTGCCCCGGCAACTGCCCCTGATCAACCTCGCCTTCACCGGCACGCTGCGGTGGCCCGGGCCGCTGGGCAAGCCGGGCAGCAATGTGTCGCTCATCCCCTTCGCTGCGGGCGGGGGCAGCCGCGACTACCTCGGCGGGGAAGACTGGCAGGGGCAGCTGTCTACCGGGGGCGATGCCAAAATCGCTATCACGCCCTCCCTCAACCTCGACCTGACCATCAACCCTGACTTCTCACAGGTGGAGGTGGATGTGCAGCAGACCAACCTCGACCGCTTCGAAATCTTCTTCCCGGAACGCCGGCAGTTTTTCCTGGAGAATGGCGACCTGTTTGCCAGCTTTGGGTTTGACAACGCCCGTCCCTTCTTCTCCCGGCGTATTGGCGTGGCCATCGACTCCGCCACCGGGCAGAACGTACAGAACCGCATCTGGCTCGGTGCACGCCTCAGCGGCCGCTTGGACGAAAACTGGCGCGTGGGCCTGATGAATATGCAGACTGCCCGCGACCCGATCATCAATCAGCCCAGCTACAATTACACGGTAGCAGCAGTGCAACGGCAGGTTTTTGCCCGCTCCAATATCAGCGCCATTCTGGTTAATAAAGCCAACTTTGACGGCCAGCCGGTGGATGTAGCACAGCCGGGTGATGGCAGCAACAGTCAGCTGCTGGGGCTGGATTATAACCTGGCTTCCGCCGACGGGCGCTGGAACGGCAAAATATTTTATCACCACAGCGTAGACGAAGGGCAGCAGGAACAGCCGTTCTCCCACGGGGCTACCATCAATTACAACACCCTGCGCTTTTTCGCCTCCTGGACGCATCAGATGGTGGGCCGGGACTTCGACGCCAAGGTGGGTTTTGTGCCGCGCACCGACTTCCAGCGGATCAACCCGGTGGTTGGCTACACCATCTACCCACAGAGCAAATGGATCAACCGCCACACCTTCTCGCTTTCCAATAATATCATCTGGAATGAGCAGTGGGGCATGACGGATTACAACTTTGCGCTTAATTACAACCTGGATTTTCAGAATACCAGCAACTTTACCTTTTCCCTGCTGAGCAATTACGTGAAGCTGTTTTTTCCGTTCAATCCGACCGGAAGCACCGAACAGCTCTTCCAGCCGGGAGAAGACTTTGATCAGACCGGCTTTCTGGCGGCTTATCAGGCCGATCAGCGGAAACCCTTTTTCTACCGCATTCAGCTGATCAGCGGCGGCTTTTTCAATGGCAACCTGCGGCAGCTGTCCGGGCAGCTCAACTACCGCTACCGGCAGTACGCCACCCTGGCCATGAATTTCAATGTCAACCGCATCGACCTGAAGGAAGGGTTTGAGGATGCCACCCTGCTGCTGTTTGGCCCGCGCGTGGACCTGACGTTCAGCAAATCAGTATTCTTTTCCACATTCGTGCAGTACAACAGCCAGTTTGACAATATCAACATCAACAGCCGCCTGCAGTGGCGGTTCCGCCCGGTTTCTGACATCTTCGTGGTGTATTCCGACAATTACTTCCCGGAGATGCTGCAGCCCAAAAACCGGGCCCTCGTTTTCAAAATCACCTATTGGTTAAACCTTTAAATATGACGCTGATGAAAAACCGAATTAAGACGATATCCTTTGCCATTGCGGCCCTGCTGGGCACCGTCTCCTGCGCAGCGCAGCAGGAAGCGCCCAAAAAAGTATTCCAACCCGACAACGCTTCCATCTCGCAGCATGAAGTGCCGGCCTGGTATCAGGACGCTAAGCTGGGCATTTTTATCCACTGGGGGCTCTACTCTGTGCCCGGCTGGGCAAAAGCAACGGAGCTGACGCTGGAAGAAACCCTGGAGAAGGACGGCGGGCTGACCTGGTTCAAGGAAAATCCCTATGCGGAGTGGTACCTTAACTCCCTCAAAATTGACGGCAGCGCTACCCAGGAATACCACCGGGAAACCTATGGGGAAGATTTTTCCTACTACGACTTTGTGCAGCCGTTCAACGAAGCGGTGGCTGACTGGGACCCGGAGGCGATGGCAGCGCTGTTCAAAGAGGCCGGCGCCGGCTATGTGGTCCTTACCACCAAGCACCACGATGGCTTCCTGCTGTGGCCGAGCGAGCAGGAGAACCCCTTCCGGGAAAATTATTACGCCAGCCGCGACATCGTAGGCGAACTGACGAGTGCCGTCTCTGATGCCGGCATGAAGATGGGGCTGTATTATTCCAGCGGACTGGACTGGACCTTCAACGACAAGACCATCACTTCCCTGATGGACCTCTTCACCGCCATTCCGCAGGATCCGGCTTACGCCAAATACATCGATCAGCACTGGCGGGAGCTCATGGAACGCTACGACCCGTATGTGCTGTGGGCGGACATTGGCTCTCCGCAGGCGTACGACCCCGTGCCGCTCATTGCCGATTTTTACAATAAAAACCCGGAAGGCGTTGTCAACAACCGCCATAAGATGGAGATCACGCCTGCCGGATTTGGGTCTCCCATTCACCACGACATCCTCACGCCGGAGTATACCGTGCTGGATAGTATTTCAGAGAAAAAGTGGGAGACCTGCCGCGGCATCGGCCTGTCCTTTGGCTACAACCGCCGCGAAGACGTGGCCGACTTCCTGTCCATCGATGAGCTGATCGACTCTTTTGTCGATATCGTCAGCAAGAACGGCAACCTGCTGCTCAATGTAGGCCCTAAAGCAGACGGCAGTATCCCCGAAGGGCAACGTACCCGCCTCGAAGGCCTGGGCCGCTGGCTGAAGCAGAACGGAGAAGCCATCTACGGCAGCCGCCCGTGGAAAATCGCCGCTGCGCAAACCACGGAGGGCACCGAGGTGCGCTTTACCGCCAAGGGCGATGCCGTATACCTGACACTGCTGGACCGCCCGGAAGGCAATACCGTCCAACTGGAAGGCCTGCCTTTGAACGCTGTTGCTCAGATTGAGTCGCTGGCTACCGGCAAGGCGGTACGTTACAGCCTGGAGGATGGCAAGCTGCAGATGAGCTTCGATCAGCCGGAAAGCGAAGCTTATACTTTCAAAATTACCGTTCGCTAAATTAAACAGCATGGAGAAAGCACTGCCTGCTTCCCTGATGCTCCACCTATAGCGAATAAATCAAAAGCGATTGCAATGAAATACCTGATTTTGATAGCGGGCCTGGCCCTGGCTGCCGTTGGCTGTAAGCCGGCCGCCGCCGAAGAGCAAACCGAAGCGCCCGCCCCTCCTCAAAAATACGAGCCGACTGATAGCTCGCTGGCTACCCACCCGCTGCCCGACTGGTATCAGGACGGCAAGCTCGGCATATTCGTTTGCTGGGGGCTGTACTCCCTGCCGGCCTGGGCGAAAGGGCCGGGCAAACCGCTGGAGGAAATCCTGGCTGAAGGCGATGGCACAGAGTGGTTCACCAACAACCCCTACGCCGAGTGGTACCTCAACAGCCTGAAGATAGAAGGCAGCGCTACGGCAGCGCACCATGCTGCCACTTACGGAGACGACTTCTCCTATTATGATTTCGTTCCACAATTCAATGAAGCGAGCCAGAACTGGAATCCGGATGAGATGGCGGAGCTTTTCAAAGAAGTGGGCGCAGCCTATGTGGTGCTGGTCTCCAAGTTTCACGACGGTTTCATCCTCTGGCCGAGCGAACACCCCAACCCTTTCCGCGAAGACTTCATCGCCGGGCGGGATATTGTGGGCGAGCTCTCTGCCGCCGTCAAAGAGCGGGATATGGAAATGGGCCTGTACTACTCAAGCGGGCTGGACTGGACCTTCAACGACAAAACCATCGTCAACTTCCCGGACCTGTTTGCCGCCATCCCGCAGGATTCTGCCTACGTGGAGTACATAGACGCCCACTGGCGCGAGCTGATTGCCCGGTATCAGCCCAAAATCCTGTGGGCCGACATCGGCAGCCCGCAGGCTTATGACCCACGCCCTCTGATTGCCGATTTTTACAATCAGGACGAGGAAGGCGTCGTCAACAACCGCCACAAAATGGCGATGGGCCCGGAGGGCTTCATGTCGCCTGTTCACCACGACTTTACCACCCCGGAATATCAGGTGCTGGATACCATTTCTGACAAAAAATGGGAGACGGTGCGCGGCATAGGCCTGTCTTTCGGCTACAATCAGGTAGAAGCCGCCGACGAGCTGCTGTCGGTTGATGAGCTGGTGGATATGTTCGTGGATATCGTCAGCAAGAACGGCAACCTGCTGCTCAACGTAGGCCCTAAGGCAGACGGCAGCATTTCTGACGGTCAGGTGCAACGCCTGAAGGGGCTTGGTGAATGGCATCAGGCGCACCGGGAGGCCATCTACGGCAGCCGCCCCTGGAAGACCGCTCAGGCAGAAACGAGTGAGGGCGGGCGCGTGCGCTTTACGCAAAAAGACGGGCAGGTGTACCTCTTCCTGCTCGATCAGCCGGCCGGCAGCGAAATTGTCATCGACGGATTGCCGCTGGAATCCGTACAGCAAATAACCGCTGTATCCGATGCGTCGGTCTCCGGGCTTCAATTCGAAAATGGGCAGCTGCGCTTTAAAGCAGAACTGAAGGCAGAGCAGCCCGCTTATGTATTCAAAATCCAACCCTAATGTATCAGAACGACGAAGAGCTCTATACGATCATCCGGGAGCAGCTCTACACGCCGGTCATGGGAGACATCCTCGATCAGCTGGGCTGCTACCATCAGTTTTTACCGCGGGAAATACAGCCGATGACGCTGGACATGAAAGTGGTGGGGCGTGCCATGCCGGTGCTCTTTTGCGATGTATACGGCGAGCAGCCCAAGCCTTTCGGCTATATGACCGAATCGCTGGATGATCTGCGCCCCGGCGAGGTATTTGTGGCTACGGGTTCGCAGAGCTGCGCCGTCTGGGGTGAAATCATGACCGCAACAGCCCGCATGCGCAAGGCGGTGGGCGCGGTAGTTAACGGCCCGCACCGGGATACGCCACGGGTGCTGGAGCAAAACTGGCCCGTCTTCAGCCGCGGCCGCTTCGCGCAGGACTCCCGGGTGCGGACCATCGTGCAGGCCTACCGGGTGCCCATTGAAATAGAAGGCGTCTGGATTGAGCCCGGCGACCTGATCTTTGGCGACCTCGATGGCGTGGTGGTTATTCCGCGCAAGCACGAGCGGCACGTCATTGAGCGGGCCGTGGAGAAAGCCAATGCAGAAAACGTAGTGCGCAAGGCCATAGAAAACGGCATGAGCGCGACGGAAGCCTTCAAAAAATACGGTGTTTTATGAGTCAGCGAGCCTTCATCATTCACGCCAAAGACAATGTGGCGACTGCGCTGGACGACCTTTCGCCCGGCGAAGTGCATCTGCTGGGCGAGGGGGAACGTGGCAGCGTGGAGAGCATCGAAGCCATCCCCTTTGGCCATAAAATAGCTTTGCAGGACTTTGAGCCCGGGGACGCGGTCATCAAAAGCAGCGTGGTCATCGGGCAGGCCCTGCAGGCCATCAAAAGCGGGCAGCACCTGCACCTGCATAATGTAAAAAGTAATTTTGACGAGCGCTCCGGCACACTGGATAAAGACACTGGTGCGCCCACGGAGCCGGATGTTTACCTATAATTGCGAGCATATGGAACCATTAAGCGCTATACAATGGGAAGGATACCTGCGGCCCGATGGCCGTAAAGGCATCAGAAATATCGTGCTGGTCGTCTACACCGTGGAGTGTGCCAGCTTTGTCGCCCACAATATTGCGTACGGCGAAGAAGACGTGCACGTGGTGGGCTTCCCGGGCTGTTACGACAACGCCTACGCCATCCGCATCCTGCTGGCTCTGGCCCGGCACCCGAATGTAGGCGCGGTATTGGCAGTTGGCCTGGGCTGCGAGTACACACAGCCCCACCGCATTGCCGAGGTGGTACGCGAGTCGGGCCGGCCGGCGGAGAGCTACTTCATACAGGACAATGGCGGCACCACGAGCAGTATCGACAAGGGCAAGGAAATCATACGCCGCTTTAAAGCGGAAATTGCGGATACGCCCCGCGTGCCTATGGGCCTGGCAGACCTCGTAGTCGGCAGCGAATGCGGCGGCAGCGATGCCACAAGCGGCCTGGCCGGCAACCCGGTGGTCGGCCGTTTCTTCGACCGCCTCGTAGACGCCGGCGGCACAGCGGTCTTTGAGGAAGTGGTAGAGCTCATGGGCCTCAAGCCGGAGCTGCAGGCACGCGGCTGCAACGAGGAAGTCCGGGAAGCATTGGGCCACACCTACGAAAAAGCCCGCCACTACTGTCAGGAGGTCAATCAGTGGTCGGCTTCCCCCGGCAATTTTGCCGGCGGGCTCACCACCATAGAAGAGAAAAGCCTGGGGGCTTACGCCAAAAGCGGCACCCGGCCCATTCAGGGCATCATCCGGGTGTCCGAACAGCCGTCCCGCCCGGGCCTGTGGCTGCTCGACTCCGTGCCGGACCCCCACTTTATGCAGTTTGGTTATACCAATCCAAACGACAGCGAAGGGATCATCGACCTCATCTCGGTGGGCTCGCACATCGTGCTGTTTGTCACCGGGCGCGGCTCGGTCATCGGGAGCCCGGTCGCCCCGCTCATCAAGGTAACCGGCAACAACCGCACCTACCAGAAGATGATGGAAGACATGGACTTCAACGCCGGCCGGATTCTGGAAGGCGAACAGACGCTGGAGGAAAACGCGATGGACCTGCTGCAGCTGGTGGTGGATACCGCCCGCGGGCAGCTTACCAAACCGGAAAAGCTGGGCCACCGGGAGTTCTTCATCCCCTACAAGTATCAGGATACCCCGAGCCTGTCGAGCGGCTGCCGGGCGTAGTTGAAAACAAATGCTCAAGACGGAGGAGGCATCAGGCTCCGGGATAAAAGGCAATTATGAAAAACGAAAGCATACAGATGACCAAGGGCAGAGCAATGGTACTGCCAATCGTACTCATTACCTCCCTTTTCTTTATGTGGGGGCTGGCCAATAACATGACAGACACGCTGCTGGCCGCCTTTAAGAAGATCATGAGCATGACCGATTTCCAGACGTCCTGGATTCAGATTGCATTCTATGGTTCTTACTTCTGCCTCGCGCTGCCTTCCGCCATTCTGATCAAGCGGTACTCCTACAAAACCGGGATACTGGCCGGGCTGGGCATATTCATTTTTGGCGCCCTGCTGTTTTATCCGGCGAGCCTGACGCAGCAGTACAGCCACTTTCTGATTGCCCTGTTTATCCTGGCCGGCGGGCTGGCCATTCTGGAGACGACAGCCAACCCTTACATTTACGAACTGGGGCCACCGGATACAGCTGTCCAACGGCTCAACCTGGCGCAGTCTTTCAACCCGATTGGCTCCATCGCCGGCGTGCTGCTGAGCAAGTACTTTATCCTGTCCAATCTCAATCAGGCTTCCGAAACAGAGCGGGTGCAGATGACGGAGGCACAGCTTCAGGCCATTCAACAGGCCGAGCTGAATGCGGTGATGGGCCCCTACGTGGGCGTAGCGCTGCTGACGCTGGGCGTGGGCCTGCTGATCTTCCTCACGCCTATGCCGTCCGGCTCTGATGCCGGCCCGGAAATCAAACTGGGCCCAACCATCCGGCGCCTGGCGGGCAATTCCAATTACGTGTGGGGCGTGCTGGCGCAGTTTTTCTACGTAGGTGCTCAGATCGGCGTTTGGTCGTTCACCATCCGCTACGCTATGCAGGAGCTGGGCGTGGATGAGCAGGCTGCTTCTTCTTATTACCTCGCTGCCCTCGTGCTCTTCGGGGCCGCCCGTTTCGGCTCTACCTGGCTGATGAAGTTTGTAGCGCCCCGCCGCCTGCTGGCTATTCTCGCCTCCCTTGCCGTCCTGCTGACGATGGCGGTCATCTGGGGCAGCGGGCTGCCCGGAGTACTGGCGCTGGTAGCTATTTCCGGCTGCATGTCGCTCATGTACCCGACCATCTATGGCCTATCTGTTAAGGGCCTCGGTGCGGATACCAAACTGGGCAGTTCTTTCCTGGTGATGGCGATCCTGGGCGGCGCGGTGCTGACGGCCCTGCAGGGCAAAGTGTCGGACTGGACAGGCAGCATCCACTATGCTTACCTGGTGCCATTAGGGTGCTTTGCCTTTATTGTCGTATACGCAATGGGGCAGCCTCGATGGCGTTTCTAATGGCCTCAGGAATGAGCGGCTTGTCCCCACTTTGTTGCCCTACAGAAGAAGCACGGGGAGGCCCGCCTCCGAGGTAATTCCAGAGAAAACGGGGTTACAAAAGCATCCAATTATTGTACATTTTGATAAGTACATTGGCTAAACATGTGAAGGTAGGAATTGACAGGCGCACCTATTTCAGAGTAACGACATAACGGTAATCGTTTGATTGACTCCTTGGGTAAATCCTGCAATCACAAGACCTATTGCCGGCACTTAAAGCCCACGGAGGCAGCATTCTCAACATCCGCTCAAAGACGGCCGTGACCGTACAGGGCAATACCTCTGCCTGAAAGAGGACCCGGCGCTCATCGCGGAATACGAGCGCTGGCACGAAGCCGTCTGGCCGGAAATCCTGGAAAGCATAACAGGCAGCGGCATCCGGCATATGACCATCTACCGCTGGTCCAACCGCCTGTGCATGATCATGGAGACGGAGGATGGCTTCGACCCGGCAGAGAAAGCCCGCCTTGATGCTGCCAACCCCAGGGTGCAGGCATGGGAAACCCTGATGTGGGACTATCAGCAAGCTTTGCCGGGAGTAGAGCCTGGTACAAAATGGGTGGAAATGAAACCTGTTTTCAGGCTGTAGGTTTGTATTTATGTCTTATATTGACGACTGTAGCCAGCAACACCTGGCGTTAATCCTTCAGCATTATGAGATTAGTACAACACAAGCAGGAAGCGTATTGGTTTTACCGCTTTCTATCCATCTTCTACGACAAAATTGTCAATCCGCTCTTCTGGACAGTCCCTATGCGGGACAAGGCCCTACAGCTCGGGCAATTGCAGGAAACCGGCATTAAGGTAGTGGATGTAGGGTCGGGCACCGGCTTCAACACAGAGGGTATTGTAAAGATCGTGCCTCCCCAACAGGTCACCTGCGTAGACCAAAGCCCGCACCAAATGTCAAAAGCGAAAGCCAAACCTGAGCTGCAGGGGTGCACCTTCCTGCAGGGCGATGCGGAAAACCTCCCCCTGCCTTCCAACAGCTTTGACCGCTATGTCTCTGCGGGGAGTATCGAATATTGGCCTGACCCTGCAAAAGGCATACGCGAAGCCTACCGGGTCGTGAAACCTGGCGGCCTTGCGCTGATGATTGGCCCGTTAGAGCCGGCTAATCCCGTGGGGCGGTTTATCGCAGAACTTTGGATGCTCTTCCCCAAAGAAGAAGAATACTGGCAATGGTTCCGGGATGCAGGCTTCGCAGACCTGCAGGTCTGCTATGTCAAGCCGCAGTGGGTGGATGGCAAAGGGAAATACGGCATTGCGCTGGCTGGCCGCAAACCGCTGACCGCAACCACAGAGCAGCCCTCCTCCCCTTCCGCTGAAACAGCGCCTGAGAAAATGGGCCTGGGCCGGCGATTGCTCATGATCTTGCGGGTCCTCATTGGGTCACTGGCCGGGTTCCTGTTTATTCCGGCCGCCCTGCTGGGCTACGTCCGGATGGCCTTTACCGATCAGTCGCACATCCCGGAAGCCGAGCGGGAGCGCCTCAACCGGCACCAAATTGTGGCACTGCTCATTTCGGCGGTGCTGATCCTCCTGCTCATTGCTTTGCTTCGGTAAACCAACTTATTCATTCAGTAAAATCACGGCCCGTGCTCAACGACAAGATCGCTCATTTTTACGACCGCTCCACTCAGATATGGCTCGACACCTGGGGAGAGCACATGCATCATGGCTACTACGGGGACGGGGCTTCCGCCAAAGACCACCGGCAGGCGCAGCTTGACCTTGTCAATGTGATGCTGGAATGGGGCCATGTAAAACAAGCGGACCGGATTTTGGACGCAGGCTGCGGCGTAGGCGGCAGTTCCCGGTATTTAGCGGAGACCCTAAAGGCAACGCATGTCCTGGGCTGTACCCTGAGTACCGTACAGGCTGAGCGCGGCACCGCTTACAATCAGGAAGCAGGCCTTAGCGCCATTGTAAAAACCGAAGCCCGGGATATGATGTCGCTCCGCCCTGAGGATGGCCCGTTTGACCTGGTGTGGTCCATGGAAAGCGCAGAACATATCGAGGACAAAGCCCAAATGCTACAGTTGTTTTATGACTTGCTGGCACCCGGTGGCCAACTCCTTATGGCGACCTGGTGCCATCGCGAAACCCCGCCGCCCCTGAACCCGAAGGACGAACATATCCTCAATCGCATCCGGCACCTGTACCACCTTCCGCCCTTGGCGCCCTTATCCGGGCTGCGAAGGGAGGCAGAACAGGCGGGCTTCACCGGTTTGCAAACTGAAGACTGGAGTGCTCAGGTAGCCCCCTTCTGGCAGGCAGTGATCCAATCTGCCCTGAACCTGAAAAGCCTAAGCGGGCTGCTCAAAGCCGGCCTGCCCACCATCCGCGGGGCACTGGCCATGCGGCATATGACCCGGGGGTTTAAGCAGGGGACGATCTGCTTTGGGGTTTTGCAAGCTCAAAAACCAGTATAACCTCATGATGGACTTCATCCGTTTTAGCCGCCCGCATACGATTATTGGTACAAGTCTGAGCGTACTGGCCCTTTACGTACTCGCGCTCAGCTATGCGGGCAAAGGCACAGGAGGCTGGGGCATCTTCCTTACCGCCTGGGTCAGCTGCCTGGGTGCCAATATTTTTATCGTTGGGCTCAATCAGCTGACCGATATCGAAATTGACCGCATCAACAAACCATACCTGCCCCTGGCATCGGGCGCTTACTCCGTTCGTACCGGACAAGCCATTATTGGTATTGCACTATTCATTGCGCTGGCCCTTGCCGTATATGGCGGCCCCTATCTGATGTGGACCGTTGGGTTGAGCCTGTTGCTGGGCATTGCCTATTCCCTGCCCCCGTTGCGGCTGAAGCGGTTTCACTTCTGGGCCGCCTTTTGCATTATTGCAGTGCGTGGGCTGATCGTCAACCTGCTTTTGTTCCTCCATTTTTACAACCGGCTCAGCGGGGATACGGCGCTTCCGCCCATCATCCTATGGCTCACCGTTGCCATTTTCGTTTACGGGCTTATTATTGCCTGGTTCAAGGACATGCCTGACACCGCAGGGGATGAAGCCTACCGTATTCAGACCCTTTCCCTGCAAGTGGGGCTCAGGCGCGTTTTTTGGATTGGCAACAGCCTGCTTGGCGGCCTGTTTCTCCTGCTGGCTACGCTCCCGCTCTGGGCGGGCCTGCAGGTACACCCACTGCTCTTTGGACTGGGGCACCTCGGCCTGCTGCTGGGTTTTCTCCTGCTGGCCAGCCGGGTCAACCTTTCGGAAAAGGCGTCCATCATGCGCTACTATCAGGCAGTCTGGGGGCTGTTCTTTTTGGAATATGGCTTGTTTGCCACCGCCGGGTGGTTCGCCTGATGCAATTAATGATACGACTATGAAAAATTACTTCTTTCCGCTGCTTTTGCTTTTAGTTACGTGCCAGACGCCCAAGGTTTCTAACGAAATACACACCGATACCGGCCGCCCCTGGACAAGGTGGTGGTGGTTTGCCGGCGAAATACAGGAAGCTCAGATTGACCGCGATCTGAAATGGTTGAAAGCCAATCACTTCGGGGGTGTGGAAGTGGCCTGGATTTACCCCTACAACCGGCTGGACACCGTCGCTACGCCCCGTCAGGAATGGCTTTCGCCAGAATGGTCGGAAAAGGTCAGGTATGCCAAGCTGAAGGCCGATAGCCTGGGGCTGGGGTTTGATGTCACCTTTGGCACCCTATGGCCCTTTGGAGACACGCAGGTGCCGCGGGAGGAAGCCACTATGTTGCTCAATGACAGTAGTTTCCGGCAGGTGCTCCGCCTGCATTGGGAGCACCCCCGGAAAGGGCTGGTCATTGACCATCTGAACGAGCAGGCGCTTAGAAACTATGCGGAGCGAATGGGCAAGGCCCTGAAGCCCGCCCTGCAATCGGGCACACAAAGCGGCATCTTCGTGGATTCCTGGGAGGTGGAGCAACGCTACCTTGGCACCACTGGGTTCATGGAGGAATTCCGCGCAAAGTACGGTTATGGCCTCGAACCTTATCTGGATAGCCTGTATGTGCCCCGGCCACCGTATCAGCAGGTGCTGTACGACTATCAGCGGCTGGTATCCGAACTCGTCATTGATCAGTTTTACCGGCCTTTCACCGCTATTGCGCATGAGTTGGGCGCTTACAGCCGCGCACAGTGCGCCGGTGCCCCTTGTGACATCCTGCAGGCCTATGCCTCCGTGGATGTGCCGGAAAGCGAGGCCCTGCTCTACGAGCCTTACTATTCTAACATCCCTGCTGCCGCTGCTGCCTGGACGGGCCGCCCTAAAGTGACCGCAGAGGCTTTCACCTGCCTTTACGGTTGGCCAGCCGACTGGATGAAACGCGAGCAAACCGCAGACCTGAAGCTGCTCGCTGATGCTCTTTTTGCCAATGGAGTCAATCAAATCATCTGGCATGGCCGGGCGATGGGGCGTACCGAGCAGGACACCTTCTTCGCTACCGTACACCTGGGCCCGTCCGGTAAGCTGGCCCGGGAGCTTCCGGCCTTCAACCAATACCTTACGAAGGTCAGCAAAGCGCTTCAGCGGGGCCATACCTACAGTAAAGTCGCCGTATACCTGCCACTGGAAGATCAGTGGATCAAAGGAGAGATGCCGAAAGAGCAGCAATACATTTGGGCCTGGAGCCATAATGAGCACCGCTACCTGAAACTGCCACAATCCCTGCAACGCTACCACCCGCTTTGGATTAATGCCGAGCTGCTAAACGAAGCTACTTTGAAAAACGGGAAACTTCAATCCGGTCAAACTGAAGTAGAAGCGTTGTACGTGGAAGCCAATTACCTGGATACGGCTTCCCTCAGGGCAATCATCCGGGCTGCAGAGTCTGGGCTGAAAGTGGTCATGCCACAGGTGCCCCAACCGCCCGGCCTGAAAACCGATACATCGGGCTACCAAAGACTGGTAACCACCCTTATGCAATTGCCTGCGGTTCACCGAAGCTGGGAATCCCTAAGTGCCGGAATAGCGCCGGTTGTGACCGGTACGGACCTGCCGGAATACTGGTGCCGGGAGTCAGAAGCGGGATTGACGTGCTTCTTTGCCCATCCCAAAACCGAATCGGTAAGCTTTCCGATGGGCTACGGGCAGTCCTTTACTGAAAACGCAGTATCCCGCACGGTGCAAATCCATTACAATGGGCACGAGGCGCTGGTACAACTTGACTTTCAGCCCTATCAGTCTATTCTGCTGCAGGTAGATGCCCATGGAGCCGTAACTTTTGAAGACATCACCTTCGTGCCCGAAACGCCAAAGGTGGAAGCCCGCCCCGAAAAAGAAAAGGAGCGCTGGGAAGTTGAATATACTGACGACTAAGTGGTCTCCGATAAAGACCGGAGCAGCACACCCACTCAATGTCAGCATTGACGCAAGGAAGTGGCTTGCGTATAACCCAGCGCTCCTTCAATATCTTATCGTTTCATCAACCTACTGCTTAATGACTGGCCAGGCACCGCGGGCTGTTGCCGTGCGCAACTCCACCCAATAGATGCCTGAGGGCAGCTGTTCGAGTGAAAGCGGCAACTGCCACTGCTGATGCGTGACTGGCACCCGTCCCGATTGCAGCACCTGCCCCAACGGGCTTACGAGTGACCACTGCAGTTCCGGCACGTCAAAGCCGTTGCCCTCCATCATCAGAGGCCCTGTGGTTGGATTGGGCGACAGGCGCACGGCCCAGTCTGCCGGGAAGCCCCCTGCGCTGGAAACCATAACGGTGACGCTCTGCAGGCCGCTCTGACAGCCGTTGCTGTCCATCACAATTACCTCGTACACGCCGTTGGGCAAGCCGGTAATGGAGGATGGGCTGTCAAAGTTCTCCCCTCCGTCAATACTGTACACAAAAGGAGGCGTACCACCGGAGGCTGTAATAGTAATCGCATCTTCCACAACTTCAACGGCAGCCTCAAGCGGTGCAGGCGAAGTGATTTCAATAGCGGTGCTGTAGATAAAGCCTTCGCTGTCCTGGATCTCCAAATTGTATACACCGGGACCAAGATCTGAAAATACCGGGTTGCTCCCGAAGCCTCCCTCATTGAGCTGATAGGTGTAGGGAGCCACGCCGCCGGTTACATTTTGCACCTCAATAGCCCCATCGCCATCACCGGCACAGGATACATTTTGCACCTCAATGCTGGCATCAACAACGATATTGACGTTGGCGCTGATCGAAACGGTGCAGCCATTCACATCCACGACAAGAGCGGTATAGTCGCCGTTGTCCAGCCCGGAGAAAACACCGGAAGGTTGAAAATTGCTCCCCCCGTCAATGCTGAAGGCGTAAGGCGGCGTGCCTCCTGATGCCTGCAGGGTCAGGGTATTGTCATCCACATCAGCTGCCAGTTCCAGCACCGGGGGCGCTCCCACCACAATATCCGTTACCAGGAAGGTACTGCCGTTGGCATCGGTGATGGTAACGGTATAGGTTCCGCCCGGCAGGTTTTCAAACACGCTGCTGCTCTGCGGATCGCTTCCGTTCAGGCTGTAGGTATAGGGAGGCAAACCACCCGCTACCTCATCTACCTCAATGCGCCCGTCTGCCGCACCTGCACAGCTTACCTCCATTGCCGATACAGCGGCACTTGTGATTATGTTGATCGTCGCCTGACCGGCTACCGTGCAGCCATTCGCATCCTGTACCACAAGGGCGTAAGTACCGTTGGGCAGCCCGGCAAATGTGAAGTCATTGCCAAATGTTGTGCCGCCATCAATGCTGTAGGTATAAGGAGGCGTGCCCCCCTCCGCTGATAAGGCGAGGTCGCTGAGTGTCGTCTCAGCGGACAAGGTAAGCGGTGCCGGAGCGCCGACCAACAAGCCGGAAGTTTGCAACAGATTGCCGTTCGCATCCGCAATCGTAAGCGCGTAGGTGCCCGCAGATAAGTTTTCAAACACCGGGCTGTCCTGTACAGCGCCTGTGCCCAACTGATAGGTATAAGGGGCTTCCCCTCCTTCGACGGAGACCACCGTCAGGCTGCCATCGGCGGTATTGCTGCAGGAAGCATCGGTAATACTGAACCCTGCGGAAACGATCAGGTTGATGGTAAGGCTGCCCGTAGCCGAACAGTTGTTTGCATCAAGGACTTCCAGTTCGTAAAGACCATTGGGCAGGTCATTGAAGGCCGTAGCGGCACCAAAAGTAGCACCTCCATCGATACTGTACTGATAGGGCGGCGTGCCACCATTGGCGGAAAGGGTAAGGTCGTTGCCCGTGAGGCCAGTGCTGAGCTGCAGGGGGGCCGGGGCACCAACTTCGATATTTTCCAGTTCCAGCACGCTACCGTTCGCATCTGTAATCAGCAGGTCATAATTGCCGGCAGGCAAAGCGGCAAACTCCGGGCTCAACTGGGCGTCCCCTCCATTCAGGCTGTAGCTGTAAGGCGCTACCCCACCCTGAATGCCTGTAGCCGTAATGCTGCCATCGGCGGTGCCGGCACAGCTGTTATCCATTACCGAAAAGCCAGCACTTTGGATCAAATTGACTTCCAGCTCAAGGGAAGTCTGACAGCCATTGGCATCTTCCACCACGATACTGTAGACCGCATTGGGCAGTCCCTCAAAGGCGGACTCCGGGCTGAAAGCCACGCCGCCATCCAAGCTGTACTGGTAGGGCTCTGTGCCGCCCACCGCTTCCAAAACCAGTGTATTGACCGATAAGCCTGCGGACAATTCCAGCGGATCAGGTTCCTGCAGATCGACTGCCGGGAGGGTAAGCTCCTGACCGGAATCATCACTGATGACGATGGTATACACACCAGCTCCAAGACCGTCGAAAAGCGGGCTGTCCTGCGGGGTGCCTGCATTGAGGGTAAAAACATAGGGAGGAAGGCCACCGGCTACCGCGACTTCAATCGTGCCATCGGTATCTCCGGCACAACGAAGCGGATTGGTTACGCTTGCCAGGGCAGAAAGCACTGCAGGCTCCAGGATCAGCAGCTCGAACGTCTCGCCCGGTCGCCACCCACCTTCTGCATCGGTGAGGTCGAACACAAATTGGTCAGCTGTGGCAGCGTTCCCACCGTGCTGATAGGACAGCAGGCCGTTATTGATGTCTGCCTGACTGAACACATCACCAATGGAAAGCACCCCGCTGCCATTCCGTTGCAGTACCCCATGCTCAGGCAGAGCGGTCAGGGTATAGAAAATGTCTTCCGGGGCAAGAGCGCCCTTCTCAAAAGCCAGGAAATCAGCAGTGATGACCTCCTGCTGCGCATAGGGAACTTCCAGGGTTTGATTGGCTAAAACCTCTGCGGGATTGGGCACATCCGAAGGCGGGCAGGCTTCAATCGACCAGGACACCAGGTTGCCACCATCCTGATTGAAAGCATCGCTGATGGTGAGGGTCCAGGTACCGGAAGCAGACAAACCGGTAAAGGCAGACAGTGGGTCTAAAGGCTGAAAGTTTCCGGAAATCGCATACGGGCCGCTGGCCTCACACGAATTCTCAAACTCCTCAGCCGTGAGCGGGGCATCATCATCGAAACCCACCAGCATATCATCCTGGGAGCACCCGAAGTCTGAGCCCGGCACCCCCGGCTGATCAAACAAGGTGACGGTGGGGCCGCCTTCATAAGAAAGGGTCGCAGACAGATCGCCCAGCCAGGTATGATCGATGGCTAAGCCTACATTGAGGTCCTGTATCTCAAAGTCGCCATCGGTGGTCAGCGTGGTGGAGAAGTCACCTGTCCCGCTTGGTGGGATCACGAGGCCAGGTTCGGCATCGGTGTACACCGTGCAATTGTTCCCAAGGGTTTGAAAACTGGACCATGCAGCGCCCGGGGTTGCTCCGCATTCATTGACCGGGGTCGCCCGCCAATAGTAAACGGTGAACTCCTCAAGCCCCACAAGGCCCAAAGTGGTATCCGGGACCACCTCTTCGATGATCGTGCTTACGCCAAAAGCCGGTGAGGTCGCGACCTCCAGCCTGTAGTGGTCAGCAAAATCGGAGGCCGACCAGCTGAGGGTGGGGTTCAAAGGCACCGACTGCGTACCGGGCGCTGGCGTGGCAGGCACGGCAGCCTCCGGCACACCGGCAGCAATATCGAGGATAAGCGTGATGGATTTGCTGACAGAAGGGCTCGTGGCTTCAAGGGAAAGCTCATATACCCCGGAGGCAGCGCCTTCCAGGTCACCAATGGTGAGCACGCTTGAGGCCGCTGCACCTACCGGATTGACGCTGAAGGTTGCCGTGGCGCCATCCGGGAGCCCCGTTACCGACAAGTCCAGCATTTCAGAAAAACCGGCAACCGGGGTGGTCAAAATTTCAAAAGCAGCGCTGGTATCATTGCAGAGTGCCTGAGCCGAAGGCGTGGAAGCCATCAGCACCGTCGGGCTGGGCGGCAATTGGATTTCGAAGTCCTCATCTGAAATATCGAAAAACACATTATCGGAAGCCACTACCTGAATTCTTGCGGCAGTGGTTACTTCCAGCGGCACAAGAATTTCCTGCTCGCCATCATTGGGCACGCCCTGCGCCAGCAGTACCGGATAGGTGAAGCCGCCGTCTTTGGACAGGTAGATGTCCACAGCGCTGCAATTCACCGGGGCACCATCGGTGCCCGCTACATCCCAGGTGACGGTTTCCAGGGTGCCCACTTCCCAGACCACGCTGGTATTAGGCTGTTGCACCACGAAAGGGCCGGCGTCATCCGAAAAAACCAGCTCCACATCCGTAGCCTTCACACATCCGCCTCCCGGAAAATTATCCCGGACGGAGCACCGGAAGCTCATGGTGCGGGAAACGGAAGGCAGCACCTCCCAGGTATCGGGTGTATTGGAAACCACTGCATTCAAATTGGGGAAGTACCGAACCGGGTCAGGCGTAGGCGACAACGACCGGAAAGCGGGCCCGCCCGTGCTGGCAGCAACCGGAGGCATCGTTGCTATCTCATTGTCCATTTGTTCCCAGCAATACGTCAGCGCATCCCCTTCGGCATCTGTCGCCTCTGCTCTGAGGAAGAAAGGCGTGGACACCGGCAAAAACAGCGCCTCCTCCTCATCGGTAAGGATTGGGCCGCTATTCCCGACATCGATCAGCTCGGGGCAGGTACTCCCCGCGCCAAACTCTATTGTATTGGTGACTTCCTGTATGCTGATGGCATGGAAGTGATCGTCACTGTTGTTCTGAACATTCGGGCTGCAAATCCCGGCATACCCCATGATTGTGGAGGCGCTGCCCGGCTCCATAGCAGCGGCGGCGACCCGGTTGCAATTGTTGTTTTGTGTATGGTTTGCACCGAACTGATGCCCAAACTCATGAGCCACGTAATCAATATAAAAAGGGTCATTGATGGGCGATGGCAGCCCCGTCACTCCCCGCGCCTTCCGGTTGGTGCAAATGGAAGCAAGGGAAGCCACACCGCCCCCGCTTGTACTGAATACGTGCCCGACGTCATAATTATCGAAGCCCACCAGATTGTCTACGACATCCTGATTTTCGCTCAGCAGCGTACCGGCGCTGTTATTGGTAAAAGGGTCTGTGGCCCCATCCAGGAAAATTACCTGATCGGTTTCGTCCACGAGCTCCATATGGACCGTGAAGTCCCGTTCATAAACGCCATTGACCCGGGTCATAGCCACGTTGTAGGCTGCAAGGACATCGGGCACGGTGCCGCCGTGAAACTGTGCATACTCCCCTGTGCAGGCAATCGCAAGGCGGTAGTTGCGCAGCAAACAATCCCCGAGCAGGGCGGCGGGCGGCGTGTCTGAATTGCCGGTAGCGTCTGTGGCTGCATCGGCATGCAGCCGGCAGCTGAATGCATTGCCAGGTATGCCGCTGTAATCCGATTTGTAGTATACCTGATGGTAGCGGGTCTGCCCATCGGAGAAGACGTCAATGAAGACCGTGCTGTGCAGCCCGGAAAGGATCATGGCGTGGAACCCTTTGTGGGTGTACCCAAAACGGGCATAGGCCGTGCCATCCTCCGGGCTGTAGGCCGCAAAGGAGCGCATCCCGGGATACCGGGCCGACAAGCCTTCCGCCATGACCGGTGCCTCCACTACTTTGAAGGACCGGTTGTGGCCGTTGGGCAATGGCAACTGCAGGTGCACGGCCCCTTCGGCAGCTTCCGGTGTGTGCCACATGGGGGCTTCAGACAAAACGGAGATCAGCGCTTCCAGGTCCACACTGATAATCCGGGCTTCATCGGGCTGTATCTGACGGGAGCCGCCAAGCCGCTGTGCGTCCTGCAAATGGGCATCTTTAAACCATTGTTGTGCAGATGAAAAATGAGGGAGGGTTAAGAACAGGCATAGCAATGCAAGTGGGTAGAGCGTTTTTTTCATGCTTACTTGTGTTTTGCGCACCATTTACAAGCGGTGCAAATGGCCAAATGGGTTATAGAAAACTATCTGTAGTGTTATCCGGTAAGTGGTTGTTGGGAGGGCTCACAATTTAGGAAAAAGAAATTATATTTTCGAAACTCTGCCAGGGGAAATACGCCATCAGGAAAGCCGGCTGATACTTCTGCTGCTTTTTTCTATTTCAAGTGCCGGAGGTAGGCCTCAAGGTGCTCCGCCCTGAATGCTTCCGGGCTCCATACCCCTCTCAGCTGCCCTCTTTTGTCGGCACGCCATACGTAAACACTGGCTTCAATCCTTTGATCATCCTGTAAAACAGAGACTGCCGTTTTCATGTAGTCTTCCTCCTCATAGGCATCTAGCACAGCATGTTCCGCCGGCGAAAGCCCATGCAGCAACAAGCCTCGCACTTCGGAGGCAGGCCGCGGGAACACAGCCGGGTACGGGCGGATGTCAGCCCCGTCGTGTATCGAAAAACGATGGTAACCAGGAAGTACAGCCTCGGACGAGCCGGGCAGGCGGCCGAGCAGCAAGCGCAGGATTTCCGGGAAGAGCAAGGTGCCGTACACGAATAAGGGGCGCATTTCCAAAAGCTTCATTAATGAAAAAAGGGCTGAACAAAGCAGTAAATGCTTTCATTCAGCCCTTTCAACAGCAACGGGTGCTGTAAGATGGTATTACTGAGACTGCAGTTGCTCAATTGCACCTTCTGTACCACCTACCATCATGCTGGTTACGATGCAAAGCACGAACAACGCAATGGCGAGGTACCAAGTCGCTTTCTCAATAAAATCAGTAGACTTGGCTGCGCCAAACATCTGATTGGCTTGCGTTCCACCAAAGGTAGAGTCAACACCACCGCCCTTCGGATTCTGGATCAAAACTGCGCCCATCAGTAGCACACAGACAAGGGCAATCAGTACAGTCATGGTAGTCAGCATATCTTAATCGCTTTTTATATTCAAAATTTGCTGCGCAAAGTAATCACTTTTTTCCGGAAAAACCAACATCAAACGGCGATACATTTCTTCGGCCTTTTCGTACTGCCCCTGCTGAGCCAGTACTTTCGCCAGGGTTTCGGAAACCAGGTTGCCATTTTCAGTTATGCTCTGCAGCACAATTTCATCTACTTTGCTGTTGGGATGCCCCTTTTTCTTGTTCTTTCGCGTCATCCGGTTGTCCTCCATTTTTTTGGACTCCATGATTTCGCTGAGCTGGGTTTGGATATCCGGGGGTTGGAACTGCGCCACCCAGCTGCTGAAGGAGCTCTTGGGCCGGGGAGAAGGCTTTGGCGCATGCAGGGGCTCATGAGGCGCCATTCGGTCTGCTGCCGGCGCTTCCTCCGGCGCAGGCTGAGCCATCGGTTGGAGGAGCCCTGCTACCGCAATGGCCGTTGCTATGGCATGTTGAAAGGGAACGGCAGGGGTTTCCGCATTGACGGATTCCTCGGTTGAGGCCTTCGCATGTTCCTCCAGTCCGGGATGAGCAGTGATATCCGGCGTAACTTCATCCAGGCTGGATTCCAGCGCCTCCAGTTCCTGTTTCTTCCATGCCTCGATGTCGGTTTCCGCTCCGTCCGGCACCTCTACCCGCGAAAGGTCAAGCTCTTCCCCCACACCGGCAGCAGGCGTATCGCTTTCCGGGCTGTGGTCCGCTTCGCCGGGGGCATCGGCATCAAAACCAAAGTCCAGCTCCAGCGCAGATTCCGAGGGTTCCGGGTGGATATCCAAATCGGAAAGCTCCAGGGCTTCTGCCGGCTCTTCTTCAAGGCTGCTCAGTTCCAGGTAATCTTCTGACAGCTGAAAGACCTCTTCTTCCGGTGCTGTTTCCAGGTAGGCTTCCACTTCCGCATACAGCAGGCTCCGGTCGCTTGTGGTGGCCGCCACTCTTGCCAGTACAGCATCCCAGTCTTCCCGGCGGTCCTGCAGGCTTTTTCTCAACAACAACAACTGCAATGGCTGGCAAAATGGGTACTGCATCGCCATGGTCTTCAACTCCTCGTAGGGCAGCTGATGCAGCAAAGACCGGTCCTGCAGGTATCGGCTAAAGGTTTCGGCATTCATGATTGAAATACATTAATGAGGCATATAAGCTCCCTGCAACAACTGAAAATCGTTGTTCCAGCCAATCAAATTAAGAAAAACTTCCTTTAAATCAAACTTTCGTTTTCAGGAAGGCCACAAGCTTGCGCACGGCCTGCCCCCGGTGGCTGATGCTGCTTTTCTCCTCAGCAGACATTTGGGCGAAGGTGCGGTTGAAACCATCGGGCATAAAGACGGGGTCATAGCCGAACCCCTGATTGCCCTTTTTGTGATGGATAATCTGCCCTTCCACCGTCCCTTCAAACTGATGCTCCTTCCCGTCAATGATGAGGCTGATGACCGTATGGAAGCGGGCCTTTCGGTCCTCCTCCCCTTTCATATTGGCAAGCAGCAGGCTCATATTGGCTTCATCATCATGGGCAGGGCCGGCATAGCGGGCAGAGTAGACGCCCGGCTCGCCATTCAGCGCATCCACTTCCAGGCCGGTATCCTCAGAAAAACAGTCGACCTTATAGTTTTTATGAACGTACCACGCTTTTTCAGAGGCGTTGGCGGCAATGGTCGGGCTGGTTTCCGGCAGCACTTCGTCGCAGCCGATGTCTTTCAGGCCCCGGATTTCAATTTTGCCTTCCAGCAACTGGCTGACTTCAGAGATTTTGTTAGGGTTGCCGGTTGCGAATACAATAGATTGCATGGAGTATAATTAGGTTTTGTTGGATAGGTTTTAAACGTGAAAGCAAGCTTTGAGGGTGCGCCAAAGCTGTCCGGATTTTTCTTTTCCGCCCGCCTGCCGTTCCTCGAATATATCAGCGATGCTGTCGGCAAGGATGAAGGTGGCAGCGCCAAATTGCACAGGCTGATACGGTTGCAGCTGAAAATGCAACCCAAGCCGTTGGCCGCTGATCCCGAAGAGGAACACAAATTTCGCGGTTTTGCTCCCCTCCACCCGGCTGAAACTAATGGATTCCTCTTTTGTTAAACAGATGTATTTTGCCTGTTGTGCGAGGTCAATTTTCGCAGCGCCGAACACTTTGGCCAAAAAGCCTTCCATTTCTGACTGCTGCGCCGCCCCGGCTTCGTACCAAACCCAAATGCCCTGCGCGCCCGCTCCATCGATGCCGTTTTTAGGCTGCACTTGCTCCGGAACGGGAAAAAGATGGAAATCTAAAAAGGTGGATTTCAAAATTTTTGATTTAAATTAAGATCATTAGCCAAATAATCAATAAGCGAAGCAGTGAATTTATTCCAAATATAGAATATTTGTAATTTTTTCTTATTTTCGCATAAAAAATATTGCAGATGAAATTTAATATAAAAATCACGAAAGCTCAAAATTCACAGCTTGGACAAGTGGATTTTGACGACATTCCTTTCGGCCGGGTATTTTCAGACCATATGTTTGTAGCCGACTACAAAGACGGTGAGTGGCAGTCGCCGCGGATTGTCCCCTTTGGCCGGTTCGAAATGCACCCTGCCGCTATGGTCCTCCACTACGGACAAGCTATTTTTGAAGGCATGAAGGCTTCTAAATCTCACGATGGCACGCCTTTCTTCCTCCGCCCCGAGATGCACGCCAAGCGGCTCAACAACTCCGCCCGCCGCATGTGCATGCCTGAAGTCCCCGAAGCGCTGTTCCTGGAAGCCCTTCACACGCTGGTCGACCTGGACAGCGACTGGATCCCGCCACAGGAAGGCAGTGCGCTTTACATCCGCCCTTACATGTTTGCTACGGATGAATTCATTGGGGTGAAGCCATCTGCAACGTACCGGTTCATCATTTTCACCGGCCCTGTAGGCCCTTACTACCCAAAACCGGTAAGCCTGATAGCCGACCGGCAGTTCGCCCGTGCAGCAGTCAAAGGCGGTACCGGCGAAGCAAAAGTTGCGGGCAATTACGCTGCCTCCCTCCTGCCTGCCCGACTGGCGAATGAGAAAGGCTACGATCAGGTCATGTGGCTGGACAGCCGCGAGTTCAAGTACATTCAGGAAGTCGGCACCATGAATATCTTCTTTGTGATCGACGGCACGGTGGTGACCCCCAAACTGGACGGCGGCATCCTGCCTGGCATCACCCGGGACACCATTCTGAAACTGCTGCCCGAGCACGGGTACAAGGTGGAAGAGCGCCCAATTGCGATCGATGAGCTGGTGGAAGCTTACAAAGCCGGCAAATTGCAGGAAGTATTTGGCTCCGGTACCGCAGCGGTGGTTGCTCATGTTTCCAAGGTCGCCTACGATGGCTTCGAAATGGAGCTGCCACCTTTGGAAGAGCGCAAAGTCGGGCCATTCATCAAAGCACAAATCGATGGCATGCGTTCGGGCAAAATTGAAGACAAGCACGGCTGGATTGTTCCTGTACAGGGGCAGGCAGTGAATGCATAAGCTGATTTGACTTAACGAAAAACGACAGGGGCACTGCCAAAACAGCTGCCCCTGTTTTTTTATCCTTACACTAAACCTCCATCCAATGAAAAAATACTGGTCTTTCCTGTTTTTAGCACTCCTTATATATAGCTGTCAGCCGGAAGCCACGCCGGCCGACCCGGAAGCCTATCCTGCACGCACGGCCAATGGCATCAACGTGGTTGTGGAAATCCCCGCAGGCACCAACAAAAAGATAGAATACCAAAAAGACAGGCAGCGCTTCGAAGCCGATCAGCGGGACGGAAAAGACCGGCAGGTTGACTTCCTCCCCTACCCCGGCAATTACGGCTTCGTCCCCTCCACCCAAATGGACAAAGCGGCCGGTGGCGATGGCGACCCCGTGGACGTGCTGCTGCTCTGTGCGGCTTTGCCTACGGGCACCGTGGTGGAGGCGCGGCCCATTGGCGCCCTGCAGCTAATGGATGAGGGCGAGCTCGACACCAAGGTCATCGCGATCCCAATGGATGCCGCCCTTCAGACCATCACGCCCGGGGACTTCACCGATTTCAGCATCCGTTACGATGGCGCGCGCCACATTATTGAGACCTGGTTTTTGTACTACGACGGGCTGGGCACCAATACCTTTGAAGGCTGGCTGGACGAATCGAAAACTTTAGCCCTCATCGCACACTACGAACAGTAAAGCACCGTTAGTGTTTTCTGGAAGAAACGCGGGCTGCAGCCGATTTTAAATAAACGCGGAATTTGACTCCGAAAAGCCAAATTTTATTTTGCGGAGTGGAAAATAAAAACGACTTTAGCCCCCGAAATTCTATTGTCGGTAACCGGATGGGGAAATCCTAACCAAGCCAAACAAATAGG
>JANSXW010000310.1 GCA_024742755.1 bacterium | reverse complement strand
GGATGGAATGTGTGTGTGACTTCTGTAATAACAGCGCCACGGGAAAGATTAAGCAAGTTCATTGTTCAGTGTTTAAAACTTGAGAGATAAAGAATAAGCGCTTATCCTATTGTCACCCTAAAGATAAGAAGGCTCCGGAAACTTTTTTGTGACACTTTCCCCAAAAAAAGACAGGGCAGATTTTCACTTATTGCACCTGAAAAAACAAATACGCCCTTCATAATCAGGTCTGTAGCTACGACTAAAATGCTGCTCAGGCAGCGCTCGCCTATGTACCAGCACAAAAAAAACGGCTTTTTACCCCACCACGCCCCCGTCACTAACCAAAATCCAGTTCCCCTGGACATCCAGGGAAGTGGCATTGGGGAAGACCTGTTGGAAAATGTTGGTGTAGAAGGTCTCCGTAGCCCGCTTGTCATCCGGGTTGCGGTAGAGGCAATTGTAGAGGAGCACGCCGCCCGGTTGCAGCAGACCACGGAGCATTTCCAAATAGGAAGCGGTGAGGAAAGCGGCGGGGATGACGTCATCCAGAAAAACATCCATGCAGATGAGGGCAAAGGTTTCGTCCAGTTGCTGCGTATAGGCAAAGGCATCTGCGCAGATGGTAGTGACCGGGGAGGACAGCCCGCTCAACGCATAGGTGTTGGCGAGGTAGATGACGTGGGGGTCCAGCTCAACGGCGAGGTAGCTGAAATCTTGGTTAAAGACGCGCTCCAGCATCACCGGTACTGAACCCAGCCCCAGCCCCAGCAGCAGCACGTCCCGGCCAGGCAGGCGGGCAAAGTCGATTTGCCGGAAGGCATACAGGAAGTTGGTGTACAGGTCCTCATAGGAGTAAATGGCATTGGCGGTAGACAACTGGTACCGGCCGTTGCGCATGCTCACGTACAGATGCGGGTTGACCTCGCTGGGCGCACTCTCCACATGCACCTCCGTGAGGTAAGACAGCCATCGTTTCCAGCGAGGGATCTCCATCAGTCTTCTTTTTCCCATTTGCGGTACTGACGGGTATCTTCAAAAACCCGCAGCAAAATGAGGCGCTCCTGCACCGAAAGCGTGTGCCCCCGGCGCTCCATCACCCGGTCCATCGTCTCGAAGGCCTTGTCGGAACGGTAGGTCTGAAAGCCCTGCTTGCCGCCCCAGGCAAAAGAAGGGATAAACGTACGCGGGAAGCCCTCACCAAACACATTGGCACACACCCCAATCACGGTGCCGGTATTCAGCATGGTGGAGATGCCCGTTTTGGAATGGTCGCCCATGAACAGCCCACAGAACTGCTGCCCGGTCTTCACGAAGCGCTCTTCCTCATAACTCCACACCCGCACCTCCTCGTAGTTGTTCTTGAGGTTGGAGGCATTGGTATCGGCACCGATGTTGCACCATTCGCCCAGAACGGCATTGCCAAGGTAGCCTTCGTGGCTTTTGTTGCTGTTGGCCAGCATGACCACGTTGTTGATTTCCCCTCCTCCTTTGCAACCGGGGCCAAGGGTGGTGCCCCGGTATACTTTGGCGCCCATTTTCAGAATGCCGCCCTCGCCCAGGCTGAAACCGCCGCGGATCATACAGCCTTCCATCACCAGGCTGTCCTTTCCGAAGTAGATGGGGCCGTCCACGGTGTTGAGGGTGGCACACTCTACATTTGCGCCTTCCTCCAGGAAAATCTGTGCCGGATCACCAACCACCCGGTTGCTCGCGCTCAGGGGGGCAGACTTGCGCCCTTTGGTAAGCAGCTCAAAGTCTTCGGCGATGGCCTGCTGATTGTGGCGGTAGATATCCCAGAGGTAATCGATCTTCAGGTACTCCGTCCCCTCCAGGTCGAAACCGTTGAGCTCACTGATGTCGTCATCACTAATGAGGCGGCTGATCTGCTCTTCATCCAGTTTGGCTACGATGAGCTCCTCCCCCCGGAGGTAAGCCTCGTTGTAGTCCATCTGCTTGATGAGGCGGACCAGCTGAGGCGAAGGCAGCACCGAACCATTGATGATGTAATTGTCTTTGCCATACTCTATTTCGAAGCGCTCTGCCAGGTAGTCTTGCGTGATGTAGGAAACCGGGGCGTCCATCCAGCGTTCCCATTTTTCGCGAATGGTCAGTATCCCCATGCGGAGTTCCCCTACCGGGCGGGTAAAGGTCAGCGGCAGGAGCCGGTCACGGACTTCGTTGTCAAAGAGAATAATATTAGGCATAATGGTAATAGGGTTATGCGGCAAATATATAGAGGCGTGCCAAGCTTTCCACCATTTAAAGGCAGAAATAACAAACGAAGGGGTAGCTTTGCACATTTTGCAAAACTACCCCTTTGGGAGTGGCGAGTGCAGCGAAAAGCTCTAGCCTTCCTGCTCTTCGTCCTCTTTTTTCTTAGCGAAGCGCGTCTTAGCGAACTTCTTGTTAAACTTATCGATACGGCCAGCGGTGTCCACAAACTTCATCTTACCCGTGAAGAATGGGTGAGAATAAGCGGAAATCTCCAGCTTAGCCAGTGGGTACTCGTTGCCGTCTTCCCATGTGATGGTATCCTTGGTAGCCACACAAGACCGTGTGATGAAAGAATCACCGGAAGAGAAATCTTTGAACACTACCATGCGGTAGTTATCTGGATGAAGATCATTTTTCATTGCGCTCGTTACTTTAGCTTCTTAAAACGGAATGCAAAGATAGGCT
>JANSXW010000303.1 GCA_024742755.1 bacterium | reverse complement strand
TTATCCACATTTTTGATGTGGAAATCAAAAGAAAAAAAGAAGCAAAAAAAGAAAACATTGTGATGATTATGAATATGTTTTTTATTTAATTTGTAAATCATAAATACAGCTAAAGCTGTCTAGACAATTGGGGTAAGTCCAGTATTTGCGGCAGATCAATCTATTTAAAAGAGTCTGACATTTCTTACGACGCCTTTCTGCTAAGGAACCCTAATGCTTGGGTAATCACTGAAAAAGTGGCAGATAAACTAAATGAAAAAAAGATCACAGGCATTGCAATGGTGCCGCTAAGACCTGGAGAAAACTTCTGCGAGGAAAACATTGTCACCAAAGCACAGAAATTGACCTTGTAGTTTCGGGAAGCTCCTGATTCACAAAACCTTTCTTTTTACAATGTTTCGAAATATACTCACCATCCAAACTATTCTACTCAAATAGATCAAAGATTGAGCAAATGGCTATCTAATAATCCCAACGCAACTAATGAGGATGCTGCCAAATCTATTTGGCAATGGCAGAATCAATAAGGGCACAGATTGGAGTCTCTACCAACGGTCCGAAGTTAAATGACATTGCCCCCGTTCTCAACCCCTGATTTTTTTGTAAATTGCTAAGCCAGATTTCTTTTCTTTATTAGAGTTTTTCAAGGTAGGTTTTGTACAGGGTATGGGTGAGTATTTTTGCCAAATCAAAGAACGCCCGGAACCTCGTAGCCTAAGTACGAAGGTGAGGACGAGATGCAGAGCTGGTGAAAAAGACCATTCAGAGACATACGAAGCTTACGTTAGTAAGCTCTATTGCATCCGGCTAGCAATACAACTGCCTACAACATGAAAGACAGGCTATTCATTTTAACAAACTCGGTGAATCCCAAAGCTGTTGGTACAAAACAACCACAAGTCGAAGCGATTTACTCAGAAGACGTTACTTATACCTCCATAGGTGACCATATTCTAGAAAAGTTGCATCCCGCCGAAGTAATACTTCCTAAAATAAAACTAAAAACTCCAAATGCCATATTAACTGACTACATATCAAATAATCTTACAGTTTACCCTTTTCAGATTTTAATCAGTGAGAAAACCCTTAGCATTTTAAAAAAATATACAGGCGCTCCGCATCAAATTTTCAATGCCAACTTGATCTATACAAAAAGATCAATAAGATACTATATTCTCCATTACCTTCCTTCTACTGTTTCTTATATAGACTTCCAGCGAAGTCAATTTGTCAGAGTGTATTGGAATGAAAAAAGAACAGAATCTTTCTCGGCAAAAAACTACCAAGAATTTGTTAATACTCCTGGATTCGGAGGAGCAAAACAAGTGAAGGCTTTATACTTAAAAACCAATATACTGCTACCCGATTTCTTTCCTGTATCTCCGCCAGGCATTTTCTTGGTTAACGAGGATATCGCAAATGCTATAAATCAAGAAAACGTCACAGGAGTTTGCCTCATTCCTTTCGAGGAAGGGGAAGATTTTACAGCGTCAATCTTCGAGAAGACTATGCGAATTGAGAACCCTACCTGGAAAGGTTTTTCCAATGCTTAAACTTACATTTAGGAAAGCTTTAATTATCTTTAGGAGCCTCTGACCCTACGCCACCACCTCTTTAACCACCTTCAAGCTCAAGTCCAAACTCTGAGCCGAGTGCGTCAGCGCACCCACAGAGACGTAGTCCACGCCCGTCAGCGCCACTTCGCGGACGTTGTGAATGTTGACGCCGCCGGAAGCCTCTGTTTCAAAGCGCTTGTTGACCGTGTGCACGGCTTCTTCCATCAATGGCAGCTCGAAGTTGTCCAGCAGAATACGGGTGACCTGCCCAACCTGAAGGACCTCGTGCAGCTCAACCAGATTGCGGACCTCCACTGTAACGCCAAGGTCCGTACCTTTTTCCTTTTGATAAGCCGCCACCCGCTCGATGGCTGCAGTGATGCTACCACAGGCATCAATGTGGTTGTCCTTGATCATAATCCAGTCGAAAAGGCCGAAGCGGTAGTTGTCGCAGCCGCCTAACTTCACCGCCAGCTTTTCCAGTGGGCGGATCAACGGCGTGGTCTTGCGCGTATCGAGGATGGTCACATTCAGGTCTTCCACCTCAAATTTAAAGCGGTTGCTCTGGGTAGCGATACCGGTCATGCGTTGCATGGTATTAAGCACGAGGCGTTCGGCACGCAGTAACGCCTGCGCATTACACTCTACCTCAAAAGCCACGTCGCCGTAGCTAACGGGTTCTCCGTCCCTGACATAAGGGGTAAAGGTTGAGCTGGGGTCTACATGCCGGAAAATGTAGGCGGCAACGTCCATCCCGGCGATCACGCCCGGATCTTTAACGTACAGTCGGGCCTTTGACCGCGCATCTGAGGGAATACAAGCCAGGGAAGTATGGTCACCATCGCCCACATCTTCTTTTAGTGCCTGTGTAACGAAAAATTCGAGATAGTCTTGAAGTTCTGCCATGTTTGTGCTCATACCCTGTTTGTTTTGTGCCCGGATTTAATGCGGCCCGGCAGTGCACCAGGCAGCTTTTGGGCCGCAAAGGTAAAGCTTTTCAGGCAAAAAATCCAGTGGTGGGCTGGATGAAAGGTTCACGCGTAGGGCGGTAGTGTTTCACGCAGCGTACGCCAAGGGGACGCAAAGTGCGCAAAGCGTTCCAGGTACGCCTCTTGCTCTGCGGCCTTTGCGAAACCCTTCCTTTGCGGCCTTTGCGTGCTCCAACTATAAAGCCCTGCACACAGCGTCCATGAAGGTTCACGCTAAGCACGCCAAGATTTGCGCTAAGTGCGCCAAGAATTCAGCGGGCTGCATCGCTCTGCGGCCTTTGCGAAACCCTTCTTCCACTTTGCGTGCCCCAACTATAAAGCCCTGCACACAGCGTCCATGAAGGTTCACGCTAAGCACGCCA
>JANSXW010000155.1 GCA_024742755.1 bacterium | reverse complement strand
TTTTACATACTTTGGAATTGCGATGCTACTGACGGGGTGCGTGGAAGAGGTTGACCAATTCCAGCCCCTTGAGCTTACTTCCGGCAATATCAACCGCTTCTTTGAGGCGGTACAATCCAATCCTATACCGATTAGTTGGGATGCATCGCAAGAAAAACTTATAACATTGCCCGGCTACGGCCGGGTAATTGTTCCTCCCAACGCTTTTCTGCTCCCGGATGGGTCGGAAGTGTCGGGAACGGTCCAGGCAAAAGTGCTTGACCTTTACAGCAAAGAAGACTTGCTGCGCAACAGGATTACTACTGCCAGCGCGGATGGCATCGTTGAATCTGCAGGAACCGTTTTTATCGAAGTGGAACAGGGCGGGCAGCAGCTTCGCCTGAAATCTGATGAACTAATCCGGATTCAGATGGCTACCGCCCGGTACAATTCGCAGATGCGCCTCTTCACCGGTAAAGCCGGAGAGGATGGCACGCTGGAATGGGTGGAATACAGCCTTAGCGAAGCGCCGGTGCGTTCGGTCGAACTGGAAGACCCGGATTCCGGGCAGCCGGTTCCCGGATTTGAGTTTTCCAGCCCGGTGCTGGGCTACCTGAAGTGCGGTACTTACCTGTCAGAAGAACAGGGCACGGCTGAGGTTTGCCTCAATCTGCCTTACAACTTCGATGCTAAAAATACGGTTGCTTTTATCGCTCTGCGCGATTATAACGGCTTAACAACCATCCCCTTTGAAGAGGAGAATGCGTTGCGCCCCGATTGTTGCCGCGATGGCCTGCCTACTGGCGAGCCTGCCAAAATTATCGTGATCGCAGAGGGAGAGGAAGGCATGTACTTCCTGGAAGAAAAGACCGTCACCATTATGGAGAATCTGACCATTAGTATAACGCCCGAAACGGCGTCCCTATCCGATATCATGCTTGCCCTCGAGGGGCTGTAAGCATGATATTCGGATAGCTTCAAATTCGAACACCACGTTTTCCTTCAAATATTGTAATACCGCCGGCATTGATTTTTGCCGGCGGTTTTTTTATGCTTACATGAAAACACTACTCAACCGGCAGTTACCCCTCGTACTGGACGGAGCCCTGGCCACGGAGCTGGAGCACCGGGGCGCAGATTTGTCCGGAGGCTTGTGGTCGGCGCGTATTTTGCAGGAGCAGCCTGAGCTTATCCGCTCCGTGCATCTGGATTATTTCCGGGCAGGGGCTGATGTGGCGATTACGGCAAGTTATCAGGCGGCACGGACGGGCTTTCTAAAGGCTGGGTATACCGAAGAGCAAGCGAAGGAACTGGTGCAGCGCAGTGTCGGACTGGCACAGGAGGCACGCACGGCCTATCTTGATGAGACGGGGTTGCCGGAAGGCCGTGCGCCGCTCATTGCGGGTTCAGTAGGCCCCTACGGCGCTTACCTGGCAGATGGATCGGAATACAGAGGGCATTACGGCTTAAGCGATGAGGCACTTCGGGATTTCCACCTTCCCCGCATAGAGTGGTTATTGGCAGCTGCTCCGGACCTGCTGGCTTTTGAAACCCTGCCAAGCCTTCAGGAAGCCCAAGTCCTGCTCAGGCTGCTCGAAACCTTCCCGGATGTGCACGCCTGGTTTAGCTTTACCGCAAAGGATACCGCTCACATTAGCGAAGGGCAGCCCCTATCGGCAGTGGGGCAACTGTTAGGAGCGCACCCACAGGTCTTGGCCCTGGGGTTCAATTGTATACCGCCGCATTTGGGCACGGCCTTACTATCCAACATAAAACAATACACCTCCAAGCCGCTGATCATCTATCCGAACAGTGGAGAAGGTTGGGATGCTCAGCGGCAATGCTGGCTACCTGCCTATCGGGCCCCACAAGGGTTTGGTGCTTTACCGGAAGCCTGGCTGGCGGCCGGGGCAGGCCTGATCGGCGGCTGTTGCCGTACCCGGCCTGAAGATATCCGGGTGTTGCGGGAGAAGCTTCTTCCGGTTTCTCCTGAGGAGAATTAGTGTTGCAATAACCCTTACATCCCTTGCCCAAAGGCCACCAACTGCTCCCGGTAAGTCTGGTAAAACTCCTCTACGTAGGGGCGGTCGTGGTAGTAGCCCTGATCGAACTGCAGCAGGGCGTTCTCTAAAGCGTCCTTGGCCAGGATGGTGTCGCCCAATTCGATTGCTGTCTGGCTAAGCCAGAACCATAAATCGGCATTTTTACCTTCGGCATTGGTCAGGCCACGTTCAAAAGTCGCTTTTGCCCCCGTCCAGTCCTCCAGTTTCGCCCGGGCAATACCCTTGAACAGGAAGGTTTCGGTGCCGATATAGCTTTCTTCCACGGTTTTCATCTCTTCGGCAATGTGCAGGTCGAAAAAACGGATCGCCTCTTCGTACTGCCCCATTTGCAGGTAGCAGATGCCGCTCATGAACAGCACAGAGGTCGCCTGTGGGTAATCGACAAAGTTGGGCGTAAGGGTGTCCAATGCCTGAAAATCGGCAAGGGCCCGCTCGTAGTCCCGGTAAAAATAAAGGTACAGGTACCCCCGCCAGCCCTGCCATTCCACGGGGTCTCTGGATACCGCATTTTGATAATGCCGGTAAAAATCTTTAGCCATGCCGCGCTTTACGGTTGGTGCGCCCAGTTCCCGGTGCGGGATAGGGCTTGAAGGATCATAGTGCATGGCTTCCTGCATGACCAAAGTGTGGCCAACTGCCCCCTGATAATAAAAGTGACGCCCACCCATCAGCTGTTCTGACAAGGCGGGATAGTCTGCTTTGGCGATTTCTTTTTCGTAAAGCGCAGGCTTGGGCTGACAGCTGGCCAGCAAAAGCAAAATGAAAAAGCTAAGGAAGTAATTCGACCAGTTCACCATCTTTGAGTTTATAGGTTAAGTAAGCATAGGCATCAGCGGGCTCGCCTTTGAGCCGCCCGGGCTGCCAGTCGGTGAGGCCGGCAGTGATTTCACCCAGGTGCACAACCGTTTGTTCCGGGAACGGAGTGGGCTGGAAATCCAAATCAGCAGGCTCGAGGGTGAAGCGCCCGGCCTCCCCTTTGCAGTTGATCACAAAGCGGAACGTCAGATAGCCGGAAGCGTCTTCCAGCAGGTCAGGCTCGAGCTGAGGGCGTATCGCTTTCCAAAGTGCGTACTTTCCACCCCGGTAGTGGATATCCGGGTCGGCGTTGTAGTAGTCAATAATGGCCTCTGTAGCTGTGCAAAGCTCAAAATCAGGCCGATAGCCCAGCGTGTGCTCAGGGTCAATGTAAGCCACCCGCTCGAGCCCATGCTGTTGCTGCTTCCGAAATTCAGGCATAGGTATTTGCGCGATCAGCTCCAGAGTGCCCTGAAACCGGTCGGATTGGAAGTGCTGATGGTAAAGGCCCAGGCCTTCCACGTAGGTTTCTGCAAAGGTATTGGAGAAGGTGACGGTGTCTCCCTCAGTGTAACGGGTGGCCTCGTATTGGCCGTAGAAAATAATCCCCGGCCGGTTCTCAATTAGGGTGTCTTTGCATTGGGTTTGCTGCTCGGTGGATTGCACAGTTAGGTCGCCGGTTTTTTGCTCTTTTTTCAGTGTAGCGGTGTCGGCGAGCCAGTTGCGCATCGTGGGCTGTAGCATAGCGGACCGCGTTGTGTCTGCCCCATTGTACTGCACATCCTCCAAAACGATCATCGATCCCTGATCAAAAACCACCCTGCGCAGCCGGTTAGGCGTAAAGTCCGCATCGTAATTGGTGATGACCAACTCCTGCTGATTATTGATTTGGTAAGTGAGGTAGTTGATATTGGTCCAGATTTCGGATTGGCCCGGGCGCTGATAGTGGAAGTAGTACTTTTGGGCGATCCCTTCCTGCAAAAAAGCCGGGTGCGGAAAGTAACCGGCGACAGGCCCGGGCAGCGGATGGTGGCGGTGGCATTGGCTTAGCAGCGCGCAAAGGGCTAGGATTGCCGGGAACCGAAAGAAAGGGGATTTACGCATGGGCTTGGTGCAATGGTTAGCAAAAGATACACCAATTTCCCGAATCCGTTCAATACCAACAAAGCCTTTTATCGGCTTAGTCCAGAATTGGAGGGTCTTTGCAGACTCCTCCGTTTCCCCTACCTCCTGCCAGCTGATGAGGCAGTGCAGGTCTTCCGGCTGAAAACCCTGTGCCCGCCAAAGTGGGTCGAGCGGCTGATAGCCATCGGGGCGCATCGGATGGTCATCCGGGCGGACCACCGCGCAGAAGGTCAGGGTGGAAAAACCCTGCGCCCGGGCAAAAGCTTCCCGCAGTTCGAGAAATTGTTTGCCAAAGCCTTGCCCCCGGTACTCCGGCAGCAGTACCGACTCTCCGAAGTAAAAGATTTTGGTGATGTCCCATCCGGCTTCGAGAAAGGGGGCTTTGATGTTGTCGGTCTCCTCGACAAGGGGCAGCCCGGTACTTGCGCCGACTACGGTATCACCGTCTTTCACCACCACCATAAAGTTTTGCTGTGCCTGCAGAAAGGTATCCACATAAGCGACCTCATAGGCCATATCGCCATCGTAGAGATAGGGGTACTCGCGGAAGACCTGAATGCGCAGCCGTGCCAGGTCTTCCACATAGCCTGATGCCTCTCCGCCACTAAGTTGCAGGATTTCAGGCATCGTTTACCGGCGGTTGTTCAGTTCCACTTTGAAAATATGCCCCGGCAGCTGATCCGGGTTGAGCTCCACATAGTTCCAGTCGTTGAACCAATGGTAAATCTGGCCGGTAAGCAAGTCCGTGACCCGCAGGTTGACATTGCCGGTAACGCCGAGCAGTTCCTTAGGGACTTCCACAAAACCAGATTGGCGGTAGTCGGTATCGAAATTCACTACGCACCAGATGATATTGCTTTTGTCCTCGGTGAGCTTTACGTAGCTCATCAGCGACTCATTGTCGGTGCGGGTAAAGTGGATGTTCCAGGTATCCTGCAGGGCCGGCTGTTCCTTACGGATGTGATTGACCTTAGTGATCAGCTCGGTAAGGCGGTTGCGGTGGTTCCAGTCGTAGTGGCGGGTTTCGTACTTTTCGGAATTCAGGTATTCTTCCTTGCCGTTGGTATTGGGGCTGTGCTCCATGAATTCGTAGGAAGGCCCGTACATGCCGTAGTTGGAAGACAGGGTTGCCGCCAGCATAAAGCGTTTCGCGAAGGTGGAAGGCCCGGCGTTCATTAGCTCGTAAGCCAGGATATCCGGCGTATTGGGCCAGAAATTGGGGCGGAAGTATTCCCGGGACTCCGTGCGGGTCAGCTCCGTCATGTACTCTTCCAGCTCACGGCGGGTATTGCGCCAGGTGAAGTAGGTGTAGGAATGGTTAAAGCCTACTTTCGCCAGCTCCGCCATGACTTTAGGCCGGGTAAAGGCTTCGGAGAGGAAGATGGTGTCGGGGTATTGTTTCTGTACCTCGGCTATGCACCATTCCCAAAAGCGGAACGGCTTGGTATGTGGATTGTCCACCCGGAAAATGCGGATGCCGGCCTCGCACCAGTGGATGACCACGCTCTTGAGTTCTTCCCAGAGGTTTTTCCAGTCTTCGGTTTCAAAGTTGATTGGAACGATGTCCTGATATTTTTTGGGTGGGTTTTCTGCGTAAGCGATCGTCCCGTCCGGGCGCCAGACGAACCACTCCGGGTGTTCCTTGATATAGGGGTGGTCAGGGGCGCACTGAAACGCCAGGTCCAGCGCCACTTCGATGCCCATGCTTCGGGCTTTCTCAATTAGCGCTTCATAATCCTTCTGTGTGCCGAGTTCGGGGTGGATGGCTTTATGGCCGCCCTCGTCGCTGCCGATGGCCCAGGGAGAGCCCGGCTCACCGGGTTGGGCATTGGTGCTGTTGTTTTTGCCTTTGCGGTTGACCTTCCCAATAGGATGTACCGGTGGCATGTAGAGCACATCGAAGCCCATTTCCTGCACACGGGGCAGCAGGCGTTCCACATCCTTGAACGTGCCGTGCCGGCCGGGCTCCTGCGCGGTGGAGCGCGGAAACAGCTCGTACCAGGTGCTGAACATTTCCTTTTCCCAGCCTACCCGTACCCGGAGGTTGTGGTCATAGATGGTCTCGAACTGCTTCATCGGGGTAGACTCCACGACTTGCTTGAAGCCCGGGCTTAGGACGAGCTGTACGGCCTCATCGTACTCTCCTTCCGCCTCCAGCTGATCCGCCATCTCGTTCAGGTCTTTGGCTTTTGGCTTCGGGTATTGCGCTGCGGCACGGCGTAGGAAGCCCGCCCCGATTTTGAGCTCTACCTTCATATCCTGGCCCGCTTCCTGTTTTTTCAGGAAGCCATCGTACCAGTGCAGGAGGTGGTCGATCCAACCGGCCACTTTGTAGTGGTACATGCCTTTCTGTTCTACTTTGAAACCGGCGGTCCACACATCGTTTATGCCTTCCTCCATGAAGATCTCTGTCCAGCGTTTCTGGCTTTCGTGGCGATAGAGGAGCGAAGCGCGGATATGGTCGTGCCCGTCGCCAAAAATATCGGCAGTGACGTCCACCCGTTCGCCCGGTACCCGCTTAATGAAGTAGCTGCCGTGGTCTATTTCCGGCTGCACATTTTCGATAACAACTCGGTTTCTCATGTTCGTTTTTTCGCTTAAGAGAGGAAGGTTTTAAACGTAAGTAGTGGGGCAAAAAGAAGTTTTCCAATTGCTTTGGTAGCTTTTGCCTTGATAAGTCCCAAAACCCGCCCGATGGTTGGTTTTGTCCCTCATCAAAGCAAAACCCAATTGGAAAACTTCTTTTTCAAGAAGCCCTAAACAAAAGTAGGGAGAATAATCGTAACTGAAAATTGAAAACCAGCCTTTCCGTCAAATGTAAACAGAAGGTTAATCAAGCCGCTAAAGCGTTAACAATCTGGTCACTGCCAGAATTAAGCTGTATCTTTCGAAGCATGATCCATCCGCCCGATTTCAGGAATTTTTTGCCGGCAGCCCTCGTTGTTGTGGCACTGCTCAGCCTCGGCGTGGTGCAGTTTCAATGGGTGAAGTCGGGCATTGTGGTGGAGAAGCAGCTGCTTGACCGGGAGCTGCGCCAATTGCTGGAATCCACCGGTGTAAGCATTGCTCAGGATGCTGATGTGGCGCAAGGGATTCTGGAGCTGCAGCGCCTGAGGCGAAAAGGGCAGGCTGCTCCGGACGCCCTCCGGTACGGGGTGCGGCTAAAGCTGGAAGAACGGCTTCGGGCAGGGCTGGAGGCGCAAAAAAAGCGGATGCCCTTTTCCATTGCCTTGTCGGAGTCCATCTGGCATTTCCCGCTCATCGTTGGAAACCGGTTCGACTGGTCGGAGACGGCCGCGTACCGCACTTACGCTTATCAGATTGAGGGCACCCTGGCAGAAGCCTGTGCCTGTCAGCTCTACCTCCATTTGCAGCTGCGTGATTTTTTGCCGCATCTGTTGGAGCGGCTCTGGCTTTTGCTGGCGCTGACGGTATTAGGAGTGGTACTGCTGCTCCTTGGGTTTGTCTTGCTGGTGCGCAAGGTACAGCGGGAACAACGGCTGGTAGCGGTCAAGAACGACTTCATCAACACCCTGACGCATGAGCTGAAAACACCGGTCTTTTCCAGCAGCCTACTGCTGAAGCTGGCGGAGCAGGCCCTGAGCGATCGTCAGCCCGGGCAGGTGAAAAGATACCTGGAGTTGTTGTCTGCCGAAAATCAGCAGCTGAAAACCCAGATAGAGCAGGTGCTGGAACTGGCGAGCATGGAGCAGCCGGTTTATCAGCTGGAGCGGCAGGCACTTCCGGTCGCCGATTGGCTGCATCGGACCTGCGCCGCCTTTGAGCCCAAAGTGAAAGCCGGGGGAGGACGCCTGCGGTGGTCCTGCACCGGGCCCGATGGCTTCCTGACCGCCGATGCCGGCCATCTGTCGAACGCCCTTACCAACCTCCTCGACAATGCTCTGAAATACGGTGGCCAACCGCCGGTGATTCAGGTAGAAGCGATCAGTGAGGCCAAGGGCGTCACCCTGAAAGTCAGAGACAACGGCAATGGCGTGCCTGAAGCCCGGCAGGAGGACATTTTTAAGAAATTTGTCCGCCTGCATACCGGTGTGGTGCAGGGCTTCGGGCTGGGGCTGAGCTACGTGCAGCAGGTGGCCAGGTTGCACGATGGGCAGGCCGGGGTGCACAACCATGCCGACGGCGGGGCGGTCTTTTGGCTGCGGCTGCCCAATTTCGAACCCGGAGAAACTTCTCCACAACCACAACCGAATGGCTAAGATTTTGCTTATTGAAGACCACGATACCCTGGGCTTTGCACTGCAGACTTATCTGGAGATGAAAGGCTTTGAAGTCCTCTGGTCTCAAGATGGCGACAGCGGTTTGCAGGCCTTCGAAAAACATCCCGTAGACCTCTGCATCGTTGATGTTGGGCTTCCTGGCCGCGATGGATTTAGCCTGGCCCGGGAAATCCGCCGGCAGTCGCCCGCACAGCCCCTGGTTTTCCTGACCGCCCGCGCCCTGAAGGCCGACCGCCTCAAGGGTTTTGACCTGGGTGCCGATGACTACCTGGTCAAGCCAGTGGATGAGGAAGAGCTTGTCGCGCGTATCCGGGCTATTCTCAGGCGGGCGCAGCCGGAGGCTCCTAAGGCAGAGACGATTTCTATCGGGCAATACACTTTTGATGTGCAAAATCAGGAGCTGGTTTTTCCCGGGCAGCCGCCCCGCCGGCTCACGGAGCGCGAAGCCCATTTGCTCCTGTTGCTTTGCCAGCAAAAAGGGCAGCTCTTGTCCCGGCAGCAAGTGCTCAAGGAAGTCTGGTCACAGAACGACTACTTCACCCGCCGCAGCATGGACGTCTTCATTTCCCGCCTGCGCAAGTATTTGTCAGCCGACCCTGCCATTGAAATCCGGAATGTTTATGGGAGTGGGTTTGTGCTGGAGGTGGGGGGGTGAAAAAAACAACGGGCTTCCCCTGCAAGAGAAGCCCGTTGGTCTATTGGCTGCGGGAGCCAAACCTCAATCGGAGGGTTTACATTTTCAGGTCAAAACGGTCGAGGTTCATGACTTTTGTCCAGGCATTAATGAAGTCCTGCACAAACTTCGCTTTAGCATCTCCGGAAGCATAGACTTCCGACAAGGCGCGCAGCTCAGAGTTGGAGCCGAAGATGAGGTCTGCACGGGTGGCTTCCCAAACCCGTTCGCCTGTGTTCCGGTCAATAATATCAAAGCGTTCCTTTGTATTGCCCTGTGGTTTCCACTCATAGTCCATGCTCAGCAGGTTGACGAAGAACTCGTTAGTCAGTTGGTCTTTGCTGGTGGTCATTAGGCCGGTTTCTGAATCATCGTAGTTGGCACCAAGCGCACGCATACCACCGACAAGAACGGTCATTTCAGGCGGGGTAAGGGTGAGCAGCTGTGCTTTGTCGACCAGCAGTTGCTCGGTAGAGAGTGTGTATTGCGTCTTCTGGTAGTTGCGGAATCCATCAGCCATTGGCTCAAGCAGATTGATGGACTCAACATCTGTTTGTTCCTGCAGCGCATCCATTCTGCCCGGCGTGAAGGGCGCTTCTACATTAAAGCCGGCATTTCGGGCTGCCTGTTCCACTGCGGCAGTGCCTGCCAGCACGATCAGGTCTGCCATGGAGATTTTCTTAGACTTATTCTTGCTGTTGAAATCCTCCTGAATTGCGCGCAGAGTGTTCAGCACTTTTTCCAGCTGCTGCGGGTTGTTGACTTCCCATTCGCGCATGGGGAGTAGTTGGATGCGGGCACCATTGGCGCCACCTCTGCGGTCAGAGTGGCGGTAAGTAGAGGCTGAAGCCCATGCGGTCGTCACCATTTCAGAAATGCTCAGGCCTGAATTCAGCAGTTCGCTCTTTAGTTTGTCGATGTCTTTTCCGCTAACCAGTTCGTGGTCTACTGCTGGGATTGGGTCTTGCCATATGAAATCTTCCTTGGGAGCTTCAGGCCCGACGTAAGTAGACTTAGGGCCCATGTCGCGGTGGGTCAGCTTGAACCATGCTTTAGCGAAAGCTTCTTCCAGTTCTTCCGGATTTCCCAGAAATCTTCTGGCAATTTTTTCGTATTCAGGGTCAAACCGGAAAGCGAGGTCAGTAGTAAGCATGGTGGGCTTGTGCTTTTTATCGGGGTCGAAAGCATCCGGAATGAAGGCATTATCACCTTTGGCTACCCATTGGTGAGCACCGGCAGGGCTTTTGGTCAGCTCCCACTCGTAGCCAAAGAGGATTTTGAAGAAACCGTGGTTCCATTCTGTCGGGGTGCCGGTCCAGGTCACTTCCAGGCCTGAGGTGATGGCGTCTTTTCCTTTGCCTGTTCCGTAGGTACTTTTCCAGCCAAGGCCTTGTTCTTCAAGGCCAGCGGCTTCCGGGTCAGCACCTACATGAGAAGCAGGCCCCATACCGTGGGTTTTGCCAAAGGTGTGTCCTCCGGCATTCAGCGCGGTGGTCTCCTCGTCATTCATGCCCATTCTGGCAAAAGTCTCGCGGATGGCTTTGGCTGCCTCCAGCGGGTCGGGATTGCCGCCCGGGCCTTCAGGGTTTACATAAATCAGCCCCATCTGAGTAGCGGCCAGCGGGTTTTCCAGTTCACCGTTCTGATGGCGCACATCGTCCAGCCATTCGGTTTCAGCTCCCCAGTATACATCGCTCTCCGGCTCCCAGACATCCTCGCGCCCACCGGAGAAACCAATGGTTTCAAAACCCATAGATTCGAGGGCTACGTTGCCGGTCAGTATCATGAGGTCCGCCCAGGAGATTTTGCTGCCGTACTTTTGCTTGACGGGCCACAGCAGGCGGCGGGCTTTATCCAGGTTGGCGTTGTCCGGCCAGCTGTTAAGGGGCGCAAAACGCTGTTGCCCGGCACGGGAGCCGCCCCTGCCATCGCCAGAACGGTAAGTGCCGGCACTGTGCCAGGCCATACGGATGAAAAGAGGGCCGTAATTGCCGAAGTCTGCCGGCCACCAGTCTTTAGAGTCCGTCAAAACAGCTTCAATATCCTTTTTGAGCGCATCGTAATCCAGGCTGTTGAAAGCCTCGATATAATCGAAATCCTGTCCCATAGGGTTAGACTTCATGCTGTTTTGCCGAAGTACGTCAAGATTGAGCTGATTGGGCCACCAGTCTTTATTGGACGACGGTGTTTTCTGCATCATTGCTTCCCGTCTTTCTGTTACGGCTGTTTTATCGGTGCTGCTGTGCCCAAAAGGGCATTCACCTGCCATATCCTGGGCAAAAACAGGGGCGCTGAGCAGAAATATTACAGCAAAGAATAATGGTTTCATAAGTTTAATGTTTTGATTGTTTAAGTTTTTGAAAGGGCGCATGAGCGCACTCTGCTTTAATTTTAAGAGGACTATTCTGTTCCTGATGGCGTAAAGATGCATGACGAAACCATATTGACGAAGGAAATGTTTTTTATGCTAACTATAGATGACATCAATAACAAAGCATGAATTTGCAACAACTGGAGTATATCGTTGCGGTGGACAAACTAAACAGCTTTAGCAAAGCTGCAGAGGCTTGCTACGTAACGCAGGCTACGTTAAGCACCATGGTCAGGAAACTGGAATCGGAGTTGGAGATTGTCTTATTTGACCGTAAGACGAACCCGGTGATCACAACAGAATGCGGGCGTGACATCATAGATCAAGCGCAAAAAGTGTTGATGCATATTAACCGGTTGAGGCAGGTTGCTTCTGAAGTCAGAGGTGTCATAGAAGGAGAATTGAACATAGGAGTGATTCCGACCATTGCAAGCAATTTGCTCCACCGGATACTGCCCGGTCTAATGGAGGCCTACCCTTTGCTGAAGCTTAATATCCGGGAGATCACAACTCAAAATATCATTGAACAACTAAAACAAGGTGAGTTGGATGTGGGGCTGGCCTCTACGCCTTTGGGCGAAGCACAGCTTGAGGAAGATATTCTCTATTATGAAAAGCTCCTTGTATACGGTGATGCCCCCGGCGCAGATACGAGGTTTATGACTCCTAAGGATATTGCTGATGAAAAGGTATGGCTGTTGGAAGAAGGCAACTGCCTGACGGATCAGGTGATTAATATCTGCGCACTGAACTCGAAAAAGATGAATTCCAACTTGAATTTCAGCCCCAATTCCTTCGATAGCTTGTTAAACATCGTAGATAGCCTCAACGGGTTGACGTTAATACCCGAGCTTTATTGCATGGACTTGCCGGCGGAACGGAAGGAAAAGGTCCGGGACTTTACCTCCCCTTATCCGGTCAGGGAAATTAGCCTGGTATACTTTCGGCCCTATGCCAAGCTGCGGCTGATTGACGCCGTTTCCAATCAGATTAAGCAATTGGTTGAGCCCATGTTGCAAACGAGCCACCTTAAAAACAATGAGATGCGGATTGCAAAGCTGTGAGACCAGTCTCCCACAGCCCGAAAAAACCTATATTTGCCGCAAAATAACCGGCATAGCTACATGGAAACAAGAGCGCAAAAAGACCAGGTGCTGAAAGCCCTGGCTGCTTTGATTTTAGAACAGGAAGCGGCCATCATCTCCGCCAATGAGCAGGATCTTAAGGCTTACGACGGATCGGATGAGTCCATGTATGACCGTCTGAAGGTGGGGCCTGCTAAGGTAAAGGCTATGGCAGATGCCTGCCTGGAAACAGCGGCTATGCAAGACCCGGTAGGCCAGGCGCTTTACGAACTCGATCACCCCAATGGCATGCGGGTGGTGAATCAAACGGTGCCTTTCGGCAGAATCCTCATCATCTACGAGTCCCGCCCGGATGTGACCATTGAAGCGGCGGCTACGGCCTTCAAAGCGGGCAATAAAATCTGGCTGAAAGGCGGCAAGGAAGCCCTGCACACCAATACCATACTGGCGGAGCTTTGGCATCAGGCTTTGAAAGGGCAAGGTGTGGACACTGGCTTTGTTAATTATCTGACGCTGGACCGTCCCGCCACTCAGGCGCTCATCAAAGAAAACCCTTACCGCTTCGACCTCATCATCCCGCGCGGCGGGGAACGACTGATCGCCTTTGTGCGGGAGCACAGCAATATCCCGGTGATTGTGAGCGGCCGGGGCAATAACTTCCTGTACGTAGGCGCATCGGCAGACTACGACATGGCGCTGTCCATCATTAAAAATGGCAAAAGCCGCATCAGTGTGTGCAATGCCCTGGACAAAGTCCTGATTGACCGGGGCTGGCCGGAGCTGGAGCAAAAACTGCAACGCCTCACGAGTGCCCTTTCCGAATCCGGTCTGGAAGTGATCGCAGATGAGGACGGCTGGGCAGGTACAAGCGGTGCGCTGCAAACGGTGCCGGAAGCGATGTGGTACGAAGAGTTTTTGTCCCACCGCATCGTCCTGAAAGTCGTAGACAGCATGGAGCAGGGCATTATACTCACCAACCAATACAGCGGCGGGCACAGCGCCACGATTGTCACTGAAGACCAGGAACAAGCCCGGGCATTTATGGAAGAAGTGGACTGTGCAGCCGTTTACCACAACGCTTCCACCCGCTTCACCGATGGCGGGCAGTTGGGGATGGGCGCGGAGATTGCCATCAGCACCCAAAAGCTGCACGCAAGGGGCCCGATCAGCGTCGGCCAGCTGGTCTCCAACAAATGGATGGTATACGGAAACGGTCAAATACGGTAGCACGAAGAACCCATGGAGCAAAAGCAAAAAAAGAAAATCGTTATAAAAGTCGGCACCTCTACGCTGACGGGCGGCAGCAACCGCATTTCATACGCCACTATTGAAAACCTGGCCCGGCAAATCCTTTCCATACGAGAGGCTTACGAGGTCATTCTGGTCTCCTCCGGTGCCATCGCCACGGCCCGGCAGTTTGCGGAAATCCATCAGGTTGGCACGGCGCAGATTGAGTCCAAGCAAGCTCTGGCCGCCATTGGTCAGCCCAAGCTCATCCGTATTTTTGATGAAGTCTTCGGCAGCCTGGGGCTGCAGGTGGCCCAATGCCTGCTCACCTACCGCGATTTCGACAACGACACCGCCCGGGAGAACGTCCGGAATACCCTGCACAAGCTGCTGGAATTCGGCTACATCCCCATCATCAACGAAAACGACACCGTAGCTGTAGACGAGATCATCTTTGGCGACAACGATAAGCTCTCCGCCTACGTCGCCATCATCAGCGAAGCGGACCTCCTCATGCTGGTCACTGATATCGACGGCATCTACACCCAAAACCCCCACCTCCATCCTGAAGCGGAGCTCATCGAGCACGTCACCGATACCGAAGCCGTCAAAGCCTTCATACAGGAGCGCGACAACGGGCTGGGCACCGGCGGCATGACGTCCAAGATATACGCCGCTGAGCTCTGCCTGCGCCATGGCCTGGAGATGCGCATTGTGAATGGGCATCAGCCGGGGTTTATTGCGGGGGCGCTGGAGGGGGCGTTCCGGCATACGCGGTTTGGGGTTTAGGTTAGCCCAAGGGGGCGGATTTTACGGTCAGCAGGCGCTCGTCCTTGAATGCTGCTGTAAGCATAGGTTTCCCATAAAGCGTAGCAAGCCTACAGCCTCCGGAACTTAAAGGTGTACCAGCCATGTCGGGTACGGGCCCGGACGTGCAGCTTGTTTCTGGTAATCAGGTTCACGCAAGTGAAGTAAGCAAAAGACTCCTGTCCGAAACGGTCATAGAAGTACATATCAAGGTAGAACTCAATGTCCTCATCATCACCGTCCCATTGGCGCTCAAAGAACAATTCCCATTCCCCCGGGTAAATCATGCCTTCACTGTAGTCATCGTAAATTGCCGTGTAATCTTCGTAAAATTCGATAATGTCCCCGTTGAACTGATCGATGACGTTATCGCGAAAGATTTGCGAATCGTTGCGGTAGAAAGCCTTGTCAAACTCCCATGCGCCAATGAGGCGGTCCTCTTTGCGCTGCAGGCGGGCATGGTCAGAGCAGGAAAATGCGGTGGTCATAAAAATCAGGGCTAGAAAAAACGGAAGAGGTTTCATAACAGTCGGGTTAAGTGATGGATTCTTTCTCATAAGATACGCCATTCACGAGCCCGCCCCTAGTGGCCGGAAGGGGTTTAATGCCTGCTTAACGGGTTTTAAATTCGTGTTAATTTCACCAGGCGATGGGGTGAAATGTTAAAGTTGGAAAGCGGCTTAAGCGGCCTGTAGGATAAATACTGGTCAGTGCGGTATGCCACAGAGGTTATGAACTAGTGGATTGAGCCGTAAATATTTGACAGTTAAAGACCAGGCACTACAAAAGGCTTAAGCATGAAAATACTATCAAATAATTCGGTCTAGTCGCACTAGGCAAACAGGTGGCTGGATCGAGAGGGCATGAAACATGTAGCTGGAGCGGTTGGTGCTGGATAGGTGTAAACGTCCGAGCAACCCCGTATTGCCTACGCTTGCGGCAAGCGCGACCTTTGTCGAAAAAGGCAAGAGATGAAAGACAAGGGCCGCGCCGAAGAGATGGCGCAACTTTTAGAAGAGCAAGCTTCTTCAGGCATGAGCA
>JANSXW010000288.1 GCA_024742755.1 bacterium | reverse complement strand
CCCTTTTGCCAGCCCTGCCAGCATATCGGTGATACCGCCCAGCCAAAGTGCCAGTGTCAGTTCTGGAATGTGTAAGACCTTCACTTTTACCTATAATGAAACAACAGAACTGCCTTTAGGGGCGCCTATTACGCTGGGGCTAAACTATACAGTAAGCTATGACGGTTCCGTTTGCGGCTACACCTCTACGGGGACGCTCAGCCAGTCTTTGGAAAAGTACTGCTTTGCCGAGGAAGCCTGCCTGCCGGATGGCCAGCCATTCTATGCCCTTTCCGGAGGCAACTTCAGTGCACTATTAAGTGAAGGGCTGCTGCCTCCTGCGCAAGCGGCTACCACCCCGCAGTTTTTGTACTTTGAAGGGGATGCGGTGGTGGATTTTGCCAGTTATGCTTTTTCTCCAGGTTCTATCCTCTATTTTGATGCGGGTGTCAAAATTAGCGTTCCTGGGACTCACTCACTGCAAATTTATAAGTCTACCCTATCTGGCTGTACGGAGATGTGGGCAGGCATTGAAGTACATGATGATGGAGTGCTTAATTGCCTAAGCAGTACAATCAGAGATGCTCAATACGCAGTTTCGCTGGGCAATAATAGTGAGATTGATATCAGAGGCAACCGGTTTTTCGACAACTATATTGGAATTTATAAGCCTCCAACCTTCGTTTTGGAATCCGTGGAACAGAACGGGCAGCCCTTAGAAGGCAATAGGTTTGAAACAGTTGATGGACTCAAGCCCGGCTTTCTGGGGCAATTGCCCATGCCAGGCCCTAATGGGCGCGCAGGTATACTCATTTATGATTGTAAAATTTTATATATAGGGACAGACGGGACCTCAAATAATCACGCTCCGCTCAATTGGTTTGAAAACCTGGAAATTGGGATATTGGCCTACCGGTCTGGAATTGACGTCAGGCGGGCTTCGTTCTACCAAATGATTGGAGACTTCGATGTGACGATTACCAATAACCCACCCCTGGAGGGGATTGGGATTGCAATGTTCGGGGGGACAAATTTATTTGCTAGCTATAATCGGTTTGAAGCCATGGAGAGGGGGATGCATTTGCAAAATCCTAAAAGCGCCTTGCCAATCGTACTCAGTCAATTTGAAAGTGTTCAGGACGCTATCGTCGTCAATAGCCCTTCTAATGGTATCGGGTTAAACATCAACAGTAATACAATCAGCTTCCGGCAGTTTGGGATTGCCGTCATTGACGGCCCATCGCTGATATCGGGCAGTATCAGTTACAATAATATAAACTTAGGCAGTACTGGCAGTACCTACAACCGCATGGCGGGCATTCTACTGTCTAATATATCCCCTGCCATAGAGCTGGGTAACAGCCTTGAGGTTTCCTTTAATATAGTCGGCCTTGAAGATATTGGCAATGGGATTATAGCCGAAGAAAGCAACGCTTTTCAAATCGCCTGGAATCAAGTGAACTTTGGAGGGGACATCAACTTTGTAAAAATCCGGGAAGGTATTACCCTAGCGAATACGCGTGATATTGGCGTATTTAATAATACCCTCAAAGATACCAATCAGGGGGATATGGACACTCGTGGCATTTCTGTCCGCTATGGAGAGACTACAACATTGTGTTGTAATTACACTGAGGGGCATACTACAGGGGTAAACTTTCATGGTCTTTCCACTAACTCCCATTTCCGTCAATCTACGCTTACAGGGCATCAAACGGGGCTGAGGTACAGCCCTATTGGCGTGACGGGGCCTCAAAAACATGCAGGAAATAGGTGGTTGGGGAGTTTTTCGGATGCTGGGGCAAGGCATATGGGAGATTTAGAGATTGTTGAACTTTCCATTTACGATTTAAGAGATCCCAGCACGCCGTCTTTACCTCTTGGATTATGGCCAGCTAATATTATTGTAACAAATGGGTCGCCAGGAGATTGGTTTAAAATTACGCCTACAGGTACAGAAGCAGCCAGTTGCTTCACCGATGAAGAGTGTGAAGACGGAATTTTACCACCGGTCAGGTTTACATCTTTAGACTCTGTTATTGCGGAAAGCGGTTTCCAGGATCCGGCCTTAAACTGGCGCAGCCAACAGCAGCTTTACCATAAAACCAACGCGCATTATGAAACGCTCCCCGCCAACGATTTATTTGATGATTTTCAGTCAGATGAAGCTGGGGAGGCGCTGGGCCAATTGGAAAGCGTTGCTCAGGGGATTCGTAACCTAGGGCAGGCAGACAGCCTGACTGCCGTTGCGCTATTGGAAACGCAGCACCAGATCGCTGCTTACCAATGGGATATGGCTTTGCTAGACAGTGCGTTAATCGCTGCATCAAATGCACAGGATTCAGCGGCTTTATGGGCCTTGAGGCAGGAAGCTGCATCTGGGGTGTCAGCACTGACAGACAGCCTGGTTAGCCTGCAACAGGAGGCAGACAGCCTGCGTAAAGCAGCTGCCGCTGTATTATTTGATGAAAATGATGCGGTTGCGCCTGGTAACACCTTTGCGGAAAAGGAGCAAATGGTCAACGCCATCTATTTGAATCATATCGCGGACGGCGCAAATGCCTTCTTGCCCGAAAGCCGGGAAAGGCTGCTGCAGATAGCAAATGGCTGCCCGGAAGAAGGTGGGCGGGCAGTCGTCTTTGCCCGGTCGCTTTTAATGAAAGAGCGCTCACTAGCATTTGACGACCAACAGCTCTGTAGTGGAGAACAAGGGCTGCAAGCCCTTCCTAATTCTTCAGGGATGAGCAGTGCAAAGCTAACTATCGTGCCCAACCCGGCTAGAGGTATCACTCAGGTGGTATGGGCAGGGCAAATTCCGGCAGAGCAGTTGAAGGTGTTTTCCATGGATGGGCGTCTGCAACTCACTCAAGCCATCGAAGGGGCACTTGGGCAAAGTGAAGTGGATGCCAGTTTCTGGCCGTCCGGGCTTTACATTGTCCGGCTCCATCTACAGGATGGCACAGTGCGCACTGGAAAGCTAATAAAATAATTCGAGGCTTTATATTCCCCCCTGCTGTAGTCAGCAACCACAGCAGGGGCTTTCAAATACGTCATTATGCATAGGATTTTTTTATTGTTTCTACTCATTTTACCAACGGTGGGCTTTTCCCAGCTTCACGATTATACCTGGCTTATTGGTTACGGTGGAGGGCCGGGCACGCCTACGGACGATAATTTTGGACTGTCTGAATTAGATTTTCACGGCGAGGAGCTGATCATCAAGGAAGTAGAGATCAGCGAAGCAGAAT
>JANSXW010000247.1 GCA_024742755.1 bacterium | reverse complement strand
GACGATCGGCAATCTGGCAAACAGCGCCTCCGTCAGCCTTGAGATCACGGCTTCGGTAAACGCCACAGGCGACTACTTCAACGTAGCCGAAGTGAGCGGAGCGAACGAAGACGACATAGACTCCACACCAGACAACGACGACGGCGACCAGTCTGAGGACGATGAGGACAGCGCGGAGACCACTCCAAACCCAATCATCGACCTTGAGCTGGACAAGCGAATCAACAATCAGTTCCCGGTTATTGGTGAGGAGATCACCTTTACGATTGAGGTCGTGAACCAGGGCCCAAGCACCGCGACAGGTGTGGTCGTTGAAGACAAGCTGCCAAGTGGTTACATCTACACGGGCTCCTCAGCGGACCAGGGCGATTACAATTCAAACACAGGATTGTGGAACATTGGCACACTGCCTGCTGGTGAGATGGTGACCCTGCTGATTACTGCGGAAGTGAAGTTCGGTGGCAACCACCTTAACTTAGCGGAAGTAGTAGATGCGAACGAAGATGATATTGATTCTACTCCGGACAATGGAGTGGATACCGATGGCGATAACAACGTGCAGAACGACCCGGATGATGAAGACGACGGTGACGGTGTGCCTGTCAACGTTCAGAAACTCATTGACCTTGAGTTGACGAAAGTGGTAGACAACCCGAACCCAACCGTTGGCGAAACGGTGACCTTTACGCTGACCCTGATCAACCAAGGGCCAGATAATGCCACGGGTATTACTGTACGCGATAACCTGCCAAGCGGCTATAACTTCGTACAGTCTGCAGGAGGCAACTATGATGCAGCTACCGGTATCTGGCAAGTGCCAAACACGCCTCCTGGCGTTGAGCGTACACTGGTTATCCAGGCAACCGTTAATGCTGATGGAGATTACTTTAACATCGCTGAAGTGGCTTCCGCCAACGAAGACGATGTAGACTCCACACCAGACAACGACGACGGCGATCAGTCAGAAGACGATGAGGACAACGCGGAAGTAGAGATCGACGTGGTCATTGACCTCGAGCTTGAGAAGAGCATCCTGGGCAGCAGCAACGTAGAAGCGGGTGACCTGGTCACTTTCCAGATTGATCTGGTGAACCAGGGGCCAAGTGAAGCTACCGGCGTTGTGGTGACGGACCAACTGCCTTCTGGCTACACCTATAACAGTGACTCCGGTAACGGTGCATACGACGCCTCTACCGGCGACTGGGATGTTGGAACGCTGGCTGCCGGCGAATCAGTGAGCCTGACCATTACCGCAACGGTTAACCTGACCGGTGATTACATCAACCTGGCAGAAGTGACTGAAGCGAACGAGGATGACATCGACTCCACACCCGACAACGGAGTAGATACCGACGGCGATGGTGACGTTGACGATGACAACGGTGACGAAGACGACGGCGACGGTGTAGAAGTCAATGTAGACTGCAACATCGAAGCAATCGTTACGGATATTACCTGCGATGACAACGGTACCTCCACAGATCCAACCGACGATGTGTACAGCTTCACATTTGAAGTGGTCAACAACGGCGGAGCAGGTACAACCTGGACAGCTATGATCAACGGTGCTGAGGTATCAGGCAGCTACGGCGAACCTGTAACCTTCGGCCCATACAGCATCGCTCAGGTAGGTGATCAGACGATCATGGTGAACGATGAGGATGTCAACGGCTGCCTGGATATGGTGGCGGTGGAAGCTCCCGAGCCTTGTTCCGATGACTGTGCCATCCAAATCACTCAGTCCTCTACGGTCTGTGATGACAACGGTACGCCATCTGACCCAAGCGATGACCTGTTCTTCTTTACAGTTAAAGCCGGAGGCAACAACCTCAGCGGTGGCTTTACCGTAAGTGTGAATGGCGAGGTCGTTGTACCGAGCGTGAGCTACAACGGTGGTCAAATCCTGGCGGCAAATGTAGGCCCATACGCAATCGCGGATGGCCCAATCGAAGTAACGGTTACCGACCTTGGCGACCCGAATTGCCAGGCTTCTGTTACCCTTGATCCGCCGGCAACCTGCTCCGAGGAGTGTGGTATCCTGCCAGAGCTTGTGCTGTCGAAGTGTGATGATAACGGTACGCCATCAGATCCGTCTGACGATGTATTTACGGCGACCATCACAGTAGATGCCAACAACCCTGCAGGAAATACCTGGGTGGCAAGTACGGGCGCAACCGGTACTTACGGTGCAACCTTCACAACGATTTCCTTCCCAATTGCGGATGGCGATGTGACGATCACCTTCAGCGACCAGGCAGATCCGAACTGTGTGGGCAGCCTGACGGTAACACCACCGGAAACTTGTTCAGATGCTTGCGATATCACTTCTGCTCAGGCTGTAAATGTCGAGTGCAGTGATAATGGCACACCTTCAGATCCAAGCGACGATACCTTCACCTTCGAAGTGATCGTAACCGGTGTGAATACTTCAGCAACCTGGACGGACAACCTGGGCAACACAGGCACCTATGGTGTACCGGTTTCCTACGGTCCTTTCAGCATCGCTGCTAATCCTACGGTTACCCTCGATATTACAGACGCAGCGGATGGTATCTGCACCGCTCAGGTGGTTGTGGTAGCGCCTCCGACCTGCTCAGACGTCTGCGACATCAACGCAACCATCGTTCAGGGGCCATACTGTAATGATAATGGTACCCCATCCAACCCGAATGACGATGTCTACTTCATTGATGTGCAGGTGAGTGGCAACAATACAGGTTCAGGATGGAATGCTAACGGTACGACAGCTGGCACAACAGCCGGGGGGTACGATCAGGTGGTCACCTTCGGCCCTTATCAGCCAGGTGCGAACGTCCTGATTAATTTCACAGATACGAATGATGGCAATTGCGTGGCCACTATCATGGAGAGCATTCCGGACGAGTCTTGCTCGGACCAGTGTAATGTCTTCATCACCAGTGTGAACACCATTTGCCTGAACAACGGAACGCCATTCAATGGCAACGACGATCAGTTCTACGTGACCCTGGTGGTCAACGGCAGCAACACGAGCAACTCCTGGAACGGCACAGGCGGCGCAAGCGGTACCTATGGCATGCCAGCTTCCTTCGGCCCATTCCCGATCAGCATGGGTCAGGTATCCATTTCGGTGAATGACTCGAACGATCCAAGCTGTAATGCATCCGTACTCGTAACTGCACCACCGCCTTGCATTGACTGTGAGGTGACACCGGAGCTGCTCAGCATTGAATGCGACGATAACGGTACATCGGCCGATCCTTCCGATGACGTGTACTACGCAACGGTGGAAGTGAGCAGTCAGGGCGCAACATCAAGCCTCGGCTGGCGCTACCGGGTACTGCCTACAGGCAGCTACGTGGGCCACTTCCCATACGATCAGCCGGTACAAATCGGGCCATTCTCCATAGCAGGTGGTAACGTCAATGTCCGCTTTGCAGATGCTGGAGATGGTAGCTGTAACGAGACGCTGTCTCTGCAGGCACCGGCACCATGTTCCGACCTGCCTTGTGAGCTGACCGCTATGACTTCCGATCCGGTTTGCAACAACAACGGCACACCTACGGATCCAAGTGACGACACGTACAGCTTTGAGCTGACCGTCACGGCAATCAACACATCAGCAACTGAATTTACAGCCACGGTAAACGGTACCACGTATACCGAGCCATTTGGTACGCTGACCATTACCGGCATCCCGGCAGACGAAGACGCCATCATCACCAATATCTCGGTAGTTGGCGAGGCCGACTGCACTGCCGATGACATCACTGTCCCGGCTACCGGTGAATGCTCTGACGAATGCCTCATCGAGGTGGTCGCTGCGGATCCGGTATGTGACTTCAATGGCACTACTGACCCAAGTGACGATACGTACAGCTTCGAACTGACCGTTACCCCTGTCAATGAGACCGGACAATTCTGGACGGCTTCCATTAACGGGCAGGTCTTCACAGAGCCTTATGGTACGATTCTGATCACCGGCATCCCGGCAGATGAGAACACCTTGATCTCTGGCCTGGCAGACCTGAATAACAGCAGCTGTGTGGTGAACGACATCATCGTACAGGCTACCGGAGAATGCTCACCGGAAGAACCATGTGAAATCACTGCTGAGCTGATCGCAGGCTCAGAACTGTGCAACGACAACGGCACACCAGGTGATGGCGATGACGATACCTTTACCTTCGAGGTCCTCGTGACCAATGCAGGTGCAGGTACAGGCTGGACGGCCAACGATGGTACCACGGGCATCTACGGTGATACGGTTACCTTTGGCCCTTACAGCGCAGCTGATATCGGTGATGTACTGACCTTTACGGTTACGGATAACGACGAGGCTGCTTGCGCAGATGTCTTTGAAGTGACGGTGCCCAACTGCACCAACGATTGCAACCTGACAGCAGATGTGCTGAATATGGAGTGCAACGACGAAGGCACGCCAAATGACCCAACCGACGATACCTATACCTTCGACCTGATCATCCACGGTACGCACGTTGGCGATACCTGGACTGCAGACGAGGGTACTACGGGTAACTTCGGCGATACCATCAGCTTTGGCCCATACCTCATCGCAGACGGCAACACGACCTTCGATGTTGTGCCGGACGCGAATGACAACTGTGTGCTCACCGTACTGGTCACTGCACCACCGCCTTGCTCTGAAGCCTGTGATATCGAAGCAGCCATCTCAGATGTGACTTGTGATGACAACGGTACACCGGGAGACAGCAGTGATGATACCTTTAGCTTCACCGCACTGGTGACGGGAGCGGATATCAGCAATAGCTGGATTGCGCTGGATGAATCGGGTATGCCAATTCAGTTCGGCATGATAGGAATGCCTGCCGTATTCAATCTGGGCAGCCTGATTGCAGACGGGCCGGTCAGCATTACCTTCCGGGATATTAGCAACCCTGATTGCCAGGTAACGGTAGAGGTTGCGCCTCCGGTACCATGCTCCGTTGCACCGTGCACCATCTCCGCTGATGCGGCAATCGAATCCTGCGACAACAACGGTACTACTGACCCTGCTGATGACACCTTCACCTTCACCATTACGGTTACCGGTGACGATGCGGACGGCAGCTGGACGGCAGACTTTGATAACCTGAGCGGTGAATACGGCACTACCTATACCTTTGGGCCATACCCGGTAGGTACGGACCTGGACTTCACCATATCCAATGCCGGGAATGCCCTGTGTAGCTCGGGTGTGTTTGTAGAAGCACCAGTTGAATGTGCTCAGCGTCCTTGTGACATTGTTTCTGCATCTGCTTTCAATATCGAGTGTGATGACATGGGTACAGCAGCGCCTGAAGACGACATCTTTGTCTTCCAGGTACTGGTAGCCGCACTGGATGAGAATGGCATACCTTCAACGGGTACCTGGGCGATCGACTTCGCAGGCAGCACTTTCGAAGGTATTTACAATGTGCCTTCACAGGTATTCGAAATTCCGGTAGACGCGACTTCTTCCGAAGTAGTGGACCTGAATGTGGTGGATGCGCTGTCTGAAGATTGCTTCACCAGCCTGTCGCTCATACTGCCGATAGTACCTGAGATTGACTGTCCGGACGATACCGACTTCGCTGTGCGCACACAGGATGTACAGTACATCGACGGGCAACTGAATACAGATGACGATACGCTGAGTACGATCTGCTGGGCTGAAGACCTGGCAGAAGGGCTCCGCTACTACGAT